>CAYXJU010000020.1:0-15926 GCA_964464765.1 uncultured Candidatus Bathyarchaeia archaeon | reverse complement strand
TGGCTGCCTTTCCTAAAGGTGGCTGGTCAGTCCACACTCTAAAGATTCATACAGACATAGTCCTGACAAACTCCACTCGGCTAGATGGATCTGTCCAAACGAATACGAGAAGACTCGCCCCCAGTTAACAAATCCAGTAGACTGTCGTAACCCCTAATGCTTAAGATATTGCATAGGCTGGAAGGTATGTTATCATAAACTACTGGCCACACTTGAAGGAAACAAAGCAGTGCCAAGACAATTTGTAGGCGATTTGGAGTGCAGGGTTCGTTGGTGATAAGTGTCCAAGGTCTGACGAGAACGTTTGAAGGATCATTCAAAGCCGTTGATAGCGTCAGCTTTGATGTTCAAAGAAAAGAGATTTTTGGTCTGCTGGGACCCAATGGCGCTGGCAAGACAACAACGATCAAGATGCTTGCCACATTGATGAAGCCAACTTCTGGAGCCGCTTTTGTGGACGGCCACGACATTGCCGGAGACCCGGACGGAGTCAGGCGAAGTATAGGCATAGTCTTTCAGGACCCCGCATTGGATGATGAACTTACAGCGCGTGAGAACTTGGACTTTCACGCAAGAATGTACAATATGAAGGGAGGACAGAGACGCGAGAGAATCGCAGAAGTTTTGAAGCTCGTCGACCTGTATGATCGAGCTGACATTGTGGTCAAGAAGTATTCGAGTGGAATGAAGCGTAGACTAGAAATCGCGAGAGGTTTGATGCACTACCCCAAGGTTCTCTTTCTTGATGAACCGACACTTGGCTTGGACGCTCAGACTAGGAGAAGCATATGGGACTATGTGGCTTGTTTGAACAAGGAACAGAATGTTACGATATTTCTTACAACTCATTACATGGATGAGGCAGACTTCCTTTGCAGCCGCGTTGCCATAATGGATCATGGCAGACTTGTGATAGTCGACGCCCCAGACAACTTGAGAAACTCGATTGGCAGTGATCTTGTCACGGTGGGATGCTCTGACCCGGAAAAGTTTGCTGAACGCTTACGCAGCGAAGACTGGATTGAAAACTTGAAACTGCATGATTCAACAGTGATTGTTGGAACGAAACATAGTGCGGAGCGTATTCCCGAAGTGGTTAACATAGCCCGTGACATGGGGGTGAAAGTGATTTCAGTCGAGACCCGCAAGCCAACTCTGGAGGACGTTTTCCTCTACTATACTGGAAGCAAGATGAGAGACAGCGAGCCGAACATAAATGACCGGATGAAAACTGCGCACAGACAGTTAGCGAGAAGATTTCGATAAGGGATCTGAATGGCGCTTATATCCACTCAAGCGATCTACGTAATCTGGTTGCGTGACGTGAAGAGATTCATCAGAGCTCGAAGCAGACTTCTCGGAAACATAGTCCAACCTTTCTTCTTCCTCTCCATACTGGGTTTCGGATTAGGATCAGCAATATTTCCAGGCATACCTTCAGAGTACAGGTTCATAGATTTCCTCACACCTGGAATCGTGGCCATGGCTGTCCTATTCTCCTCGATCTTCTCAGGAGTATCGGTTCTCTGGGACAAACAGTTTGGCTTTCTGCAAGAGGTGCTCGTTGCACCGGTGAGCAGGCTTTCCATCGTCATCGGCAGAACATTGGGTGGTGCAACGACGGCGCTAATGCAGGGCTTCGTTATTTTGGTGATTGCATTGGCCTTGGGTGTGAGAATCTCAACAATCGGTCTGGTAGCGGGAATCCTGTTTATGGTTCTACTAGCTTTCTCGGCTGTGGGATTTGGTCTCATTGTAGCAAGCCAGATGGAAGACTTTCATGGATTCCAACTCATAATGAACCTGATAATATTTCCACTCTTCTTCCTCTCGTCAGCCGTATTTCCCTTGGAAGGTCTACCGTCTTGGCTGAAAGCGATTGCTTTCCTGAACCCCTTGACTTATGGAGTTGATGGATTAAGACACAGCCTTGTCGGGTTCTCTTCAATACCAGTCTGGATAGATTTGATCGTGTTGTTGGTGTTCTGCTTTGTGATGGTCTCTGTTGGAAGTTACTTGTTTAGTCGCAGTGAAGCTTAACCAGATTTTGACTCAACAATGCGCGCTAGTGACTAAGATCACTTCAAACCCATCTTCCGTGCGTACTTGGATAGAAGGAAAACCAAGATTGCCACTATCAGAAAGTCTATTATCACACCCACGAAGTCGCCTATCGCAAAGTTCATTCCATTCCCCACAGGAATGCTGATCACAGCTTTTCTCCACTCCCCTCCTGATACGAAGGCTCCTGGAATCGGCATAATTATGTCTGCAACAAGGGCGGAGACAACTTTGCCTATGTACAGCCCCATAATGAACCCGATGGCCAAACCTAGAACTCCACTCTTACCTATGAAATCCAAGAATTCCGCCCAAAGTCCTGTTGGCGCTGGAGGCTGCGGAGGCGGAGGTTTGGGCGTTACGGCTTCCCGAATCTTCACCAACTCATTCAAGATCTCTTGTTCAAGCCCCATATTCTTCAACTCACGCGTCACAGTAATGACTAGATCTATTTTCTCATTCCTAAAGAAATCATTGAATGTGTGGAATTGAATTGAAGTCTCGAAGGCCACGGCTAGATGCTTATCCAAGCGAATAGATGCAAGATAGAGCATGTTTTTCCAATTTGACATGATCTCATGGGGTCAAGAGACCTCAGGAACCATCATCTCGCCCTCGAAGAATCATGGCTGGAGTTGTCCGTATTCCTTTATGTCTCATGAATGCATTCGGTTTGTAACCAGAGAGACAAGTCTTCTAATGATCGTGGCATCACACTATTTTCGAAACGAGGTGACTATGGACGGTAAAATTTGTCGTTCATACTGACGTTACAGTTTCAAGAAATGGTATGAACAGTTTCCATCAGAGCGTCCGCAAGATGCTTACAGATGCAAAACTAAGCGATCAGAGCTTTGGCAAGGCTTACCCCTGCGCACTGGCGATCTGTCACTGTACGTCAGACAGGAAGATGGTTTGCGAATTTGACAGTCATGACAGAGAATTGGTTCGTTAAGCACTACAAAAGATGGATCTGGCTATTCACCGCAATTTTGGAAGCAACGTAGGCAAGGATCCTGCCGCACATCTTCAGTGAGATACATCGAATTCCACTCTTGACAACTCATGTCTTTAGTAATGTGGATCAAGATAGCGAAGATTCCTATACAGGTCAGATTCATTGATTCCAACTTGTTTCGTTACGTTTCGCACGCCAAACATCTCACTACTCTGGATAACAGCGATAGTGGCGAGGATTCTCCCGTCACTTTCTTGCCAGCAAGATCGTTTCACGTTCGAAAGTACATGAAGTTCTCGTCCATTATTCCAAGATATACTCTTCGCTGGCTCACGTCAACAACATTTGACAAAGAGAAGAAATGAACGTCAACTTTGCCAATAGTCCTCGGAAAACGCATTTCATTTTGAATTTCCCAATGAAGTTCCTCGTCTAGGTTCTTGAATGCTGCGAACAACAGAACGTTGTATTCATCAGTGTTGGTGTGAAGTGCTATAGTCACATGAGGGTCATTTCTAATGTTCTGAACAAACGCATCTTTGTTTGATTTGACCTCCAATTTGCATATTGCGAGGAAGTAGTTTGGAGGAGTGAAGAAACTGGGAAATCTGCATAGAGGATTAGAGATCCATTCTTCATCAATGAATTTTTGTGTCCGTTTGATGATCGTGCTTCTATGAAGTGCGAGTTCTTTTGATAGCCGACTTTCGTTTAGTTTAATGCATTTTCCTTCTGTCAGAAGCTTGAGTATCTGAAGACTTAGTCTGTCAATTTCGTATCCATTCATGGCAAGCTTTCCTTCGTGCTTAAACTCATCTTCGATTAGGTGGACTGGCGCGTTTGGATCGTATTTTATCCGTAGCTCAGTTGAGTAGAAGGACGTCGAACTTCTAGGTAGAGACCCGTCTACAAGGGGGATCTTACCTTCCACAGCAAGTTTCTCCTTCCAAAGTTGATAACTCGTTATGCTCTTGTGATAGAGAACGATTAGGGTGTTGTATTCTGAATACCTAGATCTGAAAGCGCCGAATATGTGCGGGTCCTCTCTGAACCATTTGTCAATCTCCTCGCTGTATGGGAGATCGGCCTCTGTCAGAACTAGAAGTGGATATTCTTTGTTCAATCCCGCAAAAGGGAAGTAAGGGCGAGTGAGAATCCTATTCTTGAATATTCCTTCAACTCTTTTCCGTACAGTATTCCTGTGCTTCCTGAGAGCTCTTGAGAGACAATGAATATTCACACTCACACCATTCCCATATACCAAGCTCTTGAGGAGAGCGTGATCAACCTCCTCAGACGTCATTTTGTTCACGTTGAAGTGGTAGGAGGATGCCCGAACTGATAAGCATCTGGATACATTTGTTGTATTTATTGATTGGATTTGAGTGTTTTCAGGCTAGAGAGACAATCATTCTGTATATTGTGTGGAAAGTTATTGTTCGCAATGGCGTACAATCTCCGAGCTAGGATTAGACATCGAGTTGCGATAGGCGTTTGTGAGCCCAGACTATTTGACGAAACGAGCCTTTCAGATTGTAATCGTGGGATATATGCCTCTACCGGTATCACCTCTCTAGATTGGAGGCCGGCTAGAACTGAAGAATACTGGGAGTTTGGTGAAGCAGTTCGAAAGGGAACCCGGAAAAGTATCCACTTTGATAAAACTTGGGAAAATCGTTATCAGAACAGAATGGTCGGAGACCGTTTCTGGAGAGTTTCCAATAACTGAATGGCGGAGTTTTCCTTTACAGATCCCCTCAGGGAGTTTCAAGAAATATATTGTGAGTCAATTCTCTAGCGGCTTGAAAACCCATCATGTCAAAGAAGAAGACCTGGAAGTAATCAATCTGCCCGTGTACATTGGCGAAGACATTTGTGACGTCAAGGTATTCGAAGCTGCTGATTCGAAAACAACGGAATCCATAACGAAGACTCCTATAGTCACTATTGCTAGCAAAGTCTGCGGTCAGTGTTTGCACACTGGGATGGAGACGCAGTTCCTTTCTGTTCTTCCAGTTTGGGGGGATGACAGTTCTATTGTCTTGGAGTTAGAGTGGTATGAAGGCAATCCAATGGAAGGAGACGTCAATCCCGAATGGCACGTACAAGCCTCTCCTAGACTATCAGTAAGAGAAGGTCTCCAGAAACTCAAGGAGTCCTCAAGATCATTTCCACCTGCTGAAAACCTTTCCTACTGTATCTACGTGAACCCAACATCACTAGGAACTCACCTCTTCGGTCAATTTGAAGAAACGGCTTGTCAAACACCGAGCAAAACCTGGAATCATGCGTGGAAATTCGATACACATGAAAAGATGTTAGATGCCATAGATCTCCTATCAGAAACACTTTGCCAAGCATTCTAGTGAGCATGTGATGCCTTCACTTGAGAATGATCAGAATCTGTCAGGAATTGACACTTTGGGGGAGTTCTGGATGTCGTATTTCTTTGCTCGACTGAGGCCTCGGGTCTAGCTAGTTCACTAAACTAGAGGCAAGTCCAAATCAAATACTCGAATTCTCATGGACGTCTGAGCCTTTGACGAACAAAAAAAAAGGTGAAGATGATATTTATGTTCGAAACGCCTCGGGACTCAATAACATCGCCGTAGGCGTCCGAGAGAGAGCGCGTATTGTCGTAGGAAGTGATGTCGGCGATCTCATCGGTGCTCTCAATGACGGTGCTATGATCGAAGTTAGCGGCAGCGCAGGGAAGTACGCAGCTGACGGAATGACTGCAGGAGAAGTGATAGTAAATGGTGATGCTGACGAAGGAGCTGGTTCGGCAATGTGCGGAGGTATACTGGTGATAAAAGGAAATGCAAAGAACCGCTTAGGGCAATTGCTGAAGGGCGGCACCATAGTTGTAGGTGGAAATGTAGGGCATCACGTCGCTTCATTCATGATAGCTGGCACAATAGTGATTGGGGGGAATGCAGGTCGAGAATTGGGTGACTCCATGATAGGTGGCGCAATATACATCAAAGGAAGCTACGATACACTGGGAAAAAACCTGCGGCAGGCTGGGTTAACCGAGGAAGACGAACTGTTTCTCAGGAGACTCTTCTCAAAATGCCAACTCGATCTGGACACAAACGCGTTCAAGAGAATCACTCCGTTTTCTAGCACATTGGTGTGAGCCAACGCCAAAAAGAAAGTATCGTCAGTAAGGAACAGACTCAGAAATATTCCCACAACAGTCATTTCGACGAGTTCTGCTGGCAAATAAGAGAATCCAAGAATATCTGGGATGAGCTGATGGCACCTCATGAACCAGAGCTGTGGACTGTAGTGATGTACGGCTGAACCAAGATCTTTTCCAGTCTTATTAGCTCCTGAAGGATATCCAACTTGATCAAGCTCTCTCTGTTCCCATGAGAGAACACCTACCACAACGATGAACGTTTTCTGCTCTGATTCTTCTCTGAGACATATACATCTTCCAAGTCAAATTTCGCTTCCAGCCGATCATTTATCATACGAAGTGTGATTTCTGGATCATGACTCAATGGAAATTTATATCTGATCTTATACAATAATCCCCCTCCAGCCTTTGACTTCGTTATATTGACTACTCCTGACGCGAGGAAGACCGAGTTCGGAAGTATCATCGAAAGTCCCTTGTCAAGCGCCATCTTTGTTTGGAAGATGCCGATCTCTTCCACAACCCCATCGTATCCCTGAACCAAATAATCATGGAAGTAGAACTTGTATGAGGGAAATTGAATGAATGCATCGGCAGATCGGAGCTGACAAACGTTATTCTATCTCCAATCTCCACATTTCTGGTTACCATAAGCAGCACGCCTGCAAAAACGTTCTTGATGGTCTTCTGTGCTGCGAAACCTAGAATTATTCCTCCGACACTTCCTCCAAGCAAGAGTAGCTGAAGATCCACCTCTTTCTTGAGAAAGAAGAGGAAGACAAGCAACGCGACAAAGAATCCAATGAACTTTATCGTACTGGCTACAGCCTTTGCGTGCTGGGTGTTAGGATGATTCCTGGTTAGCTCACCTGACAGCATCGAGAATATGTGCCCTGTGGCAAGAAACCCCAGTGTGGCACAAAGTAACGTTTTCCACATCCCATCAATTGGTACAATATTGATGTGAAACATGGAGTAGACTATGAGACCAAGACACCCGTATGCTAGTATTAGACATCCAATTCTCTTTAGACCCATGGCTTTCGTCACAACAACTGTTTCTTCACTTGTCGCTAATTCGAACCGGACTAGATACTACAGATACACCCTCATCACTATGATTTCTTAGATCCAAGCAAATCAGAGGAGTTTCAGAATGGTCTTTTTTCAAAGATATGTATTGGATGACCTTGATCGGCATCAATGGTGACATTTTCAAGTTCAGAGTATACTCTTCATGATCTAACTCAAAACTCATGCAAATCGAACATTCGCCATGTCGAACAGTAGTCAAGGCGTCCACTCACGAATTGGAGAATCCGAAACTTCAGATATTCTTTCATCGCCTTCGCTTTTCAGACACAACACCGCGTGACGGCTATCTGGATAGATGCTGATGTTTTCCGTGTCAATCTTGCACTTTTCTGTCTCAAAGGCTGCGCATTGTGTACATCATGGTGAAGATTACTGTTGACAATAACTCACACAATCCGCCTTGATAACTGACAATCAGTCGCAGAGGAAATCTATCGTGCTTGTCTATTTGTTGTTATAGGGATTCTGAGCTGTAATCGGGGAATATATGCTGAAACTGTGTATCCGTTCACGTGACCGTAAAGCTCGGTCAACTTAGTTTCGAACGGAGGATCTGAGAAAAATGATGATAGGTGTTCCAAAAGAGATCAAACCCAATGAGAGAAGAGTATCTTCGACACCCGACACTGTGAAAAGATTCATTGCCGATGGATTCGAAGTCTGCGTCGAAAAAGGAGCAGGCGAGGGATCCTTCTTCAAGGATTCGGACTATGAACAAGCAGGAGCGAAGATTGCAGACGTTGAGACGATCTGGGGATCAGAATTGGTGATTCATGTTAAGGAACCATTATTCAACAAAGACAAGAACAAACATGAACTCGATATGATGAACAAGGGAGCTTATCTTGTAACTTTCCTCCATCCATCAAATCCCGCACATCATGACTTTGTTAGGAAGATGGCCAACAATGGCATCGTTGGAATCACTATGGACAGTGTCCCAAGGATTACTCGGGCCCAGGTTATGGATCCGTTGACTAGCATGAGCACGATAACAGGATACAGATCCATGTTGATTGCGGCAAATCTTCTTCCAAAGTTCATGCCAATGTTAACGACACCGGTGGGAACGATAAAACCCTCAAACGTTCTCATACTGGGGGTGGGTGTTGTGGGACTACAGTCTCTGGCAACCGCCAAGCGACTGGGGGCTTCTGTCCACGCAATCGACATAAGAAAAGACGCGCGAGAACAAGCAAAAAGCTTGGGAGCAAAGATCATCGATTTTGCGCCGCCAGATGATATCGCAGCAGACAAGAGTGGATATGCGAAACGTCTGCCACCTGAATGGATGGAGAAAGAGAAAGAGGTACTGAGATCAATTCTCAAAGACATGGACATAGTGATCTCGTCACCACTAATAATGGGCGAAGAAGCTCCGATGCTCATAACGAAAGACATGGTCAAGTTGATGAAACCTGGATCCGTCATAGTGGACGTCTCCATCGATCAAGGTGGAACCTGCGAACTTACAAAGGCAGCTCAGATAATTGACGCCGATGGCGTGAAAGTAGTCGGAACCGCAAATATACCAGGAGCGCAACCAGTGGACTCAACTCGAATGTACGCCGAAAATGTCTACGCCTTTATCAAGCACATCTCGAACGGCGGCGGGAAGATCAAGCTAGACATGAACGACGAGATAGTCAAGCAATGCGTCGTGACGATGGATGGAAAAATAGTTCACGATGGAACCCTTCGTGCGATGAAAGTGAACTAGGGAAACAAACCTAGAACCTCCATCTTTTTTCTTCATGACTGATTTACGGTGATGAACAAGTGGAACCACTAGTTATGGTAGTAGTGTTCATAGTCGCTTTCATAGCAGGATTCTTCGTCATATCTAAGATTCCTTCACTGTTGCACACGCCTTTGATGTCGGGGACGAATGCTCTTTCAGGCATTAATATTCTCGGCGCACTTGTGGCAACGTCAGTTGCAATCTTGACATCAAGCAAGATCATTGGAGCAGTTGCAGTAGTTTTTTCGATGATAAACGTTGCAGGAGGCTTCGGAGTCACAGACAGGATGCTGAAGATGTTCAAGGAGAAGAACGAACGATGAATATGACCCTGGTCGAATCAGCAGTATATCTTGTAACAGCCATAATGGTTCTGATCGGACTTAGAATGTTGTCATCTCCTAAGACAGCTCTGTGGGGAAATAGAGTAGCTGCACTGGGTATGACTGCTGCGATACTGACAACTCTTATCAGGTACAAGATATTCGATCCCGTACTGGTCTATCCAGCAATAGTCATTGGAAGCGGCATAGGAGTCTGGCTGTCAAGAAGAATAAAGATGACCGAAATACCTGAGCTGGTCAGTTCATTCAACGGATTCGGGGCAGGAGCATCCGCTTTTATTCCAATAATGGAAATAATCAATGCTTACTCAACGAGTAGCTACCCACAAATGAGCCTCTTCTGGAAAACTACGTCTGTACTAGGAATAGTTGTCGGTGTGTTAACTCTCGGAGGAAGTGCAGTTGCAGCACTAAAACTTCATGGAGCAATCAAACAGAAACCAATACAGTTACCGCAACACTCAGTAATCACATACGCGTTGTTGATTGTCATCGGTATCCTTGGATTCTTCGCAGTTCAATCCTCAAACACAATGGCAATTCCGTGGGCAATTCTCATCGCCATCGTTTCTCTGAGCTACGGCATCTTGTTGCTGGTTCGAGTTGGAGGTGCAGATATGCCTGTCATGATCGCATTTCTCAACTCGCTCCATGGAATAGCGGCCGCAATAGTCGGATTCGTCGTTCAGAACAATCTCCTCATAGCCATAGGTGCCATCGTCGGCGCATCCGGCTACATCCTCACCCGCATAATGTGCAAGGCTATGAACAGATCACTTCAAAGCGTCGTCAAAGGCAAGATTCTGACAGCTGCACCAAAACAATCAACCAAGAAAGTTTCAGAAGCGGCGATGGAGAAGCCAACCAGAGATCCGATAGAAACTGCACAGGAGATCCTAAAGGAATCCAAGAAAGTCATAATCGTACCAGGCTATGGCATGGCAGCTTCACAGTGCCAAGAACCTGTGAAGAAGCTACTGGACCTCCTCGAACAGAGGGGAGTAGAAGTCAAGTTCGCAATCCACCCGGTCGCTGGTAGAATGCCAGGACACATGAATGTCATACTGTCAGAAGTTGATGTTCCATACGACAAACTGTTCGAAATGGCTGCAATCAATCCAGAGTTCCCGCAGACAGATGCTGCCCTGATAATTGGAGCTAATGATGTGGTTAACCCCGCGGCTCAGACCGCGTCAGGAACACCAATCTATGGAATGCCAATCTTGGAAGCCTACAAAGCGAAAAATGTTCTAGTGTTCAAACGATCCAAAGCAGCGGGTTACGCCGGAGTGGACAATCCACTGTTCGAAATGAAGAACACAACGATGGTCTATGGAGATGCGCTGAAGATGCTCAATCTGCTAGTCGAGAAACTGGGAACAAACTGAGATGGTCACGAATTGCATACCAACGTCTACTGGCAATGTTTTCTACCAAACTGCTCAGCAAAGTCTAACGGAGGCAATGAACCAAAATTGACTTCATGTTAGACATCTTGAAAACGAGAGGCTCTGGTTCACTAATGTCTACGCAGTCGTTGTTGCAGGAGCGATAACCTTCCTGAGACAGTTCAGTACATCAAGGCTTTCACATCGTTCTAATGTTTCTGCTCATATTCTCCTTACTCGGATTGATTCTCACCATGCCGTAGGAATAGCAAGAGGAGTACTTGTCGCTTTAGGCTGCAAAGTCTGCGGTCAATGCTCAAAAGATGAATGCTATTGGGGAATCGCAACCCAGAATCCAGAGCTGAGGAAAAACCTCAATGTAGACGAAGGTTCGCAAAGAGTTGCCAACTATATCAATGCAGTAACAGGAGAATTGAAGACACTTACAATGCTTGCAGGCAAAAGTGACGTTCATAAGCTGACCAAGGAAGACCTACGAGCTCTGACCATCGACGCCTCCGCAATAACTGGAGTGAAACTGGTGGGGTTGGAAGAATCCTTCACTCCCTAACAATACCACCAAAACATTTCAAGCTTGGAAGAAAGCACGCATTGACATAGATCTAACACAGCTTGAACTATTTCACATCAATTCCAAGAGATGGCGGAGTAATCCCCCATCTATTGATTTTCTTGGGCAGCATCACAAGAACTGGTCAACTGCCAGATTTTGTAAGACGTGAATTCGTCAAGAGAACGTAGAACAGCCAAGCTTGGAAGAACAAACAAGAGCTTCCCCAGTCCTTTCGTTACATCATGAAACCATCGCGGTGAAGTTGAAGTCCTTTTTCACTCTTTGGAATCGATCCATATATGATGAGTTGCCGAAAGTAGGGAAGTTAGCACGGCGACTCCTTAGAACTCTGAGAGTTGCAGAGGACTCAAGGACAGCGAGAAAATTCTGTCAGATCACTGTGGTTCATGGAGAGTGCGCTCATATATGCGTTTTCGTCGTCAATAGCTTCGTGAAAAGATATGGCAGTTGGCCAATCAATGCGGTGCTCCTAATTACAGCAGAGATCGAGAGGAGGTTGGAAAGCCATGGCCATAATTCCTCTCATTTCCATCGGCCAACTGCCGGAATAATTTTTGGTGCAATCGCACAAAAAGGCTGTGGTCACGAAAGGACATAATGTTGCTTCTCTTGGCACGAGAAAGAGTCATTGAATATCCAGAAGCGACAGAATGGGGTAGGAAAAAGCGCGATTGCTGCTTTGCATGGTTATGTAACTGCAACATGACGAACTTCTTGGACTTGGCAAAGTAAGGAAACGACTACGACAGACTTAATTCCTTACGCGGTTGATGGACGTGGCGTTTGGTAATCTGGCCACTAATAATAGAACATGGTGGACACAACACATTATCGCTTGGTTCACTAGAATAACAACGTGGACAAGCACCAAGAGAACAGCTAAGGACGAGTTGTCATCTTAGATTCAATATCTCTTAATTCATTTTGGGCTTCTGGTCAGAATTCGAATAGACAGACTGAAGGGAGGTTCTTGTCTTCTCTTTACTCTTTTTTGCTTTCCTGACCATCCTAGCTTTCCCCACAAAATCCACCTCCTCGCAATCATCTGCCTAATGATGATCTAAATGATCAGTCTGAGGACCTTGTGTATAGCCATCTTAGTTTGTATATGCAATGAATGCAGAGACAAGTATCTTCCAATAGTTGGAAACTCGATTGAGGAACATTGTGATTGCAGAGACTCATTCTAAGTGTGACCTTCGAAGCCTTTGTTCTTCCACAAATGCTACAAGTCAACGATGACTCATTCACTTGCATCGTGTTGTTGTCTTCATTGGGCTCTTGTGAGGTTTTATCTAGCCTCAAGGTAACGAGAGACATTGACTAATCACCTCTATTACTCCTCAAAATCAATGTGGATCAGTCACAGCTGGTCACGTGGATCAGTGATTATTAGGTGTCGATCAACCAATTCCTCACGTAATCTCTTGATGGCTCTTGGTACATTATCTTCGGAGGTTGCACCAGTGCAGACTAGTTTTCCGCTCGCAAAAATGAGTATAACCTCTTTCAGGTCTTTTGAACGATAAATCAATCCGGGGAATTGATCAGGCTCGTATATGGTCCCTTGAAGATTCCTTGCTATGTCTTCTAGGTCTACTGGATGACGTAAGTCGGCTGAAGCAACGATATTGGTAATCGTTATGTCAGGTTTTCCTAGGATCACGAGTCCGCTTGCTTTCAGTTCCTCGACCAGTCTCAGGACAGCCCGTCTCGCTCTTGCTTCAGACTTTGCCCCGGCAATAACCAATTTTCCAGTCCTGAATACTAGTACCGATACGTCGGGTTTCCTAAGATGATAAATAAGTCCGGGGAATTGGTCTGGTTTGTATCTAGCCGCCGGAAAAGTCTTTGCTACCGATTCCAAGTCGATGTTTTGATGGAGATTAGCGGAAGCTACAACATTCTCAATATTCACGTTAAACGGATTGATCGACAGTGGCTGACGTAAACGTGAATCAGAGTGAATACCAATTCTTTGATCTACGCTTGAGAGACTATCTGATGACTTTTCAAAAACTGGGGTTGCAATAGTTGCCAATTGCAATATGCCTCATCGATCAGAAGCTCATCCTTGGTATATAAGTGTACCTGTCATGGTACAATGACGTTCACTCATTATGTCTGATTCATGGAATCATCCTAAAGAAAACGTTGAAGCGGTTAATTGGAACGATGGCTAGTGTCGTGAACTTGGCCAAATCCGAAAAACGTTTTACCGGAGAGGTTCCGTCGCCTTGTCCTATGATGTTTTACAGGTCGGTGGGAGTCCGGATTAGTAGCACGGGAACATAGAACGTTGTCAGTTATTACGTATCCTGCGACCGCAACTGCCTGAACTCAGACTTAAACAACATGTGCTCCCCCGGTAGGTCTAGCAACATACTCCTGACAGTCTATTCCTCTCTCTTCGAATGCTAGTCTCATACTTCTCGCTACTCTCAATGCGTCCGTATCCTTTTTGTTTACGAGTGCAATGATCGTGGGGCCGGCACCACTAAGTGTGGCTCCGATGGCGCCGCAGTCCATTGCTGCTTTTTTTGCTTCAACATACCCTGGATACAGAGGCGCTCTTGCGGGTTCCACTATCATGTCACCGAGCATGCCTTTTCCAAATAGATCGAGATCTGACAGCAATACCCCTGCCAAGATAGATGACGCGGCTCCGAGGTTCTGAACCACTGCGGAGATGGGCACATTTTCTGGAACAACGCTTCGAGCTTTCTTCGTTGTCTTCTTTATTCCTAAGGGAAGCGCCACTGCAAACTCAAAGTTCCTCGAAGGCGTAAGCGAGAGGATCTGTAGCGGGCTGTAAGAACAGATTATCACAAACCCACCGTATATTGCCGGGGCAACATTATCAGCGTGAGCGGCTCCCGCCGCGGCGATTTCACCCTGTGCCGCGATCTCAGCAAGTTCTTGTTTTTCGAGTTTCAAACCGAGTAACAGATTGAGGGCTACAGCAGTTCCTGCTGCGCTAGCGCCGCTGCTTCCCAATCCTGAGCCCGGGGGGATACCTTTCTCAATCTTTATTCTGCAACCAAATGGTCCATGTCTTTTTGAGAATTCAATTGCAGTTCTTCCAGCGCTGTTGAGTTCAATTTCTAAAGGTATGCCTTTTGAATACGTTCCTTGAACTTCAACAACAATCTTATCCCTTTCCAGAAGTCTGACTTCAACTGTATCGTGTAATGCATCTAAGGCAAGTCCGAACACATCGTAGCCTGGGCCGAGATTGCTGGTTGAACAAGGGGATCGGACTACTACCCGATCACTTGAACTATTCTCAATAGCCGAACTCAAAGACGATACCTCAGCTTCTGTTGTGGATTCTCATAGTTAAGTTGAGCCCGTGGGTGTATTTTTGTGTCAATGATGTCTTTGGATCGGCAGTTGGATCACACAATGGTATAATTTTTCAGACTACTGTCTATCAGCAAGTTTGGATGCCAGTCTCAATGCTTCTATGAGACTTTGAGGATCCGCCGTTCCAAGTCGCAACCCCGCTCGTCGATAAGCTGTTCCGTGATCAGGAGAGGTCCTAACTATTGGTAAGCCAACAGTGACATTAACCCCTACGTTGAAACTCATTATCTTTATTGGGATACACCCTTGGTCGTGGTACATTGCTACGACTAGGTCGAATTCGCCATTTCTTGCTCTGAAAAAATCGTGTCCGCGGAATACGGCCCAGAAACATCCAGTCCAAATCCCCTTGCAGTATCAATGGCTGGGGAAATCTCTTTTTCCTCTTCATCGCCGAATAATCCCTCTTCACTTGCGTGTGGGTTAAGGCCTGCGACGGCCAGCCTAGGTTTCTCGAACCCAAGTCTCTTCAGAGTCTGATCTCCAAGCTTTATGGTCTTGAGCACGTTGTCTTTCTTTATCAGGGCACAAGCCTGAATAAGTGACATGTGAATTGTCGTTAAGATAGTCCTTAGAGATCCTGCAAAAAACATCATGGCATAGTCGCTACTGCCTGTCAAGTCAGCAAGGATTTCAGTATGCCCTGGATAGTGATACCCTGCCAGATTCAATGCTTTCTTGCTAATTGGAGCCGTTGTTACAGCATCTATCACATGACTCAATGCTAAATCAACGGCTTTTTCGACATACTCGAATGATGCTCTGCCTGCCATGGCTTGTGGCTTTCCCATGGTCAACGTTTTCAGATCAATGTTGTGAAGATCTACTACGTCAACTACGCCTTGTTCGAATCTTATATTTTCGATTTTGTCAACACTACGGACATCTACCTCAATACGTGTACACTTCATTACATCAGATATGACACCGATATCTCCAATTACAACAGGTCGACACAAATCCCAGACTTCGTTTTTGGCTAAAGCCTTAACGATTATCTCAGGGCCGATACCTGCCGCGTCGCCCATGGTTATTCCAATTATCGGACTATTTCTATGCTCCATTTCGTGCTCCCTCACAACGACTAATGTTGTTTGTCAATAAAGAAATGACCAGCAACCAGAACTTATCAATCCGCTAAAGAGGGCTACGTCTACCATAGGAAAGTCTCATTTTTTGTAACCATTTCTCTCGAATCGTTTCACACAACCCATAATTACAGTCGGTCTCCAC
>CAYXJU010000019.1:0-16366 GCA_964464765.1 uncultured Candidatus Bathyarchaeia archaeon | reverse complement strand
AGCAGAACTCCTGTCCCGTAGGGGTTCGTGGGTTCGAATCCCACTCCCCGCACCATTTTACTGGTACATATAAATACCCATCCATCCATCCATACATAGCCATTACGGGTCTCCATGGGTAAGACCAAGTCCATAAAGCAGCGGTCAATCTACGTCTATCTACCTTCTGTGGAAATGGTGGAGGACTGGAAGACTAGGGCCAAGAAGGCCAACGAGTCGATCTCACACTTCGTTATCGAGCATGTGGCTAACTCACTACGACAAGAGGAAGGTGAGGAAGACTACAAGCCACGTGCAGCATTGATTCAGCAACTAAGAGAAAAGGATGAGAACATCGAGAAACTGACAAGAGATAATGAGATCCTTAAACTCGCTTTAGAGCGGGTCGAGAATGAGCTACGCCGTTACAGAGCCGAACCATTCCTAGATGAGAACTTCAAAGGCATCCGAGGATACGATAGACGGCTTATTGAACTGCTGAAGAAAGGCGACAGAATCGATTCCGATCACCTGCTACGCCTCCTAAAGATCGATCCCCGTGACACGCCTCTGGTCAAAGCCGTAGCCAAGCAATTGGAGAATCTGGAGGCCTACGGGGTCGTGGAGAAGACAAGAAGGGGATACAGATGGAAAGGGTAGTCCGGCAACAAACCCTGATCCAGCCTCCCAGTACACAGCAGATTCTGGAACTGTTCATCCAAGACTGTAGAGATCGACAGCTAACACCAGAGACCATCCGTCGCTACCGATCCAGCATAAAACAATACCTAATCTGGCTAGGTCAACAGAGGATCTCGATTACTGAAGCAGACAAACACGTACTGCATGACTATATTCGTTTCAGGTACTCTCAGAGGGTAAACCAGACGACCCTTGAGCAAGACCTATCAGCCATAGCGGGACTGTACGAATTCCTAGTCTTCGAAGACTATATGGAGAGGAACCCTGTGCCAGGAGTGAGAAGGCGGTATCTTCGACGGTACAAAAAAGAGAGCACAGCAGACGACGAATCACCGCGGAAACTCCTGACAGTTGAAGAGATGAGCCTCCTCATCAACTCCGTCATAGATACCCGCGACAAAGCCATCCTAGCAGTACTAGCCAAAACAGGTGTAAGGCGTGGAGAACTGATCGCCATGGACGTGAATGATATAGACTGGGCTATGCAATCGATAACGTTGAAGCGAAATCGATTTAAGAAACGCAGCGGAAGAGTAGTCTTCTTCGACGACGAGACATCACGCCTGTTGAAACGCTGGGTAAGCCAACGCGAAAAGATCAATCCTGCAACCCCAGCACTCTTCATCGGTGAGCACGGTCTCAGGTTGAATAGAAACGGCATCTACTCAATGGTAGCCAAGTATGCACAACGAGTCGGCGTGCACAACCCAAAGTCCCCAAAGCCTGAAGATCACGTGTCCCCTCACTGCTTCAGGCACTGGTTCACGACTCATCTTCGACAAGCAGGCATGGACAGAGAACTCATCAAGGCATTGAGAGGAGACCGACGCCGAGAGGCCATAGACATCTACGACCGAATAGATCATGAAGAACTTAGACGCGCCTATCTAGCTTTTGTTCCCCAACTAGGTCTATAGCGGCAGTTCAAATTGAGATGCTCTCACCAGCTATGGCCGCCGCCCGAATTTCACCCCAATCGGCGGGTTAGTTTAGTTTTGAGATTTGGTTGAATTTTGGATTCAGTTCGTACTTTCATGTTTATGGTTTTGTGGTTTGGTTGTTTGGTGATTTTGTGGTATGGTTATAGGGTAATGATTGATTAAGCAAACGATAGAAGATATCGGAATTAGAAATCATGATACTTGATGAGTCTGATATTTTGATAGACAATGAGTGATTTGCTTTGATGAGGGAACATAGGTTTGAGGGCAAATGGTGGATTCCAGACAATTCGGAGAAAGAATGTTGTGGCACCCTGACATTCACTCAAGCTGAAGGGGCAAATCTGAATCTCATTGATTCCCTTGCAGGTATGGAGAATCTTGCAAAGCCAATTCATTATGATATCATACTAGGATTCACTCCGGAGGGCAAGAAGGTGACTTTATACAATTGCTTTGGAAAGACGCAAATATCCTCAGGTTTTCAGACGGACTCATACCTCGCCAACATAGTTTATGTTGGAGCTCATTTTCAGAAGGCAGAAGATATCAAATTCAAGAGTCTTTCTATCAAATACTCACATCTGGATGAATGGGCTGGTATATCTGGATTTGACATACAAGACATTCTCAAAGATGGACAGACAACAATAAAGTACAAACAACCCTCACCGCTTGAAGCGATTACAAAGGATGGTCGCAAGATAATACTATCTACTCAGTCAATCTTGCGGCAGCAAACAATAGACCAAAGGGAAGCCAGCATAACGCAGGAAACTTGGGTAAGGAGAGAATCTCCAGAACAAAGCAGTTATACCGATTGCTTTGATGATATGTACCACATCCAGAACTTTCTGTCCCTAACCATGATGCAACCAGTCCATCCATTATCAATAGAAGGTCAAACGGAATCTAATGTGGAAACAGTATCCGGCAAGTCATACTATCCGCCTGTAAGCATACTCTACAAATCAATAGATTCGTCTATCGTGCCCAAATCGATACCCTCTTTTAATATGCTTTTTACACTAAAACAACTCGACTTCAAAACTCTAATCCCGAAGTGGTTTGAAAAGAGGGAATTGCTTCAACCAGTTTGTGATTTGTACTTCGGAACATTCTACAACCCTCGCATGTATCTACAACAGAAATTCCTAAGTCTAGTACAAGCTCTCGAATCGTACCACAGGAGGGTAATCAGAAATTATGCATGGCCTGAAGAAAAGCACAACTTAAGGAAGAAGGAGATTCTGGATTCAGCCCCTAAGAAGCATCGAAAATGGTTGAATTTCGTACTGAAACATAGCAATGAACCCCGTCTATCAGAAAGATTAGGAGAGTTGCTATACAACTTCTCAAAAATAGCTGACGTCTATATTAAGGACAAAAAGGTCTTCGTACGAAGAGTGACAGATACTAGAAACTACCTTATTCATTATGACACAAAGCTCAGAGATAAGGCAGCCAAGTGGCCAGAACTTTATTACATAAATCAGAAATTAGGGATTATAATCACAGCCTGTTTATTGGAGCAACTAGGCATAACTCTTGATAACATAACCTCCACACTCATAGAGAAGCGGAGGTTATTCAATGTTGATTCTATGTAGGGCGGTGCGTGCTCACCGGCTAAGGTTGAGGTAGAACAACCTGTGCAGTTCAAAGATTATGACCACAGACATGGCAAGGAGATAATGCAACTAACTCACAAACAGGAAATGGATGAGATCGTCTCGGTTTTACATTCGCTACCTAGATTTGGACATGGCACCACAAAAAGCGAGACGGTAAAGAATGTGATTGCTTCCGAATTCAAAAAGTTAGGTTGGGAGGCTGAGGTCAAAATAGATTTGGGAACTGGCAAGACTGACAAATGCGATCTGCTGAAGAACAGAATAGCTATAGAACAAGAATACTCTAGGTTCGAAATGTTCTTCCGAGATTTCTTTCGATTTCTGCTCTTGTACGACAAGCGTTTGATTGATACTGGCGTGATTGTCACCTACGATGAATCGGCTTTTGCACATTGGGGGAAAGCTGTTCCCTCGTATAGGTCAGCAAGAGCTTCTCTTGGACGCCTAACCGATTTCCTAGAAGGAGAATACGCTACGGTGGTCAGGTTTCCACTCTGGTGCGTTGGCATCGAATAGTGCATATTTAAGAGCTATGAAACGCCTTGGAGCACTGTCGTCTCACAACTATGATTCTGGGCTAGTTTGGTACAAGTGTGGGAATCATTTGAGGAACAGTTGATAATGAATAGAACAAGACGCAACGGGTGAAACATCTGAAAGGAGAGTATCTCCAAGACTACCAGCTCAAAGAGACTGGAGCCGCTGAGGAATTAGCGGAGAAAATATTGGCAGGACAGTTTATCGTAGGAAGGGATATGTATCCCCCGCCAGACCGTTTCGTAAAGTTGAGGAAACCGGCTCATTCAAACACAGATTTGTAGGCACGAAGTACAGTGGCAATCACCGTATCGGGGGCTTCAAGGAAGAGTTGCCTGATGGATACCGCTTCACGAACGAGATCGGTGGTCTTGCAGGCGAGATCAGCTAGAATTAGATCCACCAAATCTCGTTCTTCTCTTATCTCAATTTTCGAATAGTTCCCACGGATACGGACATGCGGTTTGACTTCTTTCTTGAGAAAATTGGCCACCTTGCCACGACAGTCTTTGGCCTTTCGTGAGTCCTTTGTGAAATAGTAGACTAGGATGGGGAGTCCAAGTTTACGGGCATACATATACTCTTCTGCGGTAGGAATCGAGTAGTCTCTACCAAAGATACCCACATAGATTTGAGAACCCTTCAATCCTCGCTTCATGGCAATATCAAACGATTCATCACTCTCTGCCTCAACTAGCACCGCTTTCATCACAATACCCTGATGGACGAGTTCTTCTTGTTCTTCTGTTCGCTTCACATTGTACATATACTCAGAATCGATAGCGGCCCGCAAATCTTGCCTCAGTTTGCCAAACTCATCGGAGTCGCAACTTATGAAAACATGGAACGGAGTGGGCGGATTACGAGGAGCCAGCGCCATAGCCTTGTATTTACCTTGAGGCATGTCGCACCCACTTCTGTCTGGCCAAGGCGTCTTCTAGATTATCTCTTCTTCCTTGTCTTTCTGCCCAGTACAACGTTGACGTAGACTTGTGTCTTTCCTAAGATACTAGCTATTTCCGATGGCTTCAGTCCTGAAGTGTGAAGAAGCTTAATCCGTTTAGTGACGGACGCCTTCTTTCCATTCTCAACCATAGACTCCAAGAGGACTGCTAGAATTGCGTCCAGCTTCCTTACGACATCTTTGACATCAGCATTGTTTTTGCCTTTCAACCGACACACCAACACTACATCTATCTGCCGTCGAATCCCTTTATAACTTGCACACTAAGGGATTCGTGCACCAGTCTAACAGTAGATATAAGCATCCACTCGTTTGTCTGATAGAAAGACAAAGACCAATTCTACTGTGAGGTGATTTGAATGGTAGCAAAAGAGACGAAAGAAAACCGGAATGTCGAGATCACAAGAAGGCTTGATGCAGTAATTGCGCTCCTTGCCCAGCCAAGTGAAAGCAAAACGGCGAAAATCGTGATTCTGCGAAACGCAGGGCTTCGGCCAACAGAAATCGCGAGAATTCTAGGCAAGCCATTGAGCTACGTAACCGCAACTTTGGCTATGGCAAAGAAAGGCGGCAAAAAGAAAACAAAATAGAGATAGTAAGGAAACATTAGCGGGATAGTAATAGCGATGAGCA
Organism: uncultured Candidatus Bathyarchaeia archaeon; assembly: GCA_964464765.1. Classification (GTDB taxonomy): domain Archaea; phylum Thermoproteota; class Bathyarchaeia; order 40CM-2-53-6; family CAVXDP01; genus CAVXDP01. The sequence goes on along the minus strand of CAYXJU010000019.1, from coordinate 10,976 downwards.
GGATAGTTTTACTTAAGTAACTTCATTTATAACCAGATTTCTTATAACTTATAACTTAATCAATCTTCAAAACTCCAAACAACAAAACCACAAAACCATAAAATCATCAAAGTATAAGGGCGGCGGCGGCTCACCAGCTATGGCACCACACGACCCACCAAATAAAAAACACAGTTCAAATTAGGATGCTCTCACCAGCTATGGTTACTTTTATTCCATGTTAGGCGGCGTTTCTTAGGGCCTTGGTTTTCCAGCTTGATCCGGTCTAGGGGCGACCAAACGTCCCCTAGCTTTTAAATACAATTGTTCAATAGGCATACTTTTTGCCACTTCCAATACCTTGTTTTCATACTCTTTGCACCTATTGACAACATACTTTAGGGCAACCGAAGTCAGGCGCAAGCAGTCCATAACCCCACTGACCTCAGGGGCCATATGCTTCAGCATGAAAACGGCAACACCTAGGACTTCCTTTTTGTCGCTGTTAGGTGGAGACAACTGTATGTCTACCGCAACCTGTTCAAAAGGATTGACGGAATGTGCGATGTGTCTGTCGCGCATATTCTTATAGTAGGCATGGCAATCAATCGCCCCATCCAAATGCTTGTATATGTCGGGGGTCAAGCCATATCTTTTACCCGTTGAGAAACATCTGACATAGGCTACGAGAGCAGCACTCCAATAGCTTTGAATTAGGATGTGATCTTGACAGCCATCTCTAAGCAACTGAATTAGGCGCTTCAATACGTCTCTGGTATACCTCAAATCCTGATGAAGTGAGGTCAAATCAGCTAGGACCTTGGCTTCTTCAAATTCCACATTCGCGCCGAACATCTTTTCCATGTTAGGGCCTTCCAGGAAATTTCGCCTAACTACTTACTAAGATTTGAACCATTAATTATTGATTCTGTGTGTGTGGGATAGCTGGTGAGCACACACAATCGTTGCAGTGAGCGTAGCGAGCCATTCTATGGAATGAGAGGGGTTTCGGGCGATTCTTCCCCTGACAGGATAGATTCTCTCGGTGGTAGTGCTTACCAGCTAGTGTACACATACGAATGCAAATTCGGGCGATACTGCCAAGTGATCCACATTTAATTAGACGAAGTACCTCTTTTATGGACATACTGGTCACTAATTTGAATCGAGAGAGTGAGCACTTGCAGGCTGAGGATCTTCTTCTTGCCCAATACGAGGAGTGTCTTGAGGATCTCAGGGAATATGGAAGATTAATATGGCAAGGTGTGTCTGTGAGTCTTACGGTCTCTGTGGGACTCGCCACCACAGCCCTTGCTTTTCTTCAATTGACCTATCAACGAAGCGTAGTAGTTTTCGTTGCCGGATTGTTCAACTTCGCATTCTCATGGGTAGTCATGAAGTATCGCTATCACTCTGTGACAAGAGCAGAATCTGCAATGCGCTTGGAAGACAAACTTGAACTGAAGAGAATACAAAGAAGGACCAAGCGAGAAGGCAAAAAAGAGGATTATTGGTACACGCACCCTCCCAATTGGATTGAGCGCAGCCGCATCTCCGGTCATGAGCTCTTAGTTGCAGTAATGTTCGTGATTTCGTTCGTCTTAATGGGGCTTGGTCTAGTTCAACTATTTCTACCTGGATTTGCAAAATACTAGTTCAATCTTCTTCGGTTGCTCGTCCTTCTGCCATGACTTCTCTCAGTGTACCAATTTCTCGTGCTAGAATCGGCTCTGCGACATTGCCGACGTATGGCAAGTGGACGAGAAGTACGTGACACTTTTGGGTTGAATCGCCAGCAGTGAAACTTCCGAGTTCTTCAAATTCAAACCTCAGCCACAAGGATGCGTAACTTACTCGATTTTGCCATACGCCGACGGTTCTAGGAATGAAGTTAGAAGTCCTCGTAAGCTCGTTTTGCTCCCGTGACATGTAGCCTTTTTAGTGGAACCACAGTATTCTGTGGAAATCCTTATATTGGACATCGCCCACATAATCCACAGAGGTCTGTGGAATGGGCAAAAAGAAGACGGCGGTCAAGGCCCTAAGCGTGGCAGTCGACAAGAAGGGAATAGAATCCGTAACTCAGCACCTCAAGACAGGGAAGAACATCACTGTCTATGTCCCGGCCGAAACTGCGGAGAAGATGGATGAATTGAGAGAGGTCAACTGGTCACAGATCTGTAAGGCAGCTATTGAATCGTACGTAGAGGCTCGCCGAAGTGTCAATCCTGCTGTTCGTCTTAGACTCAATGAGATGAAACAGGCAGAGGAGAAGGAAGGCTACATCTTTGGATCACAGCTCGCTTCAGAGATACTCAAGGAATTGAGTTACGATGCGGTTCATCGTCTTCGATGGGATGTGCTAGACGAGCAATTTGAGTGGTTATGGTTCGAGGAACCAACCTTGGTGACTGATTGGCTTGACGACGCCGTTGATGGTAGCAAATTAACAACCGAAGAGGAGCAGAGGAAATGGAGGAAAAAGTTCGACGAAGCGGCTTCGAAGAAGAACAGCATTATCTGGATATTGAAACTTGCGGAGAGCAAAAAGGGGCATAGAAAAAACATCCAATTCTTCAATGGAGTGATAAAGGCACTCAGAGAGTTGCTGTCATAATCTCATGAAAGAATGTGGGTTGATGTCTGAGGATGAGTCCGTCAAGGTCATGCATGACACCAGAGGACGAGAGCGCATAGCCAAGCAATCGAACATCTACAAAGAGATGGTCAGGAAAAGATGTGGGTTATGAAGAAGGAGAGGAAAAAGTTATTTCCGAGGCTCTTAACAACTTCAAACTTAAATCCTTTTGCAGATAAGTAAGAAGCGATTTTGTATGGGGAAAAAGACGCAAAATCAACCGGGCGTCGTTACTTTCACTGATTCGCAGTTCGAGGATTTGAAAAAATTCCTCCAGTCCTATCTGAAGGTGGCAGCACTTGCGGCTGTCCGAGAAGTAACAGAAAAGGAGATGGAAAGAAACACATGGCTGTTGAATGTAGCAGGTTACAGCCAAAAAGAGACTGCAACGATTCTCCACACGTTGCAACCAACGATTAGCAGAATATTGACTGGAAAACGTCCGAAACGCAAAGGCAAAAAGGAGATGGGAGAATGAGTAAGAAGTCGAAAAGAGGTTCTTTTTCTGTCACACTTGATAGCTCTCAATTTAGCTCGTTTGTCGAAGCCATTCTAAATGTGGTTAAGGTGTACGCTTCTGCTCAGATAAGACGCGAGGAAGGAACGGAGCGCAACGCGCGCTTCCTTAAGGTCTTTGGATTTACTGAGCGTGAGATCGCTGACTTGCTTGGCGTTACTCAGCCTGCGGTGAATATAGCCCTTTCCAAGGCTAAGAAGAAGACGAAGAAAGGTCGAAAGGGATCTGATGACACTCTCACGAAAGCTTAGAGAAACAATCTGCGCGAAGTTGCATGTTAAGCCACGGCAGTTACTTAACCGCATTAACGCAAAAGCAACCGAAGCTGGTATTACTGATCGTGATGTAGCACTCCTTCTACTAGCGCATGAACAATACATAGATGTGGCCAAACCGCGCTTCGCAGTTCCACAGAACAAGCTTGACGAGTTGAAAGAACACTTAAGAGTCCAGAAGGCACAAGCTCCAATTGCTGCAGCTCCACCAGGCACAAAAAAAACTGCGAAAGGTAATCTCCTTCAATTTCGGCGTTTGTTGAAATTCAAAGGAAAATATCCAGATGTTTTCTACGATCGTCTCGAAGATGAGATTAACAGAGCCTACAGTGACTCAAAGCTACCCAACGCAGTGTTAATGCTGGCAAGGAAGTTGGTAGAGAACCTTGTGTACAATTTGCTTCAATACAAGTTCGGCCCCAAGCAAATAACTGTGTATTATGACACAATGAACAGACGTGCGCACGATTTCAGCGTTCTGCTATCAAACTTACAAAGTCACAAATCAAACTTTGACCAAGATCAACACGACATGATTAACAAATTTCTGCATATGGTTTACCCTTTTAGAAGAGACGCAAATTCGAAAGTTCATAATGTAATGGAGTACTTAGAATCTATGAGGCAGATTAGAAAGTTGAAAATTGTGGAGATGACGCAGATCTTACTGAAATTGATTGACCGCGTGAAATAGCCAAATCAAGGTATTCATGGTCTTAACCATCCGCAAACCCACAAAATATGCGCTCCCAATTGAATATCCAAGACCACTTACCATGGCTGGAGAATATCTCACTAAGAAGAAGTACGCGTCACTCATAAGAAAGTAGAAGAGGGGTAGGTGCCTCGCGACGCGGGGAAGACCATATAGATGAGTATGGTCGCTGGATCAACTACTTTTCTCCTCTTGGATCACCTACCTCACCCATAGCATTGTACTCCCAGAGGTTAACATTTGCCCCATTATAAGAATGGGAAATGTCCTACCGAAGATTCAAGAGTCTCTTTAGTCTACTAGTTATAATGGAAAATGTCAAGGTCTGTTACCTTTCAGGTTACCACAACGCACAAGCGCGCGTTTCGTAGACAGTAGTGAACTAGCTTGAGTAGAGAGGCAAAAATCGAGGAAGAATTCTACCGCCTTACTAAGAATGTTCTAGAGAGGCGAAAATATGTTATCGAGGGAGTAAAATTTGGAAGCCCTGAACCTCAGTATCCTGTGGATTCAGGCATAACTGACCTGATGATTCCGACTCACGCGCTTAAACCTTTGTTCATAGCGGAGTTCAAACGGAAGATTTCAACAGCTAAAGGGTTGAAAGTTGTCAGGGATATAGACCCGCTCGGAAGCAAGGTGATAACTCAAGCCTTAACCTATGCGGTTCAATGCGGTGCCTCACTCTTCGCTACAACAAACGGTAAAATATTCGCCTTATTCACCACACCCGAACGAGGCGACGCTTTTCGTATAGATAGGCATAGGCTGCTGGTGAAGGAAATACAGCTAACCGAAGAAGCTGTGGAAGAGGCCCTTCAAATAGTAGCCCGATGGCATCAAGGCGTGAAGGTTGAGAGGACTACACTCGATTGGACCTTCATAATGAGACTAAGAAGTTTCGTGGAGTGGCTTTCCAGGCAGATGCTTCCGCTCGTAAGAGAGAGGTTAGAAGTGGATGCTAAGTTTAAGAAAAGATATGAAGCGCTCTCCGAGGAAGTTGGCGGCATAACCCCCAGCGTTTATTCTAGGGAAGCTGCCTACATCTTGATGAACAAAATAGTCTTCTATAAAATTCTGGAACGCTATTATAGCAATCTACTAATCTTGGAGCCAATTCCACCCAAGAATGGAGCGGACTTTTCATCGAAGCTTGGGATTTGCTTCGATAAGGCCATAGAGGTCACCAAAGATTTTGAGCCAATCTTCAAGGCTGAATTCTATGATGAGGCACCTCTACCCGATGATGTGGATGCGCTTGAAGAGATAAATGCCTTCATTGATGACATGGAAGCTTACAAGCTTGAGGAAGTCGGCTCCGATGTGGTTGGCTTCATATATGAAAGACTCATTCCTGAAGAGGAGAGGCATCAACTTGGCCAATTCTATACGCCGCCTCAAATAGCTGAGCTCATAGTGAAGTGGGCAGTTAGGGATGCGACCAACTTAGTGATGGACCCCGCCTGTGGCTCCGGTACCTTCCTTGTCAAAGCCTATGGAAGGCTAAGAGACCTCAGAGTTTTGACTCCAGAGAGCGTCCATAAGGAAATCTTAGGTCAACTCTACGCTGTGGACATCAATTCCTTTCCCGCCCATATAACCGCTATGAACTTGGCAATGAGGGATGTACGCCACCCGACAAGCGAAATGAACGTCGTGGTCGATGACTTCTTCACGGTAATACCGATGCAGAAGGTCTTGGTACCCTATACGATTAGAACGCCCAAGGGCGAGATTAGACGTGAAATCCTAATCCCACTTATGGATGTTGTAGTAGCTAATCCTCCCTACACTAGGTGGACGGAGATACCGAACAAGACTCAGGAAGCCATCAAGAAGAGGATCGCTGGCACTCTTAAGAAATATGGTTTGACTGCTAGAGTTCAGCAGGGAATAGAGCCTGGAATATATCTCCACTTCATAATCTGGGCACATGAATTTCTTAAGTCAAGTGGAAGGCTTGGCATGATAATATCGGACAGTTGGCTCCAAGCGGATTATGGCACGGATTTTGGGAGGTTCCTATTGAGCCATTTCAAGATTAAGGCGGTAATAGACATATCCGCCAGAGTATTCCCAATTCCATTGATAGGCACTTGCATAATCCTGCTGGAAAAGGAGGAGGATACAAATGCTAGGGATGACAATCAGATAGCATTTGTTTACCTCGATGTGCCGAGGGGTTCTAGCTTCGATGTGGACAATGTTTTGGAAGTTGTTGAAAATCCAGATAAGTACTCTGAAGAATATCACGTGAGAGTTGTAAGCCAGAACTCTATAAAGGAAAAGAAATGGATTGATTGCCTATTCAACATCAATCAATGTCTTAGTCTCTTTCAAAAATCTCCCAAGCTAACCGAACTCGGAAGTTTATTTGAAGTTGCCTATGGCAACATCACGTACCTTGTCTTGGCGACGAAGGGCGTAGTGCACGGGGTTAGAAACGTAGGAGGCGAAAGCTTCTTCTACTTAACAGATAACGATGCTAGCGCTTGGGGTTTAGTGCGCAAATGGGTTCATCCCCTACTACCAAGTTCTAGATACGCTAAGAACTTCACCTTCACAAAGGAAGACTGGGACGCACTAAAGAAGAGGAACAGTGAATGCTGGCTTTTTTCGGCTCATAAATACGCGCTACCCGACAATGTCAAGGATTACATTAAACATGGCGAGACAAACGTCTACTTGAGGATTTCAAAGAAGGTTGGTGCTAAGGCTAAAACCGTGAATCTCTCTGAAGCCTCCAAGACTAGGGCAGGAAATAAGAAGCATTTTTGCGGCTGGTACGATTTAGGTGGAGTAAAGAAAGCACCAATGTTCGCCGCAAGAGGTACTCAGTATCGCAGCAGATTCATCCTTATGGAGGAAATGGTAGCCCTCGACGATAGGTTAATCGCATTCATTCCAAAGATAGAATTGAATAACGACATGCTAAAGGCTATGTTGGCCTATCTAAATTCTTCATTCACACATCTCCAAATTGAATCTCTATGCAGAATAACAGGAGGCGGAATGATAGAGCTTGATGTAAGGCCCGCCTCTGAAATTCTGGTTCTCGACCCTAAGAAATTATCGAAAAGCCAAATCAAAAGACTAGCATCCCTCTTCGACGAACTTGAGGCGGAAGCCAGAAAATTGGGTGGAGCTGATACAAAGGAGAATTCTGATAGATTAGCGGATAAAGTAGTCAACCGAATCGATTTAGAAATAGCCAAGATACTCAATCTAACTGAAAAAACTACTAAAGAAGTTAGGCTACTAGCCAAGACTATGATGGAAAGGCGATTGGCAAGGGCGGAGGAAGCTAGACCTGAAGCAATACGGGGGGAAGAGGCACCCAGAATAAAACCGCCAAAAGACAGCCAAAACAATTCAAAAGAAGATAGACTCACACAACCATTAGAACGGTTTCTTCGATAAGATTGCGTTACTAGAGCGCGCGCTAGAAGATATTCAACCATCTATTGAGTAGCTAGCGCATTGCACCGTCTAAGGCGCGCGCTTCAAGAGAGAATTCTACATAGACACCGAGCCTAGAACACTCCATGTGCGATTAAAGACCATCCTTGAAGGCATAGACAACAATATCGTGGAACGACTACATGGAACGATTAGGGAAAGAACCAAAGTCATGGGTGGACTAGACAACGAACAATCCGCTATCAGAATGATTGAAGGCCAACGCATATACTGCAACTATCTGCGTCCACACATGGCACTAAACGGAAAGACTCCAGCAGAGGTAGCTGGACTGAACATGGAATTGGCCAAAACAAGTGGCAATCGCTGATAGGCAAAGCTGCTAGGTAACGAACCGAGCGTTAAGACTACGAATAGCAGAGCATAGTCCAAATAGGAACGTGCTAGTCGCTAGTAACGTGATGGAGATTACTACAATATTATGCCTTCTCAAGGCTCTGTTACGTCTTTGACTCACGACCAGCGCTGTTAGATCGGCACATTTCATTGGCTGATGTTCAGTTTTACGCGGATAAGGCCGTAGTAGATCAAGAGGGAACCAAAGAAGGCTACCCATTTGGCGACAACTGCTTCGCCAAGTGGGAAAGCTGCTCTTAGAAGGGAATCCAAGACTGATTCTGAGATGAGCCAAGAGAGGTACGCGATGACGCCGAACTCTATTATCCTCTCTAGTTCTGCCACATCTACTCCCTTGTCTTCAAGATAGGTTCTCGGCATTTAACTCTAACCACAGAAGAAAAATGCCGAGTTAGACAGTTCTTCTTGCGGTCTTGAGATATTGTTTTAAGCTTGAGGGTTTGAACTAGAGTTGTGGGGTAAGCAGATTGGCATGGGGGCAGTGGTGGGCTTACTCTAATTCTGTTGTGGCACATGATCCAGACGCATTGGGGTGTCTATGAACTTGCAGACGAGGCAAAGAATACTGTATACTATGGAAGTGGCAAAGTAAAGACTCGACTGTTGGATCATCTAAACAAATAAGAAATGCCCTTTGGCCAGATATTACAGATTTGAGTTATTTGGTACCGAGACGCAATGTAGAGCCAGAGAAGAAGAGCTTCTGAAAGTCTACAAGGCAGCACATGGAAAACTTCCCATGTATAATGAAAGAACGGACTGAATCTAGGCAGAGGCTCTATCGCTTTTTTTCGCACTGGATTATCGTTGACTACTTGTTTTGTCCTTCCACTTTGCCACATAGTCCAGTGACGCAGACAATACCCTGACATGAACCTACCAAGACGAATATCGTGGATTCGGCAAAATGAGACCTGCACAAGGGGCATTCATAATTTCCCCAGAAGCTCACGAAGTTCTGCGAGACGCCGTGACCTTTCAATGAATAGTTCCGGATTCCGAGAGAAGGCGTCAACGGTCTTCGTTTTCACGTCGTCTAGGATCGAGTCTATCTCAGTCGGCGGTATCCCTCTCTTACGAATCATCGTCAGTATGGTCTTCGCAACCTTCTGGACGGGTTCATTTCCCCGAGCGACATAGGTTCTGATTTTTCCATCGCAATACGCGTGTACCCACTGCTGAATGAACTGGTAGTCCTGCGGAAGTCTGCCTGACATAAGATTGTCCCTTATCCTACTTTCAAGCACTCTAAGCTCACCGGTCTTCTCACCAGTAGAGAAGAAACGTCTTAGGGCTTCGCGCTCAGCATTGGTCAGTATGTACTCTCGCATGTCGCTCACTTGTTACTGCTGTTGTAACATGTCGCATTTAAACGTTGTTACAACAGCAGTAATATCCCCGCGGAAGTATTTGCCAAACCCCCTGCCTTTGAGTGCGTCCAATTTTCATTGACCAATAACAGTAAGTTCGGCCGCCGGGACGCAAACCTACCTAGTTGAATTTCTCGGATTCGGGAAACAAGAGCAGATACTCCCACACGAAGATTGACTGCAAAGCCAAAGCGACCAGATTCCTGCCCCACAATCACACGATGAATACCGTTACGAGGTTTGTGGGGGCACCGCCTCTTGGAGGTCACGCAACAATATGGTGTATAACTTCGCCACATAGTACTGAACTGCTTCTGGTCCTCCAAAGAAGACGTACCCAGCGTCCCTAAGCCCATTCAAAGCTCTGTCGTGAGCAAGGTCAAAGCTTCTTTCATTGGGCCCTTTAGGAGCGAACTCTGCGACAGCATCGCAAAGACTGAATACTGTAGGACATAAGTCCTCAAAGCCACTGACGTAAGAAAGCCACCCGGCGGTTTCAGGCCTCGGCATGACCATCCTGAAGTTATCCTCTAGCCTTGTCTTGAGATTCTTGAATATCCAGTATTGCGGCCCAGAATACTCACGGCGCCCCGTCGGGTCTGTCGTCTGATCTCTTGAGAAGTCAAACGACACCTTGCGCTGGTTGTCGTTGAATTGAATTGTGTCGTACAGAAGCCCGTGTCGTGTGGCTCCCTTTGGCGGTTCTATGGCAAACTTCTTGCCACCCACATCGTACCAGTAGATTCTATCACTTGGAATCCCAGGAGCTCCAGGCCGTATCCGCTCACCTATGTTGAAAATACAGTATTCTTCATTTAATACTTGGTGGTTCTCTCTGGCCCACTGGATGTCGATCAAGAAATGGCCAGATTTCTTTTCGAGACGTGACACTCTGTTGGCTTCCAAAAGGTACCAGCGCTCAAATCGTTTGATAGCCACAAAGGCCTCACCCATACTGAATCTATCTTTGAAATCGATGATTCTAGTCACATATCGTTCTGGTATTTCCATTCTCCTAAGCATCTTAAGAGGATCGTAGTACTTGACATCGACGCAAGCGCTCCTACCTTCATGAAAGAAGATGAAATCGCCCGGAGGTTTCTGATGGAAATACGACATGAGCACAGCGTACGGAGCTAGTCGAATGGTACTTATTCCTTGAAAGGCGAGCCGTCGCGCGAACTCATACTCGCCCAGAGCCCATTTCGTTAAGCGTTGAAAGTAATCCTCGACTTTCTCAGGCCTTGGTGCCCCAGACTGAGAATCTTCTTGAAGTTGCTGAACTAGGGACAGAATTAGACTGAAAACTTCTTCGTAGGCGAAAGGTGTTTCTTCCCGAGCCAATGGTCCCCCGCCCTTTCCAAGTTGGTAACGCCCCGCAATAAAGTATTCCTTAATGCTTGGAGGTTCGAAGGACTAGTAAGTCTCGCCTATTCTGCCCAGCAACCCAATCAGAAAGGATTATCAAACATACCAAAAGGAGCGCGCGCTTACCCGCGTGAATTTTGAGCCCAACTCCAGCACCGAAAACGCTCGAAACTCGTCGAACCCACCGTCAACATGTTAGCACTATACTGGTAAACTGGTGCGCGAATCCCACTCCCCGCACCAAACCTCGGGTTCGACACGGTAACGGATTCTGCGG
>CAYXJU010000018.1:0-16525 GCA_964464765.1 uncultured Candidatus Bathyarchaeia archaeon | reverse complement strand
GCTTCGCTGCTGGCTTCGCCTCTTCCTTCTTTTCCTCAGGCTTAGCCGCCTCAACCGTTTTCGCCTCTTCCTTGCTCTCTTCAGGTTTGGGGGCTTCCGTTGGAGGAGCCTCAGCCGGCTTCTCAGCAGGAGCGGGTGACGGTTCAGATAACCTTGCTCACCTCTAATAGGCTCGTTCTTGACCGACGAGCATCTCAATAAGCGAATGAATACACCTATAAGGCTAGCGACCGCCGTCTTGTTTGCGCCATAGCTGGTGAGCACCACCACCATCCTGCACTACTAGCCTACGGCTAGTAGAGTAAGTAGGCAATTAATTGACCGCAACATTGTGCATGATGGTTACTGCAACGCTTCTGGCCTAAATACTTGCAACCGCAACTACTAGCGATTATACAGGTAACTTTACCGGTGACCTTAGCAGTTGCAGTTGCTGTTGCAACACTACAGCTCATAAGTCGCCGGTATGTTTCTTCAAATAGGCGCCAACCGTTTACATACTATTGGGCAATAACAGAACTGGGCGAGAGAATTCTAAATGAGGTCCCAGAAGGTTACAATCATTGATTCACAGGCGTCGGGCCAAACTGGTATTATCACACGATTCTTCTGTGAATTCACCCTTCAACGATGGGGAATCTTGATTTAACTAAATAAATCCTCATGCACACCCTGGAATCGGACTATTGGTTATCGTAGTCCTTAAGCCGTTGAAGTGGAAGGAAGCATCAACATAGGATGAGACAACCAGTCCATAAGTTATGATTGCTCCTCCGTCATTACGGTTGCATCAGTCTCTTCTTCATCGCCTTCCTTCAGAATGCGTAAGGACTGTTGAATCTCACTTAGTTCCTCGTTACTGATCTCATAGAGCGCAGCCGTGGCTTCGTCGATTTCCTTCTCAGTTTTTTCTAGATCATGCCATGCGGCTTGGTCTTGTTGCTCGTAATTCCTTTTGGCAAGTGAGTGGGCTTTCTTGGAAAGCTCTGAGAGTTTCAGATGTATCTCATTCTTAGCGTCAAATTTTGGAATGTAGACGTGGTTGGTGATGTGGGTGTCCATGGTCGTTTCCACGGTATAACTCGCCACTACCAGTTGAGAAATCGACGAATTCAATACTGAGGCAATGTAATGAGCTTCGTCTTTTTGGTCACATGGTACGAACATCAGCTTATGGTCGGGTATTACTATTTTCTGCCTGTGGGAATTGATATCATAAGGCGCCAATACAGCTACAGTAAATGATCCCTTACCTGAAATCTTGCCCGCGATTTCCTTCCACATGACTCTGTAAGGTCTGAATGTATAATCTCCAATATCATAAAGTGAATAGAATGGACGAGTTTTACCCCACAGTTTATGGATTGCTCTATCTTCCAATTCTTTCTTGTATGACAGGAGGAAGCTGTAGCTCTTCGAGTAGCTGACTTTCAAGGTACTTTCATCCAATGGCTTTCCATCTTTCTGATCGTGTGGAACAATTATGTGATAGTCCTCTGGTGAAGCATACCATTTCTTCACGTTTCTCCCTTGTATGAGAGGATAAATGAGATCTTCCTCCACGAGGGCTTCGGCTTGTCTCACTTTTTTCTTGCCGATGTCTGACAGATTTTGAATCAAGAATCCGGAAGCCCCTTTTGATAGAACCTTAACCCAATATATGCCGTTAAAAGCAGTGTATACACCCGCATACGCTCTGTATTCAGAAGGCTTGAGCATTTTCTGCACAGCACTGAGGGCTTTGCTAGAAATTATCATCCATGAGGATTCAGGTTTTTCTCGCGTTACCGGGACCATAATCATTTCAAACTGATTAGTTGTGCCTTTCACTTCTTCCAGTCTAGTTTCTTGTGGAATCCCTTTACTTCCTGGATTATGCCACATTAAGCAGGGGATAGGAAATTGGGTTTCGCCCTCTTTCTGAATGATAATCATTGATGTTCTGTTTGTAGCACCCTCGAAGGGGTAGAGTGTGACAAGGTCATGGATCTTGCAGACTGCGCATGAAATTCTTCTTTCTCCATTCTGAAAACCATTGGCAAGAAATTTCCTGAAACCTGCACCAGATTGACCCTTGTATGTTGTGAACGGAATTAGAAACGCAAATCTTCCTCGTTCTGCAACGTATCTATCTAGACACCTCACAGTGAACAGCATTGACATATCTCGTTTCACCTTTCCTAGACCCATCCCCTTCGTTCTTTCGAGGAGGCCGTAGCTATCCCAGAGCCTCTTAGTGTCTTCTCGGTATTTCTGAGGAAGATACTCCCAATTTATCCATGGAGGATTGCCAACGACAAAACTGAACCTTCCCATAAGAAGCGGTGCAAAGGAGTTCTTGAGCAATCGCGTCCAGATTTTATTCTTGCCTTCTCTTTCGAGTTTCCGCATGAACATGAAAAGCCTTGTTAGAGAATCCAGACTCGCAGTTTTGAGACCTTTCAACTGAGCACTCAGGAAATGATGAAATTCCTCCTTGGTATAGGTTCCATTGATTCCTGTCTCAATCAGTGCGAGCGCTTTAGGCAAGTAGTTCTTATCAACAACTTCATGAGGAAACCAGAACTCCCCCACACTTGTCTTTAGATAAACTTCCCACTCACCAGTAATACTTGGCTTCCTGCTTACAAGGATCGAGTCAGCCAAATAGACAGGTATGTCTATATTCATTCCAGGCAGAAATCTGTTTAGCTCACCAAGAGCTAAAATGTAATTTGCTTTTGCTGCGAGAACTGCTAGTGGGTTAAGATCGAATCCAACGACACTATGTACGACTTTTTGAAGTAGATCTCGCTTGTCAGGATAGAATTCTTTTTCGGCCCAAGCCTTCATTCTACCTATCGCAAGCACAAGGAAGGTTCCAGAACCACACGCAGGATCTAGGATTCTTTTATCAGGACTGCCATCATAGCCGACCTCATCTAGGACTAGTTCTGCCAACCAATCTGGAGTAAAGTATTCGCCCAAGTCGTGTCGTACTTTCTTCGGAACAAGATTCTGGTAGAGCCTCTTGAAAAGATCCTTAACTTTTTCAGGATAGAGTTCGGAAGTCCCTGGGTCGTATTCTTTTAAGCGTTCAACGACCATGATAATGGTGTCGGCCAAGGTTTGATTCCATTCGTCAAGATACCATGCAAAATAGTCAGCTTCCAAGAGATTTCTTATGCCTAGTTGGGCAATGATTCCTCCTTCCTCTAACTGCTCCAATTCCCTTTTCATGACGTCTAGTTTTTCATGGTATGCAGTTTCTAACCGCGCTAGAAAAGATCCGAACATCGGGTTGAAATAAGAGATAACCTCCGACGTTATGAACTTCATCAATAGAGTATAGTATGTGTGAACGCAAAACAGCAACTTCTCTATGTCGACGACCTTGCGATCTTTCAGCTGGTAGTATTCTACGAGAGCAGACAGTTTTTCTGGAGAATAAGCACAAACCTGAGAGAAGACTCTCTTCCAGTCTTCAAAAAGCATAAGTGTTCTCATAGAACTATGCTGACTGAGACTTGCGTACAGTCTTTCGATGACATCTCTGCTTAACTTGCCAGGCCCAAAATCAACGACGAGTGCTTCAGGGTCTATTACCCTGAGGTGCAAGCCTATGATTGTCTTCAGCAGCGTTCTGACCGTTTCTTTGTTCACACTAAGAGGTTCTGCCTGTTCTTCCCATCTTCCGTTTCTGAATCTGACAAAGGAGATATTGTGCCCATCTATGATTACACCGAAGAATTTTCCGAAATCTCCTTCGCCACCGGCTTCCTTTCGAATATATTCTTTGACTTGCTCCTTGACTTTTCTGAATTCGGCTTTACTGCCAAGCTTTCCCGGGGACTTATATTCGATTATGACGTGACCGTACAGCGCGTCCTTCTTGGCACCCGAAATTCGATGCTTGTGCTCATACGAAGCCCACTCAACCCCCCATTTCTTAAGAATGGGCTGTAGAGTGGTCTCAATTCTTATCTTAAGCTCTTCTTCATTTCTTGATTTAGCTGCGTGTCCCAATATTTCGTCTGCGAGTTCTTGAGTGTCAACTTCCTGTAAATTATTGTGAGTGAGCACTACCATCATTTCACGCTCATGCCAAAGAATACTTGGTCGTAATGTCATCAATGCGTGGTTTTGAAGGTTCAGTGAATTTCTCTATTATGTTAACATTCAATCTTTCTCGCCTCATAACAGTGCGCGCTAGATTGTTATTTTTCGAATCGGGCTCCCAGTTCCTTTATGACTGTCGAAAGCTCTATTACCTCTAGTGGGCATTCATCCCAATCATTCTTCCAGCATACTATCATGTCGCAACCTTCTCCCGGCGGTTGCACCAAGCTCTGACTTCAAATCCCGATACGCGCACGCTCTATCTCCGTCTCAGAGTTGTCTGCTTTGATGAATATGGGCACGTTCTCCATTCCAGTTGCTGTATAACTTGATAGAAGCCATTCACCTGGGGCGAACTCTAAGGTCTTCTCAAGTATTCCTTGATCAATGGTGAAGGTGTTGCTGACTAGGCTTCGATCATAAGGTCTAGGCAAAGGACCAATGAAATACGTGTGTAGCTGCTGCAGCGCGTTGGTGTTAAGATATGCTATTCTCTGAGTGGCCAAGCATCCGCCTAGGCCGTATTTTCTACCCTGCCGCAATAGGGTCTCGATCTGAATTGTAGACTCCCTTTCAATCCCTCTGGCTCTATCGTATGCTGGGATGAACTCCTGTGCCTCGTCAAAAACGAAAAGGATAGGTGGCTCAACCTTGAATTCCCGTTTTCTCCCAATCAACGTCATATTCGACAAATCAATAGCGAGCGACTTTATGATATTGGGATCCACGATGGAAAGGCAGATGACCCTAAAGTCACTCTCGATGAGCTTGGCGATCGCCTTCGTAGTGTAACCTTCACCGGCATCCTCTTTTTCTGTCGAGTCTGCAAGTTTCTCCTTAAGTTCGCGCCTGGTTTCTGCCCAACCGTACAGTCCGCTGTTTTTCCATATCTTATGTTTTTCAACAACCTCTAGAGCTTTGGCACTCAAGAAATCGATGAATGTTTCATCTAGCGGTTTCTCTGGGTCAAGCTTCTTCTCCCTTATGTGTCCGCGTACCGCTCTTTCTATGGCGTCTATTGCCTCTAGGCTTGTGGCTCTCTCAGCATTCTCTGCCCTCAGCAATTTGAGCTGGTCAAAGATGTCCTCATATGTTATGGTGCTTGAGGTCTCTTCTTTGTAGCATCCTACCTTTCCTTGATTTAGCATCTCCTCGAAGGCTTTCTTTGCCTTCACATCTCTCTCGAACCCTCTGGGTTTCACAGCTATCTTGTAGAACTGATCAGCATCCTGGACAGGAGTCTCCAGAATTACCTTAACAGGGGTCTTTGGGTCTGAGAAAACGTCTTGAAGAAGGAAGGGATACTCCATGGAAATGTCGAAGATAACGATCTTAGTATCTCTGGTGTGATAGATCAATCGACGTAGAATGTTGGACAGTAAATTTGATTTCCCCGCCCCCGTGAAGGCAAAAATGCCAAAGTGATAGCGGACCAGCCTCTCAAAATCAACGTAGATGGGGATCCGCTCCTGCTCACTCTCAAACATCTTAATGGTGCCTAAACGTGGATCCTCACGGGCCGATGCGCTGGTTTTGATCTTCTTCCAGGGCCGCCCCATTCTCTCAAGGACGCTCTTGTTATACATCTGATGAATAGTGTCTCGGTTTAGAATGTTTACGGTCTCGGCAATCACTGGATAAGTGAAACCTCTCATGTACTGGGCTTCACTCTTGTCATCAACCACAAGATCATAGTTTAGTGGAATTGCGGACATCTGTATGATCATAGTTGCTTTGTCATCTGTGGCCCAGTCCTCAACCGACTGCTGAATAATCTCAAACTGGTACGGATAGTAGCTATGATCTGATAATCCTGCTAGGCCGTAATGCTCTGGCCCTATACGAGAGATCTCAAGCAACGTAAACCGCTTCGCATCATGGCGGCCAGACTTGAAGTTGCGCACCGCAAGCAGCATCCCCTCCTCAAGCAGGCCCATCAGATCTTTCTGGTACTCCGACTTGATCCTGCAATCATACTTAGCTGAGATGCCCGTTGTCTCTGAAGGGGTCTCAGTCTTCCTCACGGGAATGACGGCGCTCAGTCTCGCAATGAAGCGCCCGTCAAAATCTGTGAAGAACTTTTCACGCTCTACGAGCGTACTCAACCTCATCCCTCCTCTCCCTAAACGTATGCATATAGAATGTGAACCTTCGCAACTTAGGGTTATTCATCAACATGTGTCCAGTGGCCTCTATAAGCCCCTTCACTCTCAGCCTCTGACCTTTAGCAATCTTGTCAGCAATGAAAAGCGGTTTATTGTGGCCAAAGACCTCTGGAATACTTCGTGCACCCATAGCCTTCAGAATAACCATTACGAGATTCTGGATCCTATTTGGAACATTCTTGTTTCGGAACAGAATCGCCTCAATAGGCTCTATCGCGCCCCCGTATTGGTGTTTGAAAGAGACCGTCTGACCCTCATCAAACCCAGGGTGAACAAGTCTGTCGATGAAAAGCACATTACTGCGCAGTTGAGGGTCACTCTTCGCCTCATCAAGTTGTATGTAGGATTTGAGGAAGAGCCTCTCAGGTATGATTCGATTCCCCATAGCCCCACTAACAAACCCCTCCCTATCTTCGAAATCTGGAACGATCATGCGAAATGCAGTATCATACTCAATGAGACTCCAGGGCGTAGGGATCTTGTCATGATTGAAGATGCTCATGGCCTGGAGAAGCATTCGGTCAGTGCTCGGAATTTCCGTCAGCCTATCCCTGTCAATTTTCCACAAACCTGTACGCACACAGACAGGGACCAGATGATTCTGGAAATCACGTGCAGTCGTATCCTTAGTTACGCCAAGCAGGAGAATCCTGCGCGCCCAACACTCCTCTACGATCATATAGAAGCAATAGAGACTGAGGAAGGCAAGATCTTGAGTCGTCAACCAGTAGTAGCGGTCGCCCTTCCGAATACGCATAGGGTTGCCTGATGTAGCCTCAAAGAGCTGTTTCCCGAGTATTGTAACAAGTTTCTTGATGCGTTCCCAGCTCTTAGCATATCGAGGATTGATCGAGTATTCATCATCACTCTCAACCAGGTAGCCTTCTTTCACAGATCTATCAAGGTACTTCAGGACTCGTTTCCTGCGATCTTCAGAGTCGATCCAAAGCTCTTTGCAGATCTCCTCAGGGGTCATCGGTTTTGCTTTGCCTTGCAGTAGGAAGATAGTTGCATACCGAATATAGTCCCCTCTGGCTGATGGGGTACGAAGTGCAGAGTTGACGACGTGGTGCCTGCCATATCCCATCTCATTAATGTCTATAGGGACACCGTCAACCTCGAAGCCAAAAATTATCCCGTCACTCTTCCAATGGGAACGCCTAGAGGTATCATACATAAGAGCCGTATGCGTAGCTGAAAGACTCCTATCAAGAAAGAGGATCTTGACATCCTCCTCTATGATCATCTTGTAAGCAAGAAACAACTCTGAGAAAGTCATGATCCAACTAGCGATAGTTGAATTATCGACAACAGCCCGCTCAGTCATAGAATCCGTGACAGTCATGACTCCAGGCAACACGCCAGCACTTGAAGCCTTAACCATCTGATCGACTTCATGTATCCTATCCACATAGATCGGGATGCAGCTGGATATCCCCTGACCACGCTCAATGAACCCAGTCTCATAAGTCACATGCGGAGGCTTATCCTCTCCAAACTCAACCTTTCCAGTCGCAGCATAGGATCCAGCCCAGAAAACCGCCAATCCTGCAACAAGCTGTTGATCCTGCGATCCATCAACCGCCCCAAACTTCACACGTGAAGAACCAAAAAACTGCAGAGCAGTCTCACAAGCAGAGGAACAACCGAACTCAGTGACGAGAAGATCAGACAACAAGTCCGAGTAAAGATCCTTTGCAGACTCAAGTTTGTTCTTGGACTCCTCTATCTGATCCTCCGCACCACTCCTCAGAACATTACCTAACCGTTTCACATGCATGCTCAAAATGGAAGACATTAACCGACCGTCTCAATCCATTCTTCTCTAGGATCCCTATATAACACGCTATCCAGAAGTGAATTGGCAGTGGCGCAGCGTGGTAAGGCTTCGAGAAACTCGTTAAATTCCTTGCTGGTCACGGTATTCCTGCCTTTCATTAGTGCGAGGGACTTCAAGAGAGTCTTCGTATTTAAAAAGAACCTGAACCCATAGATCTGCATCGATTCGCCGATCTTCATGCTGATAGGAACGAGTTGCTTCGCTATGGCTTTCGGAAGAACGATGTCTTTAGGCCGAGGTGGAAACTTCAATTTGACGCTTTCAAACAGATTTCTGAGATACGGCTCCAGCCTGTCAAGGTACTTGTACTCGCTCTCCGTTATTTTTCTGTGGCCGCTCAGAATAGCGTAGGCTATCGCAATCGAGTTAATCATGTCGAACATCTGACTTGAACTTGGGGACGCGCTTAGAATCTGCCATCGCCTAGCGTAGTCGTCGAACCTAACCAAATCCTCCCTAGAATCATTTGTCGTATACGACCTAGGTTGCGCCTAGATTGCCTAAGCATTAGATCAAGCCTTTTCCTTGCAGAATTTTCTTGTACTTGTAGAAGGTTCCTTTCGAAACGTTACTCTTCTTTATGAGTTCCTTGTCGGTGAGTCCAGGATTCTTCCTGAAGAGAGACAGGACAAGGTTCTCTATCCCCAGCTCGCCCATGCTGTTCAGGAAGAGCGGATGCAGAAGATCGTAGAGATACAGGTCTGACATCGTAACCTTGGGTCTGTCGTTTAGAAGCGCATTGGATTGCATGAAGATTCTGATGTAGTCCTGTGCTCTTGCGCAGCTCTGGATCTGATAGTCGTCCAGTTCAAGCGCGCGCTCCTCTATCTTATCATCAATCTCCTTGCAGTTGGGAAATGCTACGTTCACCTTCTTGGCTTCGTCAATCTTCTCAGGCAGAGGCAACTTGATAGTAGGTGGTTGCGGTGACGGGTTTTCATGTAGACGCTTCGTTCTGAATGGCAGCATCTCCTTCTTCATCTCTCTAGTTACTTTGTGCTTGAAGGGCGGAACCCTGTCCAGGAAGGTTGCGGACATAAGTTCGTCTCTGAACTTGTCGAGCTCCTCTGAGGCCAACCCAAAGAGGACGAGTGTAGTCACATCGTTGAGGCCCTCTCGATCCCGCGAGTATTCTCGTTTCCCGAGAAGTTCCGTGAAGAAATTGACGAGCTGCTGTCTTTGCTTTTTCGACATTCCTTCGAATGTAGGTACTAGATCGTCGCGAACCATTATCTTATTGTGGAAGTAATCTCTCCCTTTCTTTACAAGCTCGCTCTCAAATATCTTGGAAGGCAATTCTCTGAAGTGTTCTGGATTGCTTCTGGCGAGAATGTGTACCAGGAGTTCGCTTTTGCCTGATCCTTTTGGAGCGACAATCAGGCAGCTGTTAAGCTTCCTGGTCAAGGAAGGCAATTTCAAGTTAATTGACATCGAGTTGACTATTGGAATGATCGAGGGTAGCAACCAACCTTTCAACCACGAGTCGACTTGAGCAGCAAACTCTAACGTCTTTCGGCAGTCTTTCAGGAATTTCTTCTTCTCAACGTCAGAACAGGTCTGCAAGAGGGGAATTCGGTCGAGTCTCAAAGTATACGATACAGAACATAGAATATCTATGATTGATAGCGTGCACTTTTGCACTTCCCCGGTGGTGTCAGGTAGAGTATACTTTTGTACTCGTTGACCTGCTCCGCTTTGCATCTGCTTCTTGCCTCTGAGCTTCGCAGATTTGCTGAGCCTTTTGGTCATGTTTCATCGACCTCTAGCCGAAGGCTCTTCGAGGAGCTTCATACAGTTTAGACCATTCAGCGAATCCAGCCTCGATTCTGGCTCTATTGAAATCAACCCTGGTGCAGTCGTCACCAAGCAGCAAATGGAGC
Organism: uncultured Candidatus Bathyarchaeia archaeon; assembly: GCA_964464765.1. GTDB lineage: Archaea > Thermoproteota > Bathyarchaeia > 40CM-2-53-6 > CAVXDP01 > CAVXDP01. The sequence goes on along the minus strand of CAYXJU010000018.1, from coordinate 6,542 downwards.
TTGTTCGCGGTCACGGCTGAAACCGATTTGTTCAAGTAGATTCTGATATGCGAGCCTTTGCGTCTGCTGGGCGTGATCCTTATAGAGGTCGGAGTCAAACCGTATGACCCCAGCACTAGCTTTATCATCTTCCGATATTCCTTCAACCAAGACCTACCTACGACGACGTCTTTATCCAGCATCAGCAATCGAGTGGGAGGAACCTTACTGTTTGACAGCTTTCTTACGCCTCTTTCTGGAATACCTCATTTTTCCGGAAGCCAATTCTTTCGCTACCCAGCGTTTGCGAATCCGTCTCATGGTGAATCGACGGACGGTCGCGTAGGGTTCTTGTTTCTTCGCATATTGTTCTCTCTCGAAAGCGGTTCGCAGCTTACGCTTTGGAATCCAGACCTTTCGGTATTTGTAAAGCCAATTCTGAAGGTGTCTGCCTCCGAGTTTAGCGAGTCTTCTTCGAATAATCCTTATGCGCCCTCTTCGGGCTATCTTGAAGTGATGCTCATACTCCACAAGTTGGTGCGTCTCTTCATCGTAAAAAAAGGTCGAGACACTCATTTTGTACAGTCGTATCTTCGGCTTAGGCTTCTTTGCGAACCGGCCTTTACGCTTCAAATCAACCATTCTCCATCTTAATGCCGAGGGCCTTCTTGTCCAACGGTTCTAGGAAGGAGAGCTTCGCTAACTCGGTTCGGATTGCTCTTCGGACGAAATCTGAGACATCTTCGCCACGGCTTCGGCAGACGCGTTTTAGTAAGGCAGTATCTGTCTTGAGAAGTCGGACCGCGATGCGAGCTGTTTTTGATGTCAAACACCATACGCCTCCTGTTCGACATGTTTATATTGGAGAGGCATTAAAGATTTAGTCTAATCAAAAGGCCGAAATTTGAGACTAAGTCCAACACTTTAGACAAGTTTGAAGAGGCTTACTTGCATGAGTAGCACATCTGGAGTAGATCCCAAGGACGCCATCATCAACGTACTACAGACTGGCCCCAAGGACCCTAGTGAACTGAAAAGAGAAGTTCTCAAGTTAGGAGTCTCAAGGTCAACCTATCATTACACCCTTCGGAAACTGATTGACCGGGGCGAAGTTGAAGATGCAAAGTACAGTTACAAGGGTAGTCGCGTATCAGATACCGTAGTCCAAGAGATCTTGGGTCCAATCACTGCGAGTACAGAACCTCAGCAAAACGAGCTTTCAAAGAATCTTGAGTTTCTTGCTACAAAAGCTGGGATAGCGCTAAAAGCTTTATTCCTTCCGAAAATAGAGGAATGTTTGACTAGCAAGCTGGTCGAGGTGCGAAGATCCGCTTTATCCGCTCTGAGTATGACCTTGTGGAACCTTTCTGAATCGCCTGAAGACAATAGGGCAAGAGAAGAAATCAACAAGAGATTCTTCACAATTCTAGAAAAGGTCGTCAGGATAGAAAAGGTCGTCAGGAGTGACGATGATTTTGATGTTAAAGGGCGCGCCATCAAGATACTTGCTGCGTTAGGTGACTCCAGAGCAGTAGACATCTTGATCGACGTAGTTGCAAGGGTAACCGACGATGATTATCAGAAGCTCAAAATCTACATTAAAGAAGCGATCGTTTCACCATATCATCCAAGCAGGCGTCCGAGGAATTATTTGACTCGCTACTATCAGCCAAAGATTCTGATCAGATTAAGCGAACTAGCTGCTCAGGGAAATAAGAGAGCATCAGAACTCGCCGACCTGATAAGGCATGGAGCGAGTGATTGGATATGAATGTTCTTCATCTTTCAGGCTATGGGGTGAAGATCAAAGTAGACCATATGCGTCCTAAATCAGGACTTGTCGTGATCAACGGTAGGGAAGATGATAGAGAAGAATCAATACAATCATTCAGGCCTAGAAAGATTCCTTACGACTCAATAATCATTGATGGTCACAGCGGCTACATCTCTCTTCAAGCCTTCCACTGGCTATCCAAGAACAAGATCCCAGTCTTCATCCTCAACTTCGATGGTAGCTTGATCTCGTCTATTCTTCCGCCTATGCCTGTTAAGGCTGATTTGAGAGCTGCACAGCTAGATGCTTCAAGGAATCCTGAGATGAAGTTCAAGATAGCGTATGAACTGGTGAAGGCTAAGATTCAGAGAGCACATGATGTACTGAAGTGGCTTGCAGAAAGATATGATATTGAAGACAAAGTAAGAAGAGTCAAGAAGGAGTCTCTGGACCTCTCAAGAGCCAAGACGATCAAAGACATTAGAATCATTGAGGGTAGAGTCGCCCTAAGATACTGGCAGGCCATACAGTCTGTGATTCCTGAGACGTTTGATTTTCAGGGTCGAATAACAAAGAAGCACCAGTATAACGCCTCAGACCCAGTCAATCTAACATTGAACTATGCCTACGGGGTATTGGAGGGTGAATGCCGCAGGGCAATCAATACTGTGGGATTAGAGCCTTCAGTTGGCTTCCTGCATGATTTCGCTGATTACCAGACCAAGCAGTCTCTAGTTTATGACTTGCAGGAACCCTTCAGATGGATTGGAGAAGTAGCAACAATACAGGCTTTCGAGTCAGGCCTACTAGATATGAAAGATTTCTACTTCTTAGGCGATGACTACCGCTATCACTTTGGGGCAGAGGCTAAGAGAAAGTTTCTGGAGATGCTGAAGGATAGATTCAACTCTCCAGTTCAGTACAAAGGTAAGATGTGGCAATGGGACGCAATCATTCTTAACAAGGTTCAGGAGTTGAGTAGATTCCTCATCGGCAAATCCAAGTCTATAGATTTCAAAGAACCAGCACCGAGTCTGGAGAGAACGGATAGCCTAGACATTCGCAGACACATTCTTGACTTAGGACAGAAGCAGGCAGCAGAATTGGGCATAGGCAGAAGCACGCTACATTACCTGCGTAAGAATGCAGGAAGCGACAAATCGTTCAGAGTGTGCAAGAAGGTTGCCAAAAAGATTGTGTTGCTTAGGCAGTAGCAAAGGAAATGAATGACAATGAGGAGAGCGGTAAATAGCATTACGAAGCATTTCAGTTCCATTCCTAAGGAAGAAGCTGAGGCACTTGGCGGCCATGGGCTCATTCTTGGAAACCCAAATGGGATCTCGCCTCTAGTAGTCTACAGATTCCTGAAAAAGAATTATGGTGCTCCACAAGAAATCATAAGAACTTATTCCGAATATGACAAGGTACATTGGACATTCTTTCTCAAAGGGAGGAATAGTATCTTAAAGGTCCACGACTGGAAGCTCTTTAGCTGGTCAATAGGTGTCGCCTATCCTTACTCAGTGACTGGCGCACATGATTATGAATTAGCGAATAAGTACGAGAAGGAGGCTATGCCTGAAGCGAGATTGTTGTTATCGTACATCACGAGATATGCTAAGTCTACAGGAAAAATAACCACTGAAGAGGCTCGTTATCAACTAATCAATAATCTATTCTTAGAACATTATGAGCGCGGAAATCAGCTTCTGGAGATTCTCAAAGACAATTCGACTTCGAAGATTCTTGATTACGAAATGATTGGTTGGAGCGCAGTCATGTCATACATGCTTAGTGTTGAGGCACTGATCAATACAGTTTATGAGATATACTTACGTGAGGAAATCCGGGATAACTCAGATCTTCGTGACCACGTAGAAAAGCTCTCGCCTCTCTATAAATGGTGTCTCGCCTCATTTCTGTGCAGTTGCTTTGAGAAGTGCCTCGAACGGACTTCTAAAGGACATCAGCGACTCAGAGAGATCTGGCGTATGAGGAATTCAATGGTTCATGGAAAGCTCTCGGAGGAGATGCGCACCTATTTCATTCGTGAAGACAATATCCCATTTGCAACTGGCAAAGACCCAATTTTGACAGATCGACAATATGAAATTGAAAAGTCAGAAGAGAAATTTGTAAGGGAGATTAGACAAAAAGTTGATGAGATCAAGAAAGAATTGCTGAATGCGATGTCTAGGAGGCATAAGAAGATATTCTCTGAAAGTCTGAAATACAAACTAATCTCCTTCGATAGAGCCAAGAAGCAAATCGCTAGTCCAAGACACGATTTCTGGTGAGTTCGTCGTCGCTCACCAAGGGTGACACACGGCGTGCGACGGAGACAAGATAGAAGATTACGGAATGGTGTCGAAAACGGGCGGGTAGGAGACATTTTGAGGATGGCTTAAGTAGATTGCCTTGATGACGGCACCTGCAGTTCGAATGCCCTTCTCCGATCTCTCGAAAAGCTCTTTGGTGTCATAGTAGAGTCGATTTTCTACCTTGTAATGAACAAGATCATCCCTCAGTTTCTTAAGTTCCAAGAAATCGGACCAGAGTATGGAGTTTAGGTTGAGGCTAGTTCCACCATAGAGTTTGATTCCTTCACTAAGCTTTTCTCCAATACTTATGTATCGCTTCTTCTCACTCCAGTAATCGACATCGTCCTGTGGCATTTGGTGTTTGTTCCGTTCTATGTGTTCATCTATGGATTGATTGATGCAGGCTTCAACAGCAGCGAAACTAAAAAGGATTGCAGCGCGCAGATATCGCCAAGTCACAAAGACATCTCCACTGGATACATCGTTCGCCTTTGATTGCTCAAAGAAATAGAGTGCATCCTTGAACATCTCCTGTTGCATACTCGCAAGCAATACACTAACCAAACTCAGACACCTCTCATAGTCAGCTTGCGCGAAATACGTTCACCAGCCAATCTTATAGCACTTTGGAATTGCCATCATCTGCACTCCCTGCGAGTGCAGCGAACTTGGCAGTTTCGTCGTCGTCGCTCGCCAGCTATGGCACACACAAACATGCGATGAAGTGATGATCGAAATAGATTGCCAACATGCTGGACTCCAAGCTTAACCGTTTCCTTCTTCTTCACGCAGAGCCTGAAGGCAACACTAGGTCTTTCAGTTCTATCATCAGGTCACGGGTCTCTTTGACCACGTCCTTTGCTACCTTTTCCAAGTCTTGAGAGAAGGGAGCCAACCATTTCTTAATGTAGTCTACGTAAAGTCCTCTTTCCTTGAGTGACTGGAGCTTTCCACCAGTCTCCATAATTGTTCTCTTTGTCTCCGCTGTGAATTCGATCTTCCTCTTTGTTCGGATAGCTTCCAGAGCTACCATAAACTTGCCAATATGATTCCCTAATGCAATTCTTTCAAATGAATCGTTGCGAAGGTTTGAGTCAAATTCCATCGCCTGAATGACAGCCGATTTCGCGTATTCTTCCAAAGCATACATTGCAAGAGCAGTAGCATGTCCAAAGCTACCATTGGACAGTAACAGTTCAGCGTCCTCTAGGAATTGCCAAGCATTCTGATATGACAGAGCCGCACCTTCCGCAAGAGCACCCTCTGGAATTCTAGAAAGTTGAGCCTTAACCATGGACACCCCTTTCACATGTAACTCCAATCTCTTCATTTTAAGAGCATGAAGTGTCGCCGCGGTAGAATCAAGCTGTTTGAGTGCGTCAGGCCTGTCTGCCCATATTTCCAGAGGCTCCATCATGTGTTCGTTATCGATCTTTCTTCGATCCCATTGTTTGGCGATATCCGCAGTTGGACCATGAGCTGATCTGTTCCCACGGGTCTGGATTTCCCCAATCATTTCGAAAGCAGATTGATCTATCAAGCTTAAACGATTAGCCCATTGTTTGAGCGATTCGAGGTCCATCTGGTAGGTTGATCTTCTCGCAAATGTATGCCCAAGATTCTGAAGGTATTCATATGTCTCCTTGAGGCTCTCCTCTATTGCTGCTCTACAGGTTATGCAAACAGCTGTATGTGCTTCCACAGCATAGCATCGTACAGCTTCACGAAAAAGATCATCGGCAAAATCTGGAGTATATTCTCTAATCCTTGAATAGTACTTTGAAAAGATTTGTTCTGCTTCAGTCGAGAGTGGATACGCATGTGACATAGGATGATAGCTGGAATGGGGCCTAATGAAGTTGGAGTCTTTCTTAGGCAGGAGTTGATCAGGCATGTCACACAGAGAAGATATGGTTTCCAGTCAGTGACTGGTCAAAGAGTGCGCGCGCATAGCTGTATCAGCGGTTGCAGTGGCTAAGAAGAGAAGTAAAACCTAAGTTACCTTTTTGTCGGCACAGTTGCTGCTGTATTATTTTGTAGGTTAAACTGCAAACAAGTATCAAATCTATCAATTTCATATGTAGTTTTATCGTTTGAACCCTGTATGATTTAGCCAGCTTGAGTTTATGTTATATACGGTTGCTGTTTGTTTCTGTTGTATATAGGGTATAGTTTTTCTGTATAGTAGCTGCTCTTATGCAGATTCTATGCTGTTGTATATCGTTTGTTTCCTTCTGTCGGTTGTATATTGGTTTTCTTTCTGTTTGTTTTTATTATTCTAAAGAAGGTGGAAAACTGTATGTACATGTGAGTTTACACCTTTGCTGGTAGGGTGTTTGTTTTTGTAATGGTTTCTTCTTTGTTTCTGCGAGCGTAGCGAGCAGTGATAGAATTGTGTGTGTGTGTCACCATAGCTGGTGAGAGCACCCAGATTTGAACCATTGACTGGCGACCCGACACCAAGAAAT
>CAYXJU010000017.1:0-16616 GCA_964464765.1 uncultured Candidatus Bathyarchaeia archaeon | reverse complement strand
TCGGCGAAAGAGGATTTTGATCTAACTTCTAGGTTCATTCTCTTGCAGGCGACTTTCATGATGCTTTGTTCAATCAAGTGAGACACTGATCCAAACATGGAAGCCATGCCTTCTGAGAAGATGTATGGCTTCGTGGCTATCTCGCTCTTCCTTAGCTTGAATTTCTTCTCAAGACAGCGGTAGATCTTCGATTTTGAACTCTTACCGAATAACTGTTCTAGAACCTCATCAGTCGTTTGAGCAAGGATTGTTTCCACATTCGCTTCCTGAAACATTCTTGATTTTGCCCTAGAGAAGAACACATTTCCCAAAGCAATTTCAGCCAAGGTCAAATTTAGTCTCCAAAATCCTTCAATTCTTTGAGCTAACCGATCTTGTTGATTTTCTTTCTTGGATAAGCCATATAAGCTTGAGATGGTTGTAAAGGGATGACCCCTTTACAATCGTTAGCTGTTACGAGTCAGCCAAAATCTCGGTGACGCAACGATTTTCCAACTTGATACAATAAGATCTGTCTGAGCATGTAGAGTATGAGAATAATCAGAGTTTCGAAAGAAAGATTACTGCAAAGCCGAACTATGGATTGTTCTTTGAAAGGTGAAGGGAACGTGGTCAGATTCTGTCGTTCAAACAAATATACTGAAATCGAACAACTACACAACTGTTGTGGGGTGACGCCATGAGTAACCCCAAGGATATCGAGAAGGTTCCATCCGGAATAAAGGGTTTTGACGATCTTCTTGCGGGCGGGTTCCCAAAGGGTGGACTGATTCTGATAGCCGGCGGTGCTGGTGCAGGCAAGACGGTATTGTCAACACAGTTTCTCTACAACGGCGCTGCCAAATACGGAAACAAAGGAGTGTATGCTCCTTTCTCAGAATCGCGAGCAACATTCAACCGATATGCATCCTCGTTAGGATTCGATTTTGAACCCTTAGAGAAAGAAGGGAAGATCACGGTCATAGACAATCTGATGATTTCGATGAAGGAAGGCATTGAACCTAGCCTCAAGCGAGTGGTTAGTGGTGTCTCCAAAATTGGCGCCCAGAGACTCGTCATAGACTCCCTCGCTACCATGCGCGTGGGCATAGAGGAAAACGTGGAAGTCAGAACGATCATACACCTGTTACGGAAGTCACTAAGAGAGATCGGCTGCACGACGCTCTTGATAACCGAGACACCTTATGGTGAAAAACGCCTCGGCACTGGTATGGAAGAGTTCATTGCAGACGGGATTGTGGTCCTTGAACAGTTCCTCAAAGGCGACGAACTGAAAAGACAGCTATACATTCTGAAAATGCGGGGAGTGAAGCACAGCATGAGAGCCGTGAGGTTCACCGTGGGTAGGGGAGGGATCACGGCACTACCGCCCATAGAAAAATAGACCCATAACAGACAACGCAACAAGGAGAGAACAATGCGCCTGAGCTCGGGAATACCTAATTTCGACAAGCTTGTTGACCAAGGATTCCTAGTTGGTTCCTTCATTCTTCTTTACGGTCCTCCACATGTCGGCAAGAGCATCTTTTGTCGTCAGTTTCTGTCTGAAGGACTCAAAGATGGCGAAATCTGCATCTACATATCATACGATCAACATCCCGATGATGTTCGAGAGGGATTCAGTAGATTGGGTGTGGACCCAACAGTCTACGAATCAGCGCACAAATTGATAATAGTTGACTGTTTCACGAGAGGCGAGAGCAGCGAGAAGGATTCGTTGAAACAACCTGATGATGTTGATGAGTTGAATGCCTTACTGAATGAAGTGTTCCAAAACTTGAGCAAGAAACGAGCAGGAATTGGAGGTAGAATTGTCTTTGACTCAATTTCTCTGCCCCTCAGCACTGTCGCCTCTCCAAATGATCTCGTCAGCATGATTCACTCTTTCAAGAGAACGTTTCCTCATGAACAGAAATCAATGATGATGGTTATGCACGAAGGAATGCAAGATGGTAAGTTCGAATCCCAGATCTCGCATGCCATGGATGTCTTGATAGACATGCGATCCAAAGAGGAGCAAAATAGAATGAGAAGAGTAATCTGGATCAAGGCTGCGCACAACATAAAACATAGTTTAGAACCCCATGAGTACGAAATAACGGCCAATGGATTAGCTATAGCAGGAGAAAACTACGGCTATGTCTTGTTTTGATGAGCTGTCGTTAGATATCGAAAACAAGAGTAGATAGCTCGTGTTGACAATGATGAGTATCCTTACCTCAGCTTGTTCAAGCAGCCTTGTGACTCAACCACTAATGGTGGATGATTCTCTGATTGCGCTTATCCTAGTAGGAGGCATCGCCATAGGGTTGGCCTTTGGGATAGGACTGGGGGCATTTCTCTTTGGTCTGAAGTTTTGGTATCGAACATCCCATCGCATCCCAACCGAGGCCATGAGCACCAGAATAGTTTCTGGCGTTAGTCCACACTTTGTTGATTACCAGAACTCGAAGTCGATGCTTGAACCACGACTGATGATGGAAAAAAAAGCACCTATAAAGTCGTGTGTGAAATGCGGTAAGGCTTTGCCTCTCGATGCTCATTATTGTTCTGAGTGTCGTGAAGAGCAGGATTATTCTCCATAGGTGTACGTAATTGGAAGAACTGAGGAGAGAAAAGTATCATAGACGTGAAGAACTGGTTGGCAAGGATGTCTATGACTCCAAAGCCAAAAAGGTCGGGACTGTCGTTGATATCGGCTACTCAAAGGAAGGCAGAACTGCCCTTATCCTAAGAATCACCACAGCTGGCATGATCAACAAGTCTCTTTCCACTAAAGAACTCGAACTCTCACATCTGGGCAGAGGGCGTTTTGAGACGCTCATGTTCGGAAGGGTTGCTGAGATTGGCGACATAATATTGCTCAAAACCGAATCCAAAACTGATACTGAACAATCGCCTGATTCCATTATCGGAAAGATGACGGAAACAGCGCAAACGAAACCTTGTCCTAAGTGCGACAGAGACAACGAGAAATTAGCAAAGTTCTGCGTCGAATGTGGATATGATTTTCATGAGAGTTCTTCAGGCAAGACAGAGAGGGCGGTGAATGCGGCAGACGGATTTGATGATAGCCTAGTCTAAGGAAGTCACTCCTTTCGCCTGAGATAGCGAAACCCTTGATTTGAATGTCTCAAATAAAGAGGTTTTGACAGACATGTACTCCAGAGGGAGGAAAACATGATGCCAAGATACATTTGGACAAAATCCGCCGCGAAATTGAAACATAGTCTGCAACCTCATGAGTATCAGATAGCCGGAAATTAACTTGAGTTTCTGGAAAGAAGAGAAGAAGACATGAAAAACCAAGCATTCCTTCTGGTTAGACCTCATGACACGATTATGCTTGTGGGCACCGAGGGTTTCGATTTTCTTTTGAAGTGTATCTTCTACAAGAACCCAAGCCTGATCAAAGTGGCAAAAGCAATCTTCGAGGAGACCGCTAGTAAAGGTTATTATGACGCCAACCTGTGGAGAGCGTTTATCCGAACACATGATGTCGGCCAAAGTGGATATTATGCTGTGATTTCAAGGCTGACCGGCCTCGGACTGGTCAAACGTAAGAGAAGACGATATTACATTGCAAATGATTTCTCAAGATTTCTCTCAAGTTCGGCTCGTGTTTGGGACGAGAACATAAGGTCTTGGAAAGTCAAGAGTCTGTTTGAGACGTTCTGAAAACTGAAAAAAGATCAGCTTGTCAAAGTACGCAGTATGGAATGGCAAGAGGTTACTGGAGTGAAACGAAGACCATGTTGAATCACTGGCAAATGTAGAGAACAAGACTTAAGGAAGACTGGCAAGTCTGGTCATTGGCTACATTGCGCATTCATTAGTTGAGTCTTGTTATGTCAACTGATACTCTCAAGAGACGCGCCAAGATCTTGTAGAATTTCAGAGAATGGGAATTACCTGATTTTTTTCAACATAAATCTTAGTTTGGAGCCGTCTTTGCTGATACTTAGAATTTCTTGCCCTATCCTTTTTGCGAGCCTTGGAATGTCTTCCTCAGCAGCTGGGTCGTCAGCCCAGACCTCCAAGACCTGTCCTACAGCAAGCTTGTCCAACTCCTCCCTTACCTTCAGAACGGGAATTGGACAGTACAAGCCTATGCAGTCTAACGTTCGATCAGGTTTTGAGTTCAAGTTATTACACCAAAACCCATTTTCTATCCAAATTCTTTCGAACTTACAATTGTAAAGAGCTGGCGTCTAGTAAAGACGATTTGCGACGAAGTCTGCGAGATCTAGTAGAGACGTTTTTGCTTCTGATGCGGGAATGCTATCAAGCGATTTCTTTCCTTCAGTCACTAACTTCTGACCCAGTTCGTACGTCTTTCGTCTTGCATTTGTTCCATCAAGTAGATGCAAAGCTGATCGAAGTGAAGGTTGACTTATTCTCTCAGTCCTCAATGTTTTGAGAAGTAGGTTCCTCCCTTTACCATCCAGCTCATTGATGGCGAATATGATAACGGCGTTTCCGAGTTTGTGTTCAATTATGTCTTTTCCTTTCTGTTTTCCAGTCTTCTCTCCGAAGATGTCCAGGTAATCATCCACGACTTGAAATGCAAGTCCAACTTTCCAACCGTATCCACCCAGAGATTCTTGGAACAATTGAGAAGCATCCGCAGCCAGTGCTCCTGCAATGCATGCCGTCTTTATCAGAGTGGCAGTCTTCTTTGATATCATGTCGAAGTAAGATTCCATCGAGACGCTTCTGCTACGGTGCTTGGCAAAGTATGGACCTTCTCTTCCAGCTTGTTCGAAGAGTATGTCCAGACGCTCACCTTCGATGGTTTTCTTGATGGCGTCGATCATCAGGTTTCGCATCTGATCAGGTCTTGGGGAATCGTTAACGAGTTCGTCTAGGACCTCTCGGTAATGCATTCCTGCAAGCAAAGCAATCGTTTCGCCGTACTTGGCTAGGACAGTGGGTTTTCCCCTTCTAACCGCGCCTCTATCTATTATGTCATCCATTATCAGAGAGTAGTTGTGGATCAGCTCGATCATAGCGGCGGGAAGTAACGCTCTTGATCGGTCTGTTCCAGCGGCCTCGCAACTAAGCATGGTCAAGGCCGATCGAACTCTCTTTCCACCAGCTCCAACCTGATATGTGGCAACTGGAACGAAGTCCAGATGCACATCTTTCTCCAAGTACTTTTCGATCACAGGATCGACTTCATGACCTAACGCTATCAGTCGATCTACTATGTCCAAACATTCTCCTCCAAGTCGTCTGCGCGATGAAGCTCGTTACAGCAAATAAATCAACCGGAAGGTTGAGCAATTAGCCAGTGATGATTTGGGTACAGGGTATTTCCTCGCCCTTCAATATCTTAGCTAGATTGCCACGTCTCGCAAGATCGAATATCACAACATTCGTCTGTTGGTCAGCAAGCATCGCACTCTCCGTCAACTTACCACGCATTCCACCCGTCACATCTGCACCAGTGGAACTACCGACCTTGGTAATTCGATCTGCAAGTTCTGAAAAACTGATCCTTGTAACAAGCTTGGCACTACGATCAGATCTTGGATCTGCCGTGAAGACTCCTCCAACATCGCAACCGAAGAGTACTCTGTTCGCCTTCAGACTCTTGGCCAGTTGAACTGCCATTTGATCTCCCGAGATGACTGAAACACCCCAAGCGGAATCAGATATTAGGTCACCATGAAGGACTGGAACATATCCCGTTTCCAAGAGCCTCTTAAGCGGCTCAATCCCCATTGACGTCAAACGGCCTTCTTCAGCGGTCATGAAACTGGATGGCATGAAAGGAACTGATGGGATTCGATGACTCTTCAAAGATCGAACAACTAAGGAATTCAACTGCATTAAGGCCAGCTTGGTTTCGGATACACCAACTCTCCGAAAATCTCCCTGTCCCAGGCCTATCCCATATTTTTTCACAATCGGATGACCGAATGAACCGGCTCCGTGAATTATCAGCAATTCGTCTTTGAAACCCGACAGTTCTCTACTGATTCTATCGATCACTTTGGGACGCGCGGATAGCTCATGTTTCTTCTCCGTTATTACTGATCCGCCTAGTTTCAGGATGACTGGACCATTATTAGACAAATCAATGCACTCCGATTTCTCTCGATGTTACAATGATCAAACTGATCAGACTATGGTGATCCTCCTGACTATTACCTTTGGACGCTCTTTCTTGCGAATCTCATGCCCGCAAGCGCTGCAGTATAGGTCGTCAGGAGCTGCCGGGAAACCACAAGAAGAACAACTGGAGTCTGTCTTGTCCTCCTCGTCCAAGTGCTCAAGCATCCGAGTCATCTCGGATATGGTCTTCTCATCTTCTGACGATATTTTCATCTTCGGCAACCCCGATAGCCAAAATCGTTTTTCGCCTACCTTCCACATCTTCCAGCTCATAAAGAATGTGCCTTAGGGGTTGAACGATCACACTCGTTCTTGGAAGATCATTCGACGGATAGGAGAATGCGCTACTCTAAGTGATGACGGCCCCTGTCTCTGGCACAGTGTTGATTCCAAACGCCTTCCGTTCGAGTTCTTCTCTGAACTCCTTGGACCTTAGCGTGTCCAAGAACAGTTTGACTGACTCTTTTTGCAGGCGAGACTTTAGCGTTAGAAAATCGAAGTGTTCACTCATGATTGGGATGAATTCCAGCGGTTTTTCTTTTGTGACTGCCTTGATAGCTACGCCAACATCTGCCCTGCCTTGCAGAACGGCAGTGGCAACAGCAGAATGTGATTTTGCTTCTACATTGTAACCTTTGATGGATGACTTCACTTCTTCGAACTTCTGCAGCTTCTTCTCGGCTATCTTCTGAACGCTTAGATCCGTGAGAATTCTTGTTCCAGATCCGGGGTTGCGATTCATAAATGTCACATCTTTCCTAGTGAGATCTTCAAAGCCAGTTATTGACTTCGGGTTGCCCCTTGCAACTACGAATCCTTGCTCTCGGTTGTAGCCTCTAAAAAGGGCGACCTTTTCGAATGCACCAGATCTCTTGACATATGGAATGTTGAACTCGCCTGATACTTCATCTATAAGGTGAATTCCAGCCAGATCTGTTTCGCCACGAACAACGGCATTCAAGCCACTCATTGACCCGACATTAACTATCTTTGCGGAAAACCCCGGACGAATCCTTCTGATGACACCGAGTAGGAGGTCGATTCCAATGCAGTGACTTCCAATAATGGTAAGGTCTGCTGGTCTAAGTTCTGGGTTGAACAGGGTTACGGAGAGGGTTTCTCCTTCATCCAATAGTTTTCGATTTATGGGAACATCGATGAATCCATCAGCCATTGCATATGACGTGATCGCTCCAGATCCGCCTGTGACTGGGTAGGCGATGCGCTTGCCCGATTCACTTGCGATAATGTGAACCGGCATGAATTCTCTTCTTCCGCCGGGCGAGAAGACTTTTGTCGCCAAGACTGCTTCAAGGGTGGTCCCAGGTTGCGCTTCGCCCAATCCACTCATTCTTAGGAGAAGAGGTTTCACAAGAATCTGGAAGATTATCATCGCTGATGTGGGATACCCGGGCAGAGCGAATACAGGAATACCTTTCACAACGGCTACTACAGCAGGTTTTCCAGGCTTCACAGACATGCCGTGCACGATAACGCCTGGTTCACCGAAATCATTCAGGATTCTGTAGAGTCTGTCGCCGACTCCTGCTGATGTGCTTCCTGATGTGAGAACAAGTTCCGCTTTCTCCAACGCCTTTCTGATCTTCTCAATCATGTCATTGGAATCGTCTCTGGCTATTCCAACATAGAATGGTTCGCATCCACATTCCATTGCTGCTCCGACAAGAGAGTTGGCGTTTATGTCGAATATTTTTCCGTATTGAGATTGCTCTCCAAGTTTGAGTATTTCATTTCCAGTTGAGATTACGGCAACTTTTGGCTTTCGATAAACCTTCACCGTCTCTATGCCGAGAGCCGCAATTACGCCCATCTCTCTTGAGGTTATCTTCTCGCCTTTTCTCAGAACTAGCTCGCCGACCATAATGTCTGATCCGGCTGCCATCACGTTCTCGCCGGGAGTAACAGACTTTCTAATTTCTAGAGATTCATCTTTCTCGTGCGTATACTCTACCATGACAACAGAATTGGCGCCTTTGGGCATCGGGGCGCCGGTCGCAATCTCCACAGCCTTCCCCGAAACAACTTCAACATTCGATTTTTCTCCAGCCTCGACTCTCCCGGTCACCTCTAGAATTATTGGACGATCTTCTTGCGCTCCAAAAGTATCTTCAGCGATTACTGCATACCCGTCCATCGATGCACGATCGAATCCAGGAACGTCAATATCAGAGATTACGTCGTCGCTTAGGACTCTTCCAAGAGACTCTTCCACCTTAACCTTCTCATCACCTATAGGTCTCGGGTCAAAGAAAGATAGTAATCTTGAGTTGGCTTCTTCCAGTGAAATGAGTGTTCTGAAAATTTTTCGTTCACTCATTGTCATTTTCCTTCTCGACTGGGCGGAAGAGTTCTACTTCTACAGTCTCTCCAGTCTCTATGCCTTCCATCTCTTCTTGAATAATTACCATTCCATTGGACCGAGTCATCGTTGAAAGGATGCTAGATCCTGTGGTTCTGACTGGATGTGCAACGTATCCATCAGATGTTCGTCTAACGAGAACCCTTGCGAAAGTTCTCATTCCAAGTGATGAAGGAATCCGACCTGTCAACCTCGCCCTGACACGTATCCTGTAATCCTGAGTGGCACCAAGCATCAAACGTATCAGGAGTGATGCGAAAACGTTGAAGGTTACAATGGCGGCTACTGGATGGCCCGGCAGAGAGATGATTGGCTTTCCATTCACAACAGCTAATCCTGCGGGCATGCCAGGCCTCATAGAGATCCCGTGGACAAGCATTCCAGGTTTTCCAAGCGAGTTTATGACTTCAGGAACGAAGTCTGCTCTCCCAACCGATGTGCCAGCGCTTACCAAGACAATATCGCATTTCTCAAGGCCTTTACGAATCTTACTGGCTATGTCTTCCATGTTATCTCGAGCGATCCCAATATCAACCGGTATCCCACCAAGTCCTCTGGCAAGGTTCAAGAGTACCGGTCTGTTCACGTCCACTGTTTTTCCTATCTCGCTTTCTCTTGCGTTCGAGATGAGTTCCTCTCCTGTGGAAAGAACCCCGACCGTAGGCTTCTTGGCGACCCGCACAGTCTCAAATCCAAGCGCAACAAGCATTCCAATGTCTTGAGGCTCTATTCTTATGCCGCGTCTCAGAGCGATCGATCCTTTCTTGACATCATCTCCTACATTGATCACATTCTGAGACGGAGCCACGGGAGAGTAGACGTGCAATGTGCGTGCGTTGAGCCTTTTCGTGTGTTCGACCATGACGACTGCATCAGCACCGTTTGGAACCTGAGCCCCTGTGGCAACCTGAACAGTCTCCTTTCTTCCAATAGCAAACAAAGAAGATGACCCAGCAGCGATCTCTCCGACAATTCCCAATTCCGCGGGGTTTGTCTGTGACGAACCAAAACTGTCTTCAGCAACTACTGCGTAGCCGTCTACTGCTGACTTGTTGTATGATGGGACATCTGAAGGAGAAACGATATCTTCACCTAAGATTCTGCCAAGCGAATCACTAGTTGGAATCGTTTCTAAGGTAGGTTTCACATTTCCCAGCACTTTCAAGAATTTCTCAAGCGCATCTTCGATCCTAGTTGTTTGTTTGAATCCTCCAACTCGCGACGTTGTAATCCCCTGCACCCTGAAGAATCGAGGATGATTCGACGTTTATCTATGTTGCTAATGATTGATTTGATCCTGTTCTCTGTATCGGCGTCCGCATTCGGGACAGTCAGGGTTGCGTTTCACAATAACCTCTCGCAGTTCCATGTAGGTTCCGTCTATGACAATCAACTTACCACTTGCAGGTTTTCCGATGCCTGTTATCAGTTTCAGGGTATCCATAGCTTGAAGACCGGCAATTAATGCCGGTGTCGGACCTACAACTGGGAACTTTGTCTTGTTTTGAGGAACATTTCCATACAAACAGAATAGGCAAGGCGACTTTCTCGGCAGGATAGTCATCATATGCCCATGAAAACCTTCGATCGAGCCGTATACGAAAGGGATATTGTTTCTAATAGCTGCCCGGTTCAGAACAAATCTTGTTTCAAGGTTGTCCATTCCATCAACTATTACGTCATATCCTCTCACGAGATCATCTACATTGCCTTCGGCAATCGTGTCTTTGCTCGTCTCAACAGTAGTATCTTGATTGAGACTAAGTAACTTCTCTTTGGCGGATTCTACTTTCAATTTTCCAACATCTCTCTCCCAGTGCAAAATCTGCCTGTTAAGATTACTCAGCTCCACTTTCTCATTGTCAACAAGTTTCAAATCACCAACTCCAGCCGCAGCAAGGTAGAGTGAGACTGGACAACCCAATCCACCGATACCAGCCACGACGACTCGAGCCGACTTGAGCTTCATCTGCCCTTCAACGGACCACCCATCGATTCTGATCTGTCTATCGTACCGTTCAAGTTCTCTAGCTGCCAGCTGAACCATATACGATACCTTTTCAAACAATTTCGGTACGGGTCTACATGTTCACTCTTTCCAGTCGACCCAAGAGAATTTCCGTTGCAGTGTCTTGGAGTAAAAGAGTTTCCAATCAAAGCCTGTCTTTTCAAACCATTTGCCATATGCCCGAGGATCAATGTAACTCTTCAGAGATGTGCCTAGATTGTAATCTCGGGTTGCCTTTATGGTGTCGATCTTGACCTTAAGCTCATTGACCCTTTCTTTCGATTTCTTTGTCTTCATGGATTTGAGCTTCTTCAGTCTCTCCATCTTCTTCGCCAAAGACTCGTGCCATTTCTTTGGAAGCTTTCTCTTGTGATTACAGATTTTTGCGGCTTCGAGGTTAGCCATAGTTGCCGCATACTTCTTCAAGTAGTCTGGATCGTTCTTTGAGACCCTCACCTTTTCCAAATACTCTTTCACAGTCTTAGTCGCATAATATGTTCTGAAAACTTTGGCTGTGATCCCAGGCATGACTTCACCAAGAAACTCTCCAACATTATCGGATCTCACACCCTTGAATAAAGAAGATTTCGATGTCTTCTTCAGTTCCAGTATGTTCCTTGCAACGGATTCTGGAAGCATGATTTCTTTGTAGAACCTAATGGAGTCTTTTCCAAGAAAGTCAAAGGTTGCCTGACCGTCGGGTCTGATTTTGACGTGCTCTGGTCGAAGTGTAGTAGCGCCCACCGTATCCGCTTCGTCCTTGTCCTTCTCGTCGCCCACACGGAACTTCATAGTGTCAATGAGGTAGCAGACAGTTGCAATCTTGCGCCTCTTGGGATCTCCAGAGTCAAGGTTCGACTCTATGTGGCATCGAAGCTTGTCTATGGTCTTGGCCAACTCTAGTGCTTTGTCGAATTTTTCGATCTCACGTTCCTGCTTTGGGGCTGAAGAGTCGCTCAGCCAAATGTACTTCTCATTTCCGCGGAGCTTATCATCCCATTTGGCGACCCACATAGAGTCTGATTGCCAGATCCTTCCCTTCCAGTTCCCAGGAGGAGTTGGAGCATCTGGAGACAGGTTCAGTACTACGTCACTTTCTGTTGCGCCTTCCTTCCATCTTCCTCGTAGTGGATGCTTTCCTCTACCCATGAAAATACACGGTGGTTCAACCATGTAGTTGCCAAGTTCAACCTTCCCACCATTTACTTCAGCATAACCGTACTTCTCCCTGTTCGCCTCACGAGCGGCTTTGCGCTCCGCAGCGAGCTTCTTCTTCTGTTCTTTCGACATATTCAGTTTCGAAAGCTTCTCATCAGAAACGAACTTAACAATCTCAGAAAAGTCAAAGTCATCTGGACGCAAGGCTCCCTCCAAACCAAGAGCATCGCAAAAGTCCTTGAAGAAATTCTTCACGAAGACAGGATCCGTAACATATTCAGTTTCCAGCTTCTTAACCCATGCAACAGCCATCTCTTCTTGCTTTGGGGTTAAGGCAACATTCTGTCCCTTAACGTGTACATGGAAGCCTTTCGGCTCGTATGCCTTCGGAACCAATACACCCTTGTGAACGAGCCTCTTCACGATATCTTGCACCAGCTGACTATTTTGAAACCAACGGAACCTTTGAACGCATCTAAGTTTCTAGTGCCACGGGAGCGGTTAATTTTAAGGTTTCCGGCAACCAGTCACCCTCACTCAATGATCGCATATCTCTCCACAAAAGCCGACAGATGAACAAAAGGCAATTCATCTGTGATTACATCGACCAGCCCAAGATCCGTAGACTCTTGTTTGTTCAAGAACCAGTCTTTCCGGTCTGCTCTTCTATAGAGAAAAACTTAAATCTAGTTCTGCAGCGCTTCTTGTCCCGTTAAGGTGACTAAGAGATGTCATATTTAGGAGGTCAACCTGTTCTAATATTGAAAGAGGGCGCTTCCAGAAGCAGAGGCAAGGATGCCCAAAGATCGAACATGATGGCTGCGAGGGTTATTGCAGATGTTGTTAAGAGTACACTGGGCCCGCGCGGAATGGACAAAATGCTTGTCGACACACTTGGCGACGTTACCGTAACCAACGACGGAGCCACGGTACTCGATGAGATAGATGTCCAGAATCCATCAGCAAAGATGATGGTGGAAGTTGCGAAAACACTCGACAAAGAGGTCGGTGATGGAACAACTACCTCCGTTATTCTTGCAGGAGAGTTGCTGAAGCGAGCTGAGGAACTCCTAGACCAGGAGATCCACCCCACAACCATCGTTTCAGGGTACAAGAAGGCGGAGAAGAAAGCACTCGAAGCATTGAATGAGATAGCGAGCACAGTGAGTCTTGACGACAGAGCTACTCTGAAGAAAGTTGCGATAACCTCGATGCTTGGAAAGGATCTTGGTGGAGCAAGAGAGCACTTTGCAGACATCGCTATAGACGCTGTACGACAAGTTACAGAGAAACAAGGCACATCATCCTCCGCTGACATAGACAATATTCAACTCATCAAGAAAGAGGGCAAGAGCCTTCTCGACACGAGCCTGATCAAAGGAATAATCGTTGACAAAGAAGTTGTCCATTCAGGAATGCCGAAGACGGTGAGAAATCCGAAAATCGCCTTGATCGACTGCGCACTTGAGATAGAGAAGACAGAAATCAGCGCCGAAATCCGAATCAGAGATCCCACTCAGATGAAAGCCTTCCTAGACGAAGAGACGAGAATGATGAAAGTTATGGTCGAAAAGATCAAAGCTTCCGGAGCTACCGTTGTACTCTGCCAGAAGGGCATAGACGATACAGCCCAGCATTTTCTAGCTAAAGAAGGAATCATGGCTGCTCGAAGGGTAAAGAAGTCGGACATGGAGAAACTTGCCAGAGCGACAGGCGGAAAGATGGCTACGAACCTCGACGACCTGAAACCGAGTGACCTTGGGAACGCCCAACTCGCAGAGGAACGAAAAATCGGCGACGATAAGAACATCTTCATAGAAGGGTGCAAGGATCCAAGATCAGTCTCAATACTAATCAGAGCAGGATTAGAAAGGTTAGTGGACGAAGCTGAAAGATCCTTGAAGGATGGACTCTACGTCGTGGCTGACGTTGTGAACAAGAACAGAGTTGTCGTCGGAGGAGGAGCGGTTGAAACAGAATTGGCAAAGCGACTAAGAGATTACGCAGCGAAGATCGGTGGAAGAGAACAACTTGCAATAGAATCCTTCGCCGACTCACTTGAGATAGTACCTAGAACTTTGGCTGAAAACTCAGGCTTTGACCCAATCGATATCATGGTCGATCTCAGGGCTGCCCATGAGAAGAAAGATGGGGTCAGCGTTGGAGTGGACGCTTTGAGTGGAGGCGTGAAAGATATGGAGAAACAGGGTATAATCGAACCGTTAAGAGTTAAAGAGCAAGTTGTCAAATCTGCGACCGAAGCCGCGTGCATGATATTGAGGGTAGATGACGTTATCGCCGCGTCTAAGCCACCCCCAATGCCTAGGGGGCCACCCGGTGGACCCGGGATGGGCGGAATGGGCGGACCGGGAATGGGGATGGAGTAAAGGAGGGATCGTAAATGGCAGAAGCTATACAAGCAAGCATCGGTGGTCAACCGGTTCTCATACTGAAAGAGGGAACTCAACGAACTCGAGGAAAAGAAGCGCAAAGAGGAAACATCATGGCAGCGAAGGTCATTGCCGAGGCAGTGAAAACATCGCTTGGCCCACGTGGAATGGACAAGATGCTAGTTGCTAGTTTCGGAGACGTCACCATTACAAACGATGGCGCAACAATACTGAAAGAGATGGAGGTTCAGCATCCAGCAGCCAAGATGATGGTCGAGGTATCCAAGACACAAGATGATGAAGTGGGCGATGGAACAACAAGCGCTGTAGTGTTGGCTGGTGAACTCGTCAGCAAAGCAGAGGAACTAATCGACAAAGACATTCATCCGACAGTAATAGTTGATGGTTATAGACGTGCCTCGGAGAAAGCGCTGGAGATATTGAACGAGATAGCTGTGAAAGTCAACCCAACTGACAAGGAGATATTGAAGAAGATCGCATCGATCTCGATGGCAACTAAACTCATAACCGAAAGTAAAGATCTGATGTCGGACATAGCGGTAGATGCAATGCTACAAGTTGCCGAGAAGACTCCTGAAGGTTACAAGGCAGACGTTGAAGACATCAAGGTAGAGAAGAAATCCGGAGAATCCATGGCTGAGACAAGATTGATTCAAGGTGTGGTTCTGGACAAAGAAGTTGTACACTCCGGAATGCCGAAGAGAGTTGAAGAAGCAAAGATAGCACTCCTAAACTGTGCCCTAGAAGTTGAGAAAACAGAATTCGATGCAAAAATCAACATACAGAACCCTGAAGAAATGAAAGCCTTTCTCGACGAGGAAGAAAAGATGCTGAGAGATATGGCGGACAAAGTAGGCAAGTCAGGAGCGAACGTTCTCATTTGCCAGAAAGGCATTGACGATGTGGTCCAACACTTCTTGGCAAAGAAGAACATTATGGCGGTTCGAAGAGCCAGCGAAAAAGACATGGAGAAACTGTCAAGAGCATCAGGCGCAAAGACCGTGACAAACATAGACGATCTGAAACCATCGGACCTCGGATACGCGAAGCTCGTGGAAGAACGGAAGATCGCGGATGACAAGATGACTTTCATAGAAGGATGCAAGAACGCGAGAGCAGTAGCGATCTTGATAAGAGGAGGAACCCAAAGGTTCACCGATGAGGCTGAGAGATCACTTCACGATGCGCTCTGTGTTGTCAGAGACGTTATTCGGGACCCCCGAATCGTTGCAGGTGGCGGAGCAGTTGAAGTTGAAGTCGCAGGCCAACTAAAACGATGGGCGGAGAAACTATCCGGAAAGGAACAACTAGCCGCACTTGCGTTCGCTGACGCTTTGGAGGGAATAGCACTAGCACTTGCAGAAAATGCAGGTCTCGACCCGTTGGACATACTAGTTGAGCTTAGAGCCAGCCATGAAAAAGGCCAGAAGTGGACGGGAGTAGATCCATTCGAAGGCAAAACATTGGACATGATGAAAGCCAACGTCATTGAACCCGCGGCCGTGAAAGAACAAATATTGAAATCAGCCAGCGAAGCAGCCTCCATGCTACTGAAGATAGATGACATAATAGCATCTGGAAAATCTAAAGAGGGAGGAGCCCCACCGACACCACCTGGCGGAGAAGGCCCAGACCTAGACTAAGAGAATTCCATTTTTCTTTCTTTTTTCTCCTTTTCTTTCTTGCTAGCGTAGAACCAACAGATGTGCACAATCCAAAGCCAGTGAGTCCTTAAACCAGTGTTCTGGACAGGTTCACAGTTCTCTAACAACTGTCTCAAATATGATTCGACAACCCCCTCTAGGCGTACACTGGTAACTTATCAGGTGGTCACTTGCCATCGGATGTCTACTTAGCGCACCTTGTATCGTGGACGCCAATACAAATAGCTGATCACTATCGCAAGTGTTGTGAGAACGATGATTTCAGGACCACCCACGAGAGATCTATTAAACTTCTCGATTAGTAGAATTTCAGTCACTACAGAAATAAACACGGTAACGATTGCCACGATAAGCATTCTAGTAATGAGAGTTATCATGTACCCCTTTATGTTTGCCATTCAAATAACCTCTCATTCCAGCTTTTCCTTCCAGAATAGTCGTGAGCGTCCTATCTACGAGTATCCCCCCGATAAGTTACCAGTGCACTCTAGGCGGGGGTTAAACAATACTTGCCGAGACTAGTGAGATCAATCTGTTGCTTTAGTGAGTGATCTGGAGATTCATTTGGCCTGCAATCAAATACGCCTTGCGTCTTTCTAGGTTGATACCTTTAGCCGGTGACCGATGCAATGGTCATTTTGTCGAAGCGACGGGATCGTCTGAGTGTGGCGTTGTGTGCTGTGTTTCCATGGGGTCAACTAGCGCATGAAGGGGTGGATCTTAAAGTAATAAGTTTGAAAAAAAGTGTGGGAAAACTAAGCATATTTCGGTACTACTATCTTCTCCGGTTTGTATTCCACCAGTTTTCCTCTGAGGAAACTTTCGTATGCTGAAAGGTCCAGTAATCCGTGGCCAGAGTTGTTGAAAGCTATGAC
>CAYXJU010000016.1:0-17133 GCA_964464765.1 uncultured Candidatus Bathyarchaeia archaeon | reverse complement strand
CCATGGAGTCTTCGCCTGTAAAATCATATGGGCGTCATTATAAAAAGGCAGTGACCGATTTTGGCCACACCCAAAGAAGATGAGGAAGTAAGAAAGAAAGGGTTCGACCTATTCTGTGATAAAAACGCTGTTCGAAGGCTCACTCCAAACATAGCCGCCGTTAAGGGAGACCTTGAAGGCTACCGCATAGTGGAGCTGAAGGACGGCAAGTGGACCTGCGACTGCTTCCACTATGCCCAGAATAATGATGGTACATGTGAGCACATATACGCTGCACAGCTTGCCAAGAACGCCAATCGACGCTGGGAAACAGAAATACCTCCACATGATGAAGGTTCCTTGAAATGCCGGTACTGCGGCTCACCAGACATTAGTCGGTGTGGGTTCCGGTTTGGTTCCCGAGGTATTTCACGCCGCTACTTCTGCCATGAATGCGAACGCAAGTTCTCCATTCGAATTGTGGAAAGCCAGCAGGCCATTACCAATGTACCAATGGAGGTTGTATGGCTTCTTAACGAGGTGGGATTGCAAGTTTCGAGGTTGAATGAGCTGCTCACTCAACTAGACACTAAACTGACTCACTACTCAACCGGCGGTTGAATATGGGTCGATGGTTTTGAGAAGGAGACAGTTACAAGAGGCCTTCGGCTTTAATACTCAGCATACAAAATATACTTGAATGTTTCTTGGGAGAAGTTGCAGTGGTAAAGGTCATGAAGCGGACGAGGGACCGCCTAGCAGAGTTGGGCAACAAGAAAGAGACGTATGAAGATGTCATCAGCAAGCTCATAGAATTCTACGAGAAGAACGCTTCTGGAAAGAATGAGAGGATGTCAAAAGGATGAGTCGCCCTCCCAGAGCCTTTGCCTCGGAACGTGACTTTGCCGCTCAGTTTCTCCTCCCAACCCTCAAGGAAGCCGCTGATGAGCTCGGTGTTAGTAATGTCCTCGATTTTCACCTCGATAAGACTGTTGATGGAATTGCTGACCTTACGGTCGAGAGGGCTGGGAGGGGGCTATGTGTCCTTGAGGCGAAATTCAAAAAGAAGATTGGTAGAATTGAGCGTGACATCGAACCACGTGATCCTGATGTAATCAGTCAAGCTGTAGGCTATGCGTCTACCGGAGGATACCGTTACTACGCAACCTGCAATACAAAGAGATTAATTCTATTCCAACTTAAGCCTGGCATCAAGGCCTACGAGAGTGAGATAGCGGCCTATGATTATGAACGTAAACCAGATTGGGCTATAGACTTATTGAAGACAGCCCTAGAGATAGTCCCTGTAAGGCTTAAACCTATAGACGATACTCTGGTCGATACTCTTCATGAGGCGGCATGGGATCTCCATTCGGAATTTCTCTCAGCCCTGAAGGAGAGGCTTAAGGAGAACCGCTTCAAGAAGAAATATGTTGACTGGCTTGAAAAGCAGGGTTTAGAGTTCTCAGATGAGACTGATGGACTGATAGCTGAACAGTCAACATACCTCCAGATAAACAAGCTCCTGTTCTATCAAGTCATAAGGACAGTCTATCCAGAGAGACTAAAGCCTCTCACTATTTCAGAGGAAGAGAGTGTATCAGCAGCCCTGACACATTTCTTCAAAGATGCCAGAAGAATTGATTACGAACCAATCTATGAAAGCGATATAATCAGTGAGATACCGCTAACCAAATGGGCAGAAGAGAGGCTTAGAACCCTCATAGATACTCTCAACCAATTCGACTTTTCAAGAATGGAAAGCGACTTTCTCGGTCAGGTCTATGAGAAGCTGATACCACCCATAGAAAGGAAGAGGTTAGGACAATTCTACACGCCACCGAGCATTGTTGACTTCATAATCAAACTAACTGTAACCGATCCAAACGCTAAGGTGCTTGATCCTGGATGCGGCTCAGGAGGCTTCTTGGTCAGTGCGTATCACCAGCTCAAAAGGTTGAATGGCATACCGCAAAGTGTGAGGGGCCCATTAGGCGAGCAATACCACAAGCAATTGCTCAATCAAGTCTATGGCATAGACATTAACCAGTTTCCCGCACACCTATCGGTTATCAATCTAGCGATACAAAATTCAAAGGCTAGAATCGAGAAGGTCAATGTTCTTCCTAAAGACTTCTTTGAGGTCAAACCTGGACAGGCGGTCTTAGTAGGTTTTGAAAGCATAACAACTGAAGGAAAGAAAGCAACTGTGGACCTACCGCCTTACTTTAACGTTGTAGTTGCGAATCCGCCATACATTAGGCAGGAGCTTCTAGGTGAGGAGGAGAAGAAAAAGATCAAACAGTTGATTGAGAGTGAGTATAAAGAGAGGCTATTCATAGGTACGCCATCAAAGAAGGATGTCAGAGGAATATTTCTTGACAAGCAGAGCGACATCTACATTTACTTTTTCATTCATGGCCTAGCCTTCTTAAATAGGAGTGGACGGTTAGGCTTCATATCGTCAAATAAATGGCTGGAAGTTGGATATGGTGAGCCATTCCAACAGCTCCTTCTGGATAATGCTAAGATACTTTATACCGTTGAGTTTGACAGAGCGATCTTTCCTGATGCAGAGGTCAATACGGCTGTAACCATACTTGAGAAAGAGCCTGATAAAGAGTCTAGAAAAGAAAATCTAGTCAAATTCGTCCGTGTAAAGCAAAGGTTAGACATGGAGAAGCTGCAGAAGCGCATCCAAGAGACCCAAGAAAGCCTTGAAGACGATGCTCTTAGAATAAACATTGTAGAACAGGAGAGCTTGAAGCCAGGTAAATGGAACATCTACTTGCGAGCGCCCATAGTCTACAAGAAGATAGTGTCGAATCCCAAGGTTAGGAACCTTGAAGATGTATCGAATGTGTTCTTCGGAATCAAGACAGGGCATAACCCATTCTTCTTGCTGAACAAAGAGGAAGCCGAGGAATGGAAAATAGAATCGAATTACCTGCAACCATGCGTCTACTCACCAAAGGACATTCGAGGTCTCGTTGTCGATAAACGTGACATCGACCGTTTCCTGTTCACCTCACATGATGGCATAGCCAAGCTCCGTGGGACGAACGCTCTAAGATACATACGTCACGGAGAGAAGCTCAAGGTCGAAGTAGAGCGAGGTGCTGAAAGAAAGCCTCGTCTCATACCCGATTTGGAAAGCGTGAAGAGTCACAAGCCTTTCTGGTATAGCCTGCCTAAGTTCGAAAAACCTCAGATCCTTCTGCCTAAGCTCTCGGATATGAGACTTTTGGCCGTATGGAATAGAGCTGGTGCGCAGGCCTCTGACTTGTTCTACTACGTGGTTCCCAAAAATGAGCGTGCAGTGAAGGTACTTTTAGCCTATCTCAACTCCTCGGTGGGAGCATTGATAGGCGAGTTGTATGGACGATCCTATGGTGGAGGCGTACTCGACATCAAGGTGTATGAGGCGAAACAGTTTCCCATCATCGATCCATCAGAACTTAAAGCTGATGAGAGGCAAACAGTTACTGAAGCATTCGATCGGCTAGCTCAAACCATTCGCTACCGCTGTGAAGCTGAGGATGAGTTCGAGAAAGTCAGGTCCAAGACGAGAAAAGATGTTGGATTGTTTGAGCGGGAAGCCAAGGAGAAACTCGATGAAACGATGGAGGCTGAAACCAAGACCAGAAAGCAACTTGATGAGGTCATCTATGATATTCTAGGACTAAGCAAGCAAGAGCGATTACAAGTTGAGAGGGGACTTGAAGAGTTGCAGGAGCTTAGAAGGCTAAGAGCTCAAGCATAACTGCTCAAAGTTGCGGAGAAAGTCGCAACCGATCTCGGTAATATAGTTTGAGCTATACCAAAGCAAGGTTTGGTCAAGTTGTCAGAAATTATCGGCGTTGTGTACCCTACCCCTATCAACCTCGTTGGCAGAATACACTTCTGGACAGCCCACCAGAACATCAGGAAAGAAGATGCTTATTCTAACTCTCAGCAAGGTTAGAAGATACTCTCGACGGCTCTGGTACCTTGTCGTCGGGTCTTTTGCCCTGTAAACTTTCGTCGGATGCACCCAACTCCGTCATAAGTTTAGTTACTTCTTTCATAAGGTAACGGAGGGCATCAATCTTCGGGATGGGCACCCCTGTCTGCTCATGGTAGTGCATGATCCACACAATCGTCGCATGTAAGGTGTCCAAAAGTCTCTCGGTGAGTTTATTGAGTCTAACCATTTCTTCGTGAAGCATCTGGATTTCTCTAGACTCTATGTCATCCAATGTACTCTAACCCCTCCTCAACCTTTCTTCGTTGTTCTTCGGCCTTTTTCGCTGCTAGCTCCAGAAAATCTAGCACGTTCTTGTATTTGCGTGTTTGAGTTCTAATGTTTCTTTTCAGAGTATTAAGATCCCTTTCTATCATGCTGAGTTTACCATGAGCATCCGTGGTGACAATCATGTTTGCTTTCAACTCTTCAAACGCTCTTTGAACCGCCATCCAATTCTCAACGTCATCAAAATTACCTTCAATAAGAGGGCCTAGCCATCCATAGATTGCTTTAAGTTCCCCGTAAAGGAATCCAATTGTCCGAAGTTCAACTTCGAGTAAGCATTTGAAGTGGGCAAGTGTGATTGCCTCTTTTCCTGATGTGTCCGACGCCTCTAAAACAGAGATGTATCCTTGTACATCTTCAGAAGTTTTCTCAAGCATATCTATATGTGACTTGAGCAAAGCCTGAAAGTTTGCCTTTGAATCAGCAATTTTATTCAAAATCTGGCTCATGTCTTCTTCTTGGTTTCTCGTTGTTTGATCCATTCTTCCAGCGCCTCTTCTATCGCCTCGCTGATGTTTCCTTTCTTCATACCTTTTTTCTCGAAGACTGCCTTGCGAAATCGTTCTTCCAAGTCTTTGTGCAAAACGATATTCATCTTGCCCGTCTGAAATCACCTGTAGATTCATATAGAGCCTTCTATATTTAAAGATTTAGAGACATAGCGATAGACTTATATCTATGTAAGGATATAGAGATATCTTGATAGAGAGATGTTAGAATTCAACTTCCGCATGGAACGGGGTAGGGCGATAGCGGAATCCACCGATCAGATCAGAAGAATTACCGACCACTTCTACAGGGTCAAGTCCCAGTCCAATAACGGAGTCTATAGCATCAAGCTAACCGAGAAAGGCTGGGTCTGCTCATGTCCAGACCATATCTACCGAAATGTCAAGTGTAAGCATCTGTGGGCTGTAGATTTCAGTCGCAAACTGAGAACGGAAGTTCAGGCAAGAGTCATTCAACCTATCACCGAGTTTCACAGTTGCATCTTCTGCCAATCAACCGAGATTGTCAAGGATGGGATCAGACACAACAAGTATGGAAACATTCAGAAGTTCAACTGCAAATCATGCGGAAAATACTTCACGATCAACATTGGTTTCGAGAGGATGAAGCACAACCCTCAAGGAATCACAACCGCCATGCAACTTTACTTCAGTGGTGAATCACTGAGAAACACAGCCAAGTCTCTGCGACTTCTAGGCATGAATGTGAGCCACAAGGCAGTATTCAATTGGATACGAAAGTACACGACTCTGATGGAAGAGTACCTAGACAAGATCACACCTAAAGTCTCAGACACATGGAGGGCAGACGAACTCTATGTCAAGATCAGAGGCAACATGAAGTACTTGTTCGCCCTGATGGATGATGAGACAAGATTTTGGATAGCCCAAGAAGTAGCACACTCAAAAGAGACTCATGATGTCCGTGACCTATTCAATGCGAGAAGGCAACTCACAGGCAAGAAACCCCTATTCCTCATCACAGATGGGCTACCCGCTTACCATCATGCCTACATGAAAGAGTTCTGGACAACCAACTACCCCAAAACCCAACACATCAGACACACCACGATTCAGGGACAACGTAACAACAACAAGATGGAACGGCTAAACGGAGAAGTTAGAGACAGAGAGAAAGTCATGCGAGGACTCAAGAAGCCTAATACTCCGATCCTGAAGGGATATCAAATATTCCACAACTATGTTAGACCGCATGAAGCTCTAGAAGGTAAGACGCCAGCCGAAGCGTGTGGAATCAAAGTTGAGGGGAAGAATAAGTGGCTTACGCTGATCCAAAACGCAAGCTGTCATGAGGGCAAGAACGCTAATTGAGAAGGATTCTAGCGTCTCTTCTCGAAGCTTTCTGCAACTGCCTTTTTGATAACCTCTGTCAAAGGCTCTTTGCTGAAA
Organism: uncultured Candidatus Bathyarchaeia archaeon; assembly: GCA_964464765.1. Lineage (GTDB taxonomy): Archaea > Thermoproteota > Bathyarchaeia > 40CM-2-53-6 > CAVXDP01 > CAVXDP01. Next base: position 10,944 of record CAYXJU010000016.1, on the reverse strand, counting down.
TACTTATCCCACGACATCGTTTCGATTTCAATCTTTGTTTTTTTCCAAGATTCTTCGAAGCTCATCTTCATCTATCTCTCCTTTCAAAATCTTCGGCACAAGGTCTCTGGCCATCATATTCAACGCTGGTACCACTCTAAGCGTTAGGTCTCCTATATGTTTCTTATCCAACTCCTCAACTCCTCAACTCCCTTATCAGATCGCACTAGTGCAATTCTGGTGTCTCCGCCACAACTAGGATCGATGCTCTTAACCTCCTCTATGGTATAAGCTGCTAGAGCCATCGCTTCTTCAACTCTCATCTCTAGACTATAGTAGTCCTTCAGAAGCAGTTCTGCATAGGCAGCACCACTTCCAGCCGTTGCATAGTCAGAGATCTTCTCAACGATTCCCTCGCTGTGCACAATAAATAGACAAGGATTGCCTTGACAGCTATTGCCTTCACCATTCGTTGCTTCAATACAGCCGACTATGAGGATAGGTGCAAAGAACTCTTTTTCCTTGGGTTCCTCAAGAAATTTTGCTCGATCGATATTGTATTCTTTGTACACTGCGGTAATTGCTTTTTCTATCGCATTAACACACTCATCTTCGCTTAGATCAGCGCCAGCTTTATGCTTCTTCCCCTCTTTTATTCCTATGTCTATGGCATCCACAGCTTTCTCGATGTGGGCAGACACTCCCGCACCTGCGATTGCAAACCGCTTATCAAGAAAGTAGATTTTTCCAGTGTTGAGGCGTTTGACGGCTACACCACGACCGAACTCTTGCTGACTATCACACGCCATTACTACGCCATCGGAGCATTTCAAACCAACTATGATAGTCATAGGGGCCACACGTTAATTCTCAAGTTCAGCCACACTTAAACCTTAGACAACACATGGTGGTGTTCCCTAGTATGGTTGCTCTCTTTTGCTATCAATTTTGGAGCAAAGCGTTTTCACCGTGGCCCTGAGAAGCGATCCAAGCTCATCTTTTTTCCCATATTTATGAGCGTGTGTAGATGCTACTCGTCTAGTCTCCAGAAGCTTCTCTAGGGCTATTCTTGCCGATTTCTCGTCTGCAGGGTCAAAAATTCCGAATGCATGCCCACCTTCGTGATAGCCCAATCCCTTCATGACTAGTGAAAAACATGGGATATCGGTCAGTCCATCCCCAATGTATATCATGTTAGAGAAGGGTATTCTGCGTTTTTCGTATGGTATATCTTTGTTGACACTGTCACTATTTCTGAGACTCCTAGAGGGATCTATTCCCTTGTTTATCTCAAAGAGGTACCGTGTCTTCTCGGTGAAAGTTATTGCTCGCTTTATGTACTTAAGAACGCCGTCTTCCTTGTCTCCCGCAAGTTGACAGCCATAGGTAGCTCTGAAGTACTTACGTATTATCTTGGAGCCGTCTATTATGTCCTGCAACCCACTCGATATTACGTAGTATTCTACGTCGATGTCAGTATGTTTTTTGGCAATTGCCCTAAGATCATTGAAGAGACGTGGAAGACAAGAATAGAAACCTAGTCCTGAACCAAACTTCCTTAGATCAGCATTCGTAAGCTCCCCAAGGGGTTTGCCAGCACCGATATTCCTCAAGATCAGATTCAAATATGCATGAACTTGGTCATAACCTTGGTCAGTTAACGCACGCACTTCCTGAAGCCAAAACTTCCTAGGATCTATCTTATGGGCAGTGAGTAACTTGGTTACTGAGTCGGGTACTAGTGTACCGTCGAAGTCAAAGATGACTGCTATATGATCGCTTGAACTCATGACAGATGGCCTTCATCCCTTCGACGGGAACTACAGTCTATTGGTACTAATGGCTGAGACTCAACATCCAATGCCTTGACGCTGAGTGTCAAACCCTAGACCAGACTTACTTGGAATGTGCGTGCGATCTTTTGTGTTGAGCACATAGAGCAGTAAGTGTTTTAGTGATTTCATTCCAGTGTTCGGAAGAATACTTTTTGCCAGAAGATTTCTTGGACATCGCCACCTACACCTTGTCCACCTTATGATAGGCGGAGTTCGATACTTAGCTCTTGTGGGCAGCTTTCAGTCGATATGTACTTAGGCATCCCAGCCGACCCGACGGCTAACAGCTAGAAGATTGTCCCATCAAGGCAACAGAGCCGTTTTGCGGTTTCATCCGACGAAAGGTAACAGGACAACCCATCCGACGAAGACTACCCAGCACCCTCTCGACCAGTCAAGTATCCGAGGCCGCTTACAATGGCTGGAGAATATCTCACAAGGGAGAGATACAAATCGTTGATGGAAGCATAACTTACTTCAGCCATGGGTGTGTAAATCATCTGAACGTAAACCGGATAAGTAACGCCACCCCTTGTTTTGATGGCTGCCGAGGATGTCTCTATGTCAACCAACAGAGAAAGCCAACTTGGGCCCAATACAAACTAGTCAATGTGGACGAGATGAAGTCTCTAAAGAATACAGGAGCTATTGGTGTGATTCCGTCGAGTCTATATCTAAGTGAATCGAAGTCGGTACATGATGGACCCTAAAATCCGTGACATGATATGGTTCCTTGAGTTCATGCGCAAGAAGAAAAAAGACAACAAGAAGATTGATAGAGAAGCTGAGGAAGAGAAAAGAATCTAGAATAGAACCAGAGCATGCCCAGAATTTCATGCTGCCTTCCTAGCCTTGCTTTCCTAGAGAGTTGAGTTTGCTAAGCTAAGAGTAGGCCGTTTGGGGTCAATTGGAATATTCTCGGTTTCCCTTTGGATGCTGTGACGTATATTAGTTGCCCAAGCTGCCGAAAACAGTTGAGATGGAGGGCTGCTCCTGCAATGAGATGCCTGAAATAGAGAGATACAGTTGTGTAAGCATGTATCCGAAGGCAATGTCGACAAAGCCCATGACTCCGGACGTTCTTGATATAGAATAAACCAATCTCGTTCCTCAACCTCATTGTGAGATGGAATATTAGTCTATATGCAGCCATTCGAAACTTTCTAGATCTTTAGGCTAACCATAAGTCATTGTCTCGCTGGCAAAATGGCTTGAATACGCTCTTCCTTGCTGTTAAGCTCCTCTTGGTTTAGTGGCTTGGTATGACGACTTCATCATACTTATCCCTATGAACAGGAAAACGAAAGCTCCCACGATTATAGGAACTAACCCTTTAAGGAATTCGATACGATTCGCTGGGTACATGACCACAGCCACCATCCAGACTATCCCAAAGAGGACCACTGAAGCCAGACTGAGAAGTGTCAAACCGAACCAGAAGACAATCGTCCTCTCCAATTTACTTCATCTCTTTGGGGGAAAATTGGACATCCCATCTTCACCATATATCTGACTATATATCTAACAGATTCCCGTTTGACAGAACATGTCACCGCTACTTTGAGGATAGCTCTTCAACGGTCTGGCCCTATTGAATGGTCGTACTTTCTTCTATTTGTGATTGCTGTTGGCTGCATGGTCAGGTTTCTTTGTAAGGCCTACAACCTATTCTGAAGCCATTCTTCTAGTATGACACCTAAATGCTGTGCCCTCTGGAAGTGTGGATCCATTCAACTGCCGAATAGGAGTTCCTTGTCGAGATACTGGATGGGCACTATCTGATACCACCCTCTCTTCACCAGTCTAATGTGTCCTCCTTTAGTGAGCCTGTATTGCTTCACACTCGTCAGATGTTTGTCACTCACCAGTCTCAGGGCGTCTTCAAAGGTGAAGAAGCTCACCTAGAAGCTGTATGTAGAGTGTTGGTAGAGCCAATCACTGCCACTATTTTGATGTAGAGATACATTGACAGTATGCTTATGTCAAAATTCAGGTAGTAAGCTCAGGTTCTGGTAACTCAAGTAGGGGCTAAGTTGAGTTCTTCTCAGCATAACTGACGGCGAGCAAATGACCTTCATGGAAGGAATTACGGAGGAAAACTCTCGTGTGCCTCACGAATGAAATCCTTCATCAGCTTTAGAAACCTCTCGCAAATCGTAATTATCGGCTCATCTTCATATTCCTTGAAGAACCAGTCAACAGACCCCTTTGTCTCTTCCACTTTTGGCGGAGGCTCTCTAGGACTTTCACGAACTTCGACAAACTTCCCTTCTTGATCGTACTTCTCAGCTCTAATGCTTGCTTGTACGGTAACGGTCACGGGAATCATGACTTTGACAAGATCTGGTCTGACTGGTTTTCTATGAATATCCAAATTCCTCTTGGAGAATAGCAGCGAACCAGCAGAGTCTTCTCCAAATTGCTGCATCTTCCCCTTCCAAAACTCGATGAATTGCAGAGCGTTCTTGTGACCAATAAGTCTAGCTCTGTCTTCGAACAATTTTGGAGTTAATTTTTTGGCCATTGGAATGTTCAGTCCATATTTGCCATTGTACTCCTCCAACAAATATTCGGGAATACTTCTAAGAGCCGCTAAGAAAGCACTCAAGTAGTAGTTGAACTCCTTTGGGTTACCGTAGAACTCTCGCATTTTCTGGAGGAAGAACTCGGCTTTTTCTAGTCCCATTTGCCTGTTCCGTCTCTTATGTGGTGTTTCCTACAAGTAGGTCAATAAGACTATACACCAGACAGAAAACTTGAACGAAGCCATTTACTGGCGGACCAAAAAGACTGTTTCTCGTCCTTGCTAACGTTTTCTTCAGACTAACCGAAGTCTCCTTGAATCATGCTGACCACCTGTTTCTGCAACCAGACGCAAACCATTTCAGATGATATTGCGCCTAGACGAAGGATCAGACCCTGAGCGGCATGAGTTCTGCCGGTAGGCGATCCTTGAGGGACAACATGTCATTCCATACTGTGTCTTGGCCATAGTAGAAATCATTTTCACGCTTCAGAACTTCGACTCTGACAAGCTCGTCGAGTATCGATCTTAGACGCATTTGAGATGCCCCCCCATACCAATCAGAGTACTGGTCTATCAGAGAATCCTCTTTTTTGGCAAGCATCTCCTCGGCCTGTAGGGCGGGGATGTAGTAGCAACTGTCCATGTGAACGAAAGGCTCGAAACGTGATATTGCGAAGACCCCTTTGATTGTTGTGTAATAGTTTTTCAATATGTATCCGACAACTGCATTCTTGAACTCCTCGCTATTAGGTGAGCTCTGTCGCATTTGAGCGAAGAGTGGCGAATATTGAAAGCCCTTGCTCGTCGGTTCTAGCAACTTGATATGCGCTAGGAAATTGAAATACTGCATCATTCTGTGACGTCTCGGTTCGGTTTCGATTTCGTCGAAGGTGATTGTTTCTTTGCTCTTCCGCAGAAAGTTCGAAATGATCATGACGATGGGGTTAAGCGTATCTTTCACCATTCCTATTTTGGCTAACTGGGATGCTGACGCACTTACAATGATTTCCTCAGCAACCTGTCGCCATCGAGTCAGTAATGTGTCTACTTTGTTGATGCATTCATCTCTTGTTGTAGCCTCTGAGACTCGAAGGTCTTCTGTTAGTCGCACTTCACCAAGTTGCCTCAAGGCGAGGAACTTCAAGATTCTCTCTTTAGGTTTCAAATCATCTCTAATTATCCGTGGATAATCCGCCTTGAGTTCAGCAACCCATGTCTTGGATTGCTGGTCAAACTTAGCCTCGCTAGGCGTAACCAGATTGCCATAGTTGTGAATTACGTACGATTGAATCACTTTATCGGCTTGCATTTTGAAAATCCTCCAACTCCATCTGAGGAGGCTTTCTGTCCACTCTCACCATTACTAGGACATTTGCATTGTTGTCCCACTCACGCATGAAAGTGGGGATGTTCTGCGTACGTTCTCCCTCCATGGGGTCGTCATATGTGATGGTTAAGCTGGCCTCATCAAGTCCTGTGATTACTACAGAATGACCTAAAACCCTTTCGTCGGAAGTCTGCCTGATCCATGCTATGACTGGTCTTCCTTCCGCTAACTCTCTTTTGATAACGTCAAAAGCATTGCCCTCACTAGTCATGAACTCCACCCTATGAGAAGCCCCACGAACGAGTTTCCGGTTGATCTTTGAGACGTTATCCAAATTAGTGCCATCAATCCGTGTATCTACTGCTTTGCGAATCTGATCCAGAGTCAGGTCAGGCACCCTGATCTTGTTTTCAATAACAAGGTAAGTCAGAACCATTTTGGGGCATATTGGAACACAGGAATAGGGATCGTTCTGATCTATATGGGGAACATTCAGTTTCATGATTGGCAAATGTCGAGGCAACGACTTGCCTCGCGACGCACTAGATTATGTCACCAATGGGCATATATCACTATACGAAGACATCGAAAGCATGTCTGCATGTCGACATGGTGCTTGTACTGAATACGCTAGCACTTTGATCTGGACTTGCCAGTTAGATCGAACCGTTTTTCCAGTGTAAGTTGATTCCTGCTGCTCCGGTCTTAGCATCCCAACGGTGACTGCACAACGTGATGTTCAGTAGCAGTTTAGAAAGGGGCAGGCCCCGTTTTGATGTGGTCCTTCCTCGAGAGCTCCTGCTGTTTAAATACCCTACTCAGTAGACTTTGCATGAGCATTGTAGATATTAGTCGGTTGAAGGAGTTTGCCTTGCAGCTTCCGCAGGATCATCCATTGCAGAGGGTGTTGCTGGTAGAGAAGGACAGATTAACGGTTGATGAGTTTTTGAGCAGGATTGATCTGTGGCTGAAGCTCTCCGCCGTTAACGTTTGAACCCTTGATTAGCGCTTTGCTGTTGGGCAACTGCGAGACATACTCTCATCACGTCACTTGGAACCTTTTGTTTCTGTTTCTTTCAGGTATTGCTGTATTGCCGTCTTTGTTATCATCCATTTCCTCCCAATCTTTACGGCGGCGATCCTCCTTCTTCGAGCCAGGAGGCTGAGGTATTCTTGGCTGTAGGGAGATCCTTTGCTGGCTTCTTTAAGTGTCAACAGTTTATTCTTCTCTGTTGTGGGTTCGAGTGCTCTCAGGTAGAGGTCTAAGGAACGCTCTGCTGCTGCGGCTACAAAATTCACGAAGGAAACCGGATCTTTGTTGTCCGCTCGCTTCAATGTGTCATAGTACTTCTTTCGATCCACGTTCAGGATTACAGCTAATGGGTAGCCGTTTCGGATGAGGGTCAGGTTCATGAGTAGTCTTGCGACTCTGCCGTTTCCGTCGTGGAAGGGGTGTATGTGGACGAGTCTGTGGTGGAGTAGAGAGGCCAGCTCTATCGGCCGTAGCTCGTCAGGGTTCTGGTTGTACCAGCCAACCAACTGTCCTATTAGCTGTGGGATCTCGTAGGCTGGTGGAGGTATGAGGTCTGCCCCTCCTATCCTGACCTCTGTGGTCCGATATCTGCCTGCATCATCCTCAATGCTTTTCATGGCTATCTGGTGGAGGGTGACGATGTCCTGTTCTTTCAGGCTGCGCTTCGTGATTCTCTCAATATATTTGATGGCTTGGGGGTGGTTTCTAACCTCCAAATGTTCTCGAAGACTCTTTCCTTGTATAGTGATTCCTTTCTCCAGTATTAGTTGGGTCTCTCTCAGCTTCAGCGTGTTGCCTTCAATAGCGTTGGAATTGTAGATGTACTCAGCCTCCATCTGCTGCTGGATCTTGCGTACTGTGGATTGTGGTAGGGGGCGGTGAGAGTCTAGTCTCTTCTTCTTTTCAAGGATCCTGTCATGGACCTTACTGTCAAGGAGGTTCATCTGCCCACCCGATATGTTTAGGTATCGTTTAATAATTTCCGATACAAAAAAGTATCGTCCACATAAAAGACCGATCATCCTGAGAAACACGTTTGGAATGGACAGGCAAGCTCGCTGTCCCTATTCTCTCTGAACTTCACAAGCTTCATCTGAAGGCTCCCCATTCACAGCAGCAGTATTCCAAAGGCCGCAGTGTACCGCATAGACCGTGGGCAGAGGCCTATCCTTTTCCTCCCTTTTCTTCAGAGAATGTGCAATCGTGGCAGAGCAAGCCATCAAATCACAGGCAGAGCTGAATATGTTTAGGATAATTTTCCGACAGCCTAGAGATCTATTGAAAGTCCCAATGAATATTAAAATTCACAGTTACAATGAGAAGACTGCGGTATCCGCAAAACAGGCATTGGGAAGAATGCAGAACGAAAAAGGAAGCAGCCATGATCGGGTTGAGAGGTGTCTTGAACACCTCAAACAGTTGGCTGGAAAGATAATGTGGAAGGGAGAGAGCAAATTAGATTTCAAACTGAAGCTCCTGGAGGTTAACGAGCATCAAGCAGAACAGCAAACATCTACATAAGTACCTTCATGAAAAGAGTCGCTGATGACCTCAACTAGCTCATGGGCGTACATTGGGATGTTCAGTCTTGGTGAAGTTCTGTCCGAAGTGTGGAGCTTACCTCTCCCGTAGGAGAGAGGAGTGTCCGAAATGTGCGTATAGTCCGTCAAGGATTAGAAGGCTGCCTTCAGAAATCACCAAGAAAGATGTGCTTGAACATTTTCCAGGCAGCTCACTCAGGCGCTATCAAGAAGAAGTCTTGACCAAGATCGTTGAAGCATTTAGAACCGGAAAGAAATGCATCATTCTAGCCGCTCCAACAGGATTCGGCAAATCATATGTGAACGCTGCCTTCGCCCACATAACGCACTCTTTCTACTCCACTCCACAACTTGCATTGATTAATCAGACAATGAATGATCCATGTCTACGGTCAAGATTCGTGGAGATCAAGGGCCGACAGAACTATCAGTGCCACCATCAAGAGCATCGAAGCGTATACGTGGGCAAATGCGTGACTGAAGACTATGCATGCACAGAACGTTTCGAGGTATGCCCATACTGGAGACAGAAGGTTAAGGCTCTCAACGCACAGAGTGTACTGTTAAGCTTCGCCTACCTCGTGGCAGAAAGCCAGACTGAAGGTCTGACCAAGACGTACCTTGGAACAAGAGATCTGCTCATCTTGGATGAGGCCCACAACATTGAGGATAAATGCTTGAACCAGGTCTCGGTACGTGTCACACCACACACCATCCCCAGAGACGTCTACGGCCAGTTTCTCCCCAAACTTCGGCAGATCCAAACAGAGACTCAACTCAAGGAGTTGCTGCGACGTCTTGAAGAGAAATTGCGGAAGATCCTCAGGCAAGCCAAGACCATGGCTGAAACAACCGGACTCTCACCCATACAGGCAAGAGACATAGAGAACACTGAACGTTACCTGGCCAACTACCGCCTCTATGAATCATCAAAAACCGAGTGGATATGGCAGATTCAAAACGACCAGCTATCCTTGCATCCAGTCTTCGCAAGGGAATTCATGAAGGAACTAGTCTGGAAACGGGGAAGACACTACATCGTATCCTCCGCCACAATCCTGGATCCCCAAGAATACGCAGAGTATACAGGCCTCAAGAGCCTTCTGAAAGACGATGAGATATGTCTACTCCAAGCTCCCAGCACCTTCCCTGTCGAGAACCGCCCAATAATTGACAAGACCGTGGGAGCCCTGTCGAGAGACGAATGGGACAACAACAAGCAGAAAGCCCTCCACGCCATAGAAGAGATCCTGCGAAAAGAGAGCGGCAACGTTGCCATACACTGTCACAGTTACCACCACCAACAATGGTTAGCACAGAACATTCCAGAAGACCTCAAGCCAAGGCTAATTGTACATACTAATAGAGACCGGGAAGCAAAACTGGACGAGTGGAAACATTCACGTGGAAAGATCTTTGTTTCAGTCGCTTTCAGCGAGGGCCAAGACTGGAAATACGAGATATGCGATGCTCAGATACTGCTTAAGGTTCCCTACCCGGACCTGAGCGATAAACGTGTCAAGAGACGCCTTGAATTGGGACATAGACAATGGTACAGCAACCAAGCCATGCTCGAAGTAATCCAAGCCTACGGCAGAGCAATAAGAGCAGAAGACGATAAAGCCCGATTCTACATCGTCGACGGAAGCTTCCGAGGATTAGTCAGAAACTGTTGGGTGTTCCTACCACACTGGTTCAAAGAAGCTCTGCCTGAGACCCTCGCCCCTCAAAAGAGCCTCACACATACGAGGCACTATAAAACTGAAAGAGTTGCGTACTACATTCCACATGGAGAGACTCAAGGGGGATTTTGATGACTCAAATTTACACGACGAAAGGGTGCGATTATGATAGTGTTGGCGCTCCTGCTTTTCATATTCAGTGGGTTGTTCCTCGCAAACACTGTCATGAATCCTGTTGAGAGCCTTTCCTACCAAGTGTGGTATTATGTTTCATCATCACTCCAATACTTCTAATTTCAGGCGTTGTTGTGTGTATTGTAGCTCCTCATAAAAAGAAAGAGAAGCATGTTACAATCAAAGTCACTGCATCACCACCCTAGAAAGGAGCCTATAGTCTACTCTGCAACCAGATTACGATTACTTTTTGCGAGCAGAATCATTGGTACAGTATTTACCATCTTTCTACTTACGGCACCATTCATCACAGAGGGAGCGGGGGGATGGCGCCTCTTTCTAGCCCTGTTCGTGGCTTTCCTATTCCCAGTATTTACAATGCCCTGCCTAGTTATGGCACTCTACTTGGCATTCCACAAGAAACCTCGATGGGTCGACGTACTTCCAATCATCGGCTGCACAGTAATACTGTTGTTTTTAACGTCGAGGTTAGGAAAATAATCTGCTCCAAATGTGGCTCATCTTTCAGGTCCATAGTGGGGACGACATGGCCTACAAGCCAGTGAGCTCAAAAGTCGGAGAAACCAATTTTCCGACAGCCTATATGTAAGATGAAAAATTGTTTGTCTTTTAGGTATCCTTTATTAGTCCATTATGATGATGAATGGGTAAATATCCTAGTTCGTCAAACATAATGCCAAGGAACTTTTACAAGAGTTGTGTGGAATACTTAAGGAGATTTAGATTCTTGTCTGAAAATGTTGTGGGAAAAGCTGATGTGGGATTCTACTCTAAAGAAAAGCCTGGAATGGGTCAAGCACTAAAAGGACAACTTGTTCTCACCAA
>CAYXJU010000015.1:0-18482 GCA_964464765.1 uncultured Candidatus Bathyarchaeia archaeon | reverse complement strand
TCTCCACCAATCCTGACGCATATTATTGACGAGACGGATTTACCTATTCTATCCTGATCTAATTGGAGTGTGAACTTCTTAATGATGTGTGTATCCACAAGCTTCTTCATCGGTTTCTCATCGCAGTCTCCGACAAGTCTAGATCTTTAGCTAGATCCACGAAGCTTCTTCTAGAGTCCTCTTGAAGTATCGAGAGTATTCTCTTGTCGATCTTATCCAAATCCCGTTTTGTCCTCTTCAAGATCTCTTCTCCAAAATTGAAGCTTTGACAGAGACTACGTTTAGTTGGACCTAACATAAAGATATGAAGTTCTTCCTCTCTAGCTAGTTGGGGATCGTTCGTATGAGTGGTCGGACCTTAGTCGAAAAGATAATTGCCGAGCATTGTGCAGAAGGCAAACCTGTTCCAGGTGAAGAGATCGGAATACGAATAGATCAAACGCTCACTCAAGACGCAACTGGGACAATGGCGTACCTACAATTTGAAGCCCTAGGAATCCCCAAGGTGAGAACGAAACTCTCAGTAAGCTATGTGGATCACAATACGCTTCAGACAGGATTCGAAAACTTCGACGATCATCTTTACCTACAATCGATCGCATCAAAGTACGGGATCTTGTTCTCAAGACCGGGAAACGGAATATGTCATCAAGTTCACTTGGAAAGATTCGCTGTTCCAGGTGATACCCTTCTAGGCTCCGACAGTCACACTCCAACAGCAGGAGGAGCCGGCATGCTTGCAATAGGAGCGGGAGGCCTAGACGTAGCAGTTGCGATGGGGGGAGGTCTCTTCTATCTCAAGATGCCCGAATTAGTTGGTGTTGAACTTCGTGGAAAGCTTCTGCCGTGGGTTTCTGCCAAAGATGTCGTTCTTGAGATGCTTCGAAGGCTGGGGGTGAAAGGTGGTGTGGGGCGTGCTCTGGAATACAAGGGTGAGGGGATAAGGAATCTATCAGTGCCAGAACGAGCAACCATCACGAACATGGGAACAGAAACGGGTGCTACGACCTCCATATTCCCGTCTGACAAGGTCACTCTTGAATTTCTAAGGTTCCAGAAACGCAGGAAGGATTGGAAACCACTGTCAGCCGATAAGGATGCGGTTTACGACGAAAGCCTTGAGATCGACTTGAATGAACTTGAGCCTCTCGTGGCAAAACCGCACAGTCCAGGAAATGTGGCAAAAATCTCTGAAGTGGAAGGGATAGAAATTGACCAGGTCGCTATTGGAAGTTGCACCAATTCATCTCTCAGAGACATGATGACTGTTGCCTCGATACTTGAGGGCAAGAAAGTCAATCCTGGGGTGAGTCTCATTATCTCGCCGGGGTCGAGGCAGGTCCTCGTTGAGATGGCAAAAAACGGTGGTTTGGACAGTCTACTTGAAGCAGGGGCGCGGGTCCTAGAAGCAACATGTGGCCCGTGCATAGGAATGGGGCAGGCGCCACCTTCAGGCGGAATCTCCATCAGAACATTCAACAGAAACTTCGAGGGCAGAAGCGGAACCAGAGATGCGGAAGTCTATCTCGTAAGTCCAGAGATCGCCGCCGTGTCCGCGATAAAGGGAGTGCTGACCGATCCAAGGAAGATGAAGTCCCCTCCGAAGATCCGCCTTCCATTAGCAATCACTCCAGACGACAGCATGATTCTTAGACCATCAAGTAACCCTGAAAACGTCCAGATAATCAGGGGACCAAACATCAAACCACTTCCAACACGAGGAGAACTCTCGCAAGATCTCTCAGGGGAAGTCTTGATCAAAGTTGGAGATAACGTGAGCACCGACCATATAATGCCTGCTGGAGCAAAAATATTGCCTCTCCGAAGTAACATTCCAGCAATGGCAGAGCACGTGTTTGAATCGGTTGACCCAGACTTTGTGAAGAGAGCGAAGGAAAAGAATGGCGGGTTCATAATAGGCGGAGAGAATTACGGGCAGGGATCCAGCAGGGAACATGCAGCGCTCGCTCCATTGTATCTGGGAGTGAAGGCGGTGATCGCAAAATCGTTTGCCAGAATTCATGAGGCAAACCTAGTGAACTTTGGAATAGTGCCGCTCACATTCAAGACACTACAAGACTATGAAAATCTCCACTTAGGAGATGGCCTTCAGATCAGAGATGTGAAGAGCGCTCTTGAAGAAGGCAAAGACACCTTGATCTGTCACAATGTAACCTTGGGGAAAGAGTTTGAAGTCGTATACAACTTGAGTGAAAGGTTCAGAAAGATCTTGGTGGCAGGTGGCCTGCTGAACTACACGAGATCAACAAGCAAATGAAAACTCGATGACTGGCGAACAGAATGAAGTTCGACAAACTAGAAATACCATCCGAAGGCGAACGCATCGAATCGAAAAATGGGAGACTTGTAATCCCGGATAGGCCAATAATTCCAATTATCCATGGAGATGGCGTTGGACCTGATGTCTCATCTGCCACAAAGAAAGTTGTGGATGCCGCTGTTTCAAAGGTTCATGGAAATCGTAAGAAGATAGTTTGGCTCAAGGTCTATGCGGGTGAAGAGTCGAACAAGTTGTTCCATACTTGGCTTCCGGATGACACGGTCAACGCCATTGACTATTTCAACATCACTATCAAGGGGCCGCTCACGACCCCCATAGGTGGAGGATTTCGATCGTTGACCGTTACCCTGAGACAGAAACTGGATCTCTACGCCTGCGTAAGACCCATCAGATACTTCAAGGGGGTGCCGGCTCCCGTGAAGCACCCAGAACTCCTCGATGTTGTGGTATTCAGAGAAAACACTGAGGACGTTTATGCTGGCATTGAATGGCCCCAAGGATCCGAGGAAGCTAAGAGACTTATTTCTTTCCTCTCGGATGTGATGGGAAAGAAAGTGAGAGAAGATTCGGGAATAGGTGTTAAGCCGATCAGCGCTACGGGTACAAAACGATTAGTCAGAGCCGCAATTCAATACGCGATAGAACGAGGTAGAAAAAATGTGACTTTGGTTCACAAGGGGAATATCATGAAGTTCACTGAAGGCGCCTTTCGAGCATGGGGGTACGAGGCCGCGAAAGAGTTTGGGAACAGGGTAATCACCGAAGAAGATGTCCTGAAGAACCATGATGGAAAGATCCCTGAAGGCAAGATTGTGATCAAAGACAGAATCGCCGATTCTATGTTCCAACAGATCCTGCTAAGACCAGAGGAATATGACGTAATCGCAACTCCGAACCTTAACGGGGACTACCTTTCAGATGCATGCGCAGCGCAAGTTGGTGGATTGGGAATGGCTCCAGGAGCCAACATAAACTACATGACCGGAAAAGCGGTCTTCGAAGCAACTCATGGAACTGCACCAAAATATGCTGGACTCGATAAGGTAAACCCGGGATCCATGATGCTTTCAGCAGTTATGATGCTCGAATACATAGGTTGGAATGAGTCAGCGAAGATCATTGAAGACTCAATTGAAAAGACCATAAGCGAAGGAAAAGTCACCTATGACCTAGCCAGACAAATGGAGAACGCGACTAAGTTAAGAACTTCCGAATATGCTCAAGCCATAGTAGAAAACATTAACCAATTGAAGGTTTGAAAACTCAAAGTTGTCACGCTAACTGATCATATGAACAAGATTTCTTATGAACTAACGTGACTGTTTTCCCACAGTCTCAGTTTTCTCCGCAGCCTTGCTTATTGCAGATATTATGGTTGCTCTGAGCCCACCTTTTTCAAGTTCCAAAAGTCCCTCAGCTGTGATTCCTCCTGGGGTGGTGACTCTGTCTTTGATCTTGGCGGGGTGTTCTTTTGTTTCTACAACCATTTTCGCAGTTCCTAGCATCGTTTGCGCCGCCATCAATAGGGATTTGTCTTTAGCTATTCCAAGTCTGACACCAGCATCCGCCATGGCCTCTATCATCACCGAAACATACGCCGGGCCGCTTCCAACGAAACCTGTGATCGAATTCAACTGTTTCTCGTCAAGAAGCAATACTTGCCCCAACTGACCAAGTATTGACTTAGCCATCTCCAACTGTTCCTTGCTTGCATTCTCAGATGGGCATATACCAATCATGGCTTCCCTAACCATGCATGTGACGTTGGGAATAACTCTCACAACTGCGATATTCTTTGGCAGATGCTTGCGATACGTGTCCAGCGCAACTCCGGCAACAATCGAGATTAGCATTTTAGCTGATTTTAATGCAGGTTTCATTTGTTCTAGTACTTCTTCGAGATGTCGTGGTTCAACTGCAACGATTGGTGCATCAGCAAAAGCAATAGCTTCTTTGAGATCTACGCATTCTATTTGGTAGTTTTCTTTCATGTACCTTCTTCTACTTTCAATAACCTCCACAACGCGAAGGTCATGTGGGTGATAGATACCTGATTTCAGAAGTCCTATGATCATAGCCTCACCCATATTGCCAGCACCAATGACGGCTACTTTCGGCAGTTGATCCAAACCTAATCATCTCACAATTGATATTCGGCAATTGTCAAACATGAACTAGGTTCTTCATTAAACTTCTGGGCGGGGGGGATCGAGGCTCAGTATTGTGCAAGAAATCAGATTGGGAAGGCACTGGTGACAAAGCCCATGCCAGGACGCATTAGGTCAACATTTTTAATGTGATGGTTCAACTAGACAGGTGTTATTCTGAAAGGGGATTCATGTTGGACGTCGTCGAAGTTGCAGAGCGTGCTCGAACCGCAGCCCTGAGGATGAGTATCGTTGAAGCTGAAACGAAGAACATGGCCATACAAGCGATTGCTGAAGAGATAGACAATGAAAAAGATCAGCTCATACTTGTCAACGCGAAGGATGTAGAAAATGCAGTAAAAGCCGGGCTTGCATCCCCACTTGTTAAGCGCCTCAAACTCGATGCTGTGAAGGTCAATGAAATGACTATGGGTCTACGCTCGCTTGTTAAACTCAGCGACCCTGTTGGAAGAGTTTTGCTTGCTACTGAAATGGACAGAGACCTTGAACTTTACAAAGTGGCCTGTCCAATAGGCGTCATTGGGGCTGTCTTCGAATCCCGGCCCGATGCGCTAGTTCAGATAGCGGCGTTATGTCTAAAATCGGGCAATGTGGTCATCCTCAAAGGCGGTTCGGAAGCCTCCCAAACAAACCAATTCCTCGCGGAGCTCATAAGGAGAACGATTCAAAGATACAAGGAGATTCCAGCGGATACAGTGCAACTTGTCGAGACAAGAGAGGCTATTGATAAGCTCCTGAAACTAGACGAATATGTGGATTTGCTTGTCCCTCGTGGTTCAGGGGCACTGGTGAAATACATAAAGGACAATACAAGGATTCCAGTCCTCGGCCACACAGAGGGCATCTGCCACGAGTATGTTGATGCAGATGCAGATCTAGATATGGCTGTAGAGATATGCTACGACGCCAAGGTTCAATACCCGGCTGCGTGCAACGCAATGGAAACTCTTCTTGTCCACAAAGACATAGCTGACAAGTTCCTTCCTCATATGGCCCAACGATACAGGGAAGCCCACGTGGAACTCAGAGGCGACCCGGAGACCCGAAAGATACTTCCAGGCTTGAAAGCGGCTACTGAGGAAGACTGGAGAAAAGAGTATCTTGCCCTTGTTCTCTCAATAAGAGTCGTAGATTCACTTGAGGAAGCTATAGACCACATAAACCGATATGGTTCACACCATACGGACGGAATAATAACTCGAGACAAGAGAAACGCTCACAAATTCCTTCAAGAGGTTGATTCCGCAGTTGTACTGCACAACGCGTCCACAAGATTCAGTGACGGATACAGGTTTGGTTTCGGCGCAGAAGTCGGAATCAGCACTGAGAAGACCCATGCAAGGGGACCTGTTGGTCTTGATGGCCTCGTAACATACAAATATGTCGTGCTGGGGAACGGCCAAGTGGTCGCCTCATATATTGGAGAGAACGCGAAAACCTACACGCATAAGAAACTCGACAAAGCTCTCAACATGCAAAGAAACTGAATTACAAGAATGACCTAGCCTTGCGTGACTTTTGTACTGTGAAGCGAGTTGTCGTCAAGATTGGCACGTCAGTTCTAACAAAGCGAGATGGATCTCTCGACAAGCGATACATGCAACAGATAGCTCGGCAAATCAGCACTCTGACGCGTCGGGGGCTTGAGGTGATTATTGTAAGCTCTGGGGCCGTAGGGTCAGGAGTGGAAGAGCTGGGCCTGAAGACAACACCTCGAGACGTGCCTACTAGGCAGGGAGCGGCCGCTGTCGGCCAAAGCATTCTAATTGAAACATGGCGAGGCGCACTGAAGGAATATGGATTGAAAGTTGCGCAGATACTTCTAACTTACGAGAATTTCTCAAATAGGAGAACGTATCTTAACCTGAGAAACTCCATGGAGATTCTTACAAAACAGGGCGTAATTCCCATAATCAACGAGAATGATCCCATCTCGGTGCACGAAATTGAAGAAACGTTTGGCGATAACGACAAACTCTCTGCTTTAGTTGCCTCCAAAGTCGACGCTGGATTACTAATCCTTCTCACCGATGTCAATGGACTCTACGACAAGAATCCTCGCCACAAAGACGCTCGATTGATAACTGAAGTGGAGAAGATAACCTCGCTCATAGAACAAGTTGGTGGCGACCCTGGCTCGTGGAGGAGCAAAGGAGGCATGAAGACAAAGATTGAAGCAGCAAGGATCGCCATGAAGTCTGGCTGCAATATGATAATTGCCAATGCTCGAGAGAAAGGTATCCTTGACAGGATCATTGAGGGCGAAAGACTTGGAACCCTTTTCAAGGCTCCAAAATCACGCTTTACAAACAAAGAGAGGTGGATCAGATTTTCAGGGAGCCATGGTGTTGTAAAGGTCGATAAAGGTGCAAACGATGCACTTCTTCATTGCGGAAGTCTACTCCCGTCTGGAATTCTAGGAGTAGAGGGAGAATTCGACGCCGGAGTTATCGTTTCCGTAACCTACAACGATAAAGAGATTGCCAAAGGTATTGTTGAATACTCCTCTGAAGAATTGGACAAAATAAAGGGAAAACATACAGATCAGATTGAAAAGGTCCTTGGATACAGAAACCATGAGAGCGCCATCATAAGAGAGAACATGGTTCTAGTCTGAGACTCGTCCCAAACACCTGAAACACAAATCTGCTTTTCTGGACAAGAAGAAAACCAATATCTCACCAATAGAATTCGATTATGTAGCAGTCTAGGCTTGAGGACTGACGGTGACTGGCATGACGTATGAGTTGTATATATCCGGAGATTGGATAAAGTCTCAGTCTGGAAACACCTTTGCCAGAATGAATCCAGCCAACCTGGATGAATTGATAGGGCAATTTCAACGAGGCAACCTTGAAGACGTAAACAAAGCGGTCGATGCTGCTGAAGACGCCTTTGAAAAATGGAGTGAGACACCTGCGCCAAAGAGAGGTAGGATCCTTCTTAGAGCAGCAGAGATTCTCGAAGCACGTAAGGAAGAACTTGCGAAGACTATGACCCAGGAAATGGGTAAGGTGCTCGTCGAAGCTCGCGGCGACGTACAAGAAGCTGTCGACATAACAGAGTACATGGCGGGCGAAGGACGGAGGCTCTACGGACACACAACCACAAGTGAACTCAGAGACAAGTTCTGCATGACTGTACGAAGACCGGTCGGTGTTGTTGGATTGATAACACCTTGGAATTTTCCGATGGCAATTCCAGCATGGAAGATCATGCCTGCCCTCGTTTGCGGCAACACCATTGTTCTCAAGCCCAGTAGTGAGACACCATTGTGTGCCATCCATCTTGTCGAGATCCTGGCAGAGGCCGGAGTTCCTAGAGGTGTCCTTAACCTCGTTACAGGTCCGGGAAGCGATGTTGGAATGGCCCTTGTTAAACACCGCAAGATAAGAGGGATTTCCTTCACCGGTCACAGGGATACTGGAAAGGCGATTCTGAAAGACTCTGGATTGAAAAAGGTTGGTCTCGAGATGGGTGGCAAGAATGGGATAATCATCATGGATGACGCCGATGTTCAACTTGCGGTTGACGGAGTCATATGGGGAGGATATGGCACAACTGGTCAACGTTGCACCGCAGCTTCAAGGGTTATTGTTCACAAGAAGATTCGAGATGAATTTCAGAAGCTGCTGATTGCTAGAATTCAAGAGCTTAGACTGGGAAACGGCCTCGATCCTCAAACTGACATAGGACCGCTAGTCAACTCGGCCGCTTTGGAGAAGACCGAAAGGTACGTCAAGATCGGAGTAGAGGAAGGTGCCACACTCTTATGTGGTGGGAAAAGGCCCGCCATGAAAGGATACTTCTACGAACCGACACTTTTCACCGATGTCACGATGGATATGACGATAGCCCAAGAGGAGATCTTCGGTCCCGTAGTATCTCTCATTCAGGTGGAAGATTTTGATGAAGCCATCCACGCGATGAACTCAGTGGAATACGGACTCAGTTCTGCCATATACACTAGAGACATAAGAACAGCATTCAAAGCAATTGAGAAGATCGACGCGGGAATCACCTACGTGAATTCCAGCACTATTGGAGCCGAAGTTCATCTTCCATTCGGTGGAATCAAAAGTTCAGGCAATGGCTCACGCGAGGCAGGAATAGAAGGCATCAACGAGTTCAGTGAGACGAAAACTGTCTACGTAGATTACTTTGGAAAGCTTCAAAGGGCGCAGATAGACCTTGAGTAAGTGAAAGATGCAGAACCGCTCTGAAAAGCTAAAGCAGCCTAAGAACATCTAAACGACTATTGGATTCAACATGACAATGCTCCAAACTGGATCAAAGGTAATAGTAATCAAGAACCGAAAGAAAATTCAAGAAGCAAGCATCTTGACCCTCTTCATAACGGCAGCAGAGCATTTCTACAATTCGAAAGTTGCCAAAAATCGCTGGCAAAGACAAGAGTTGAAATAGACAGACTGAGGAGGATAACATTGGATGAGCTTGAATATATTCGACTCAAGAAGATGCGTGAAATGATGGCTAGGAGCAATTCACCAACGAACGTTTCCGGGACGCCTACGACCATTAGTGACGGAATGTTTGACGATTTCGTGAAGCAAAATCCCTTGGTAGTAGTTGACTGTTGGGCAGAATGGTGTGGACCATGTAGAATGATTGCGCCGGTGATTGAACAACTCGCCAAAGATTTCGCCGGCAAAGTTGCTTTTGGGAAATTGAACGTCGACCAGAATCCCGCCACTGCAGCGCGTTTTAGGATAATAAGTATTCCAACGCTGCTCATAATGAAGAATGGCGCATTAGTTGATACTATAGTCAGTGCTGTTCCAAGGGACTACATAGTCTCCAGACTAAAACCGTTTCTTTAGGAGCTGTCTGCATCTTCCTGTAATCTTCGACTCAACCCCCCAATGGTGAGTTGCAGAGGAATCTGATTACTTGGATCTGAATCTTTCAGTTGACGCGATTAGATTCATTCGAGAGACCAATCTGAGAAAGGTCTGCATTAGGATAAGCTTGGAGTACAAGCCGCCAGTATGCACATCATCATTCTGCAGAAAACGACCCTACATATCGGTGAACATCACTGATGAAGATTCCATCGGCGAAGGTTACGTGAGGATTGTCTCCGAACCGAAAATTCCAGTGTACTTTGCAGATCCTCTGTTCGAGTTGGCAAATCGTGAGGGTAGATCATTGAGGATTGAAACAAGAGGGGTATGGAAGTTCAAAAGACTCGTTCTCGAAGGTCTAGATCCATACAAGATCTAATAGTGGTCGAGGATGCGTCTACTTAAAAACTGCCTTCATGGAAAGACTGCAATCATTCTAATAATCTTGTAGTGAGTGGAGGAGTTACACAGGGCATAATCACGCCTCTCACTACTTTGGTGGCACGCTACTTTTGAGATGAATCTCACGCTTCAATGTATGCTTCAGTTTCTTTCTGCAGATAAGAAACGTCGCAGCCACCATGACGGTCATTGCCAAAACAGAAGCTCCATTTTTAAGCTCTGGAACGACAACGGGGTTGCCGGGAAGCACCGCTCTAGAGTTTCTGTCTGGACTGTCGAAGTATACGTTTGCAGTCCATCCTTGGGTAGTGGATCCTACTATGACTTCAAAGGCCAGTCTGTGATTTTTGAGAAAAACATGATTGATATTCACGCTGATAGTGTATTCTGTTGGATTTGTGGAAATGGCCTTTCCAGTAGCATAATTGTAGTTGTAGAATAGATCGCCTATGACGTCACCATTTTCATCCAGATCAGCGATCGCCATTCCGTATCCAGAAATCTGTGGGGCTACATCTTCGCTGCTTAGCCAAGCGAACATCGTAACCGTGCCACCGGCTATGTAGTCTTCAGACAATGGT
This sequence comes from uncultured Candidatus Bathyarchaeia archaeon, assembly GCA_964464765.1. Lineage (GTDB taxonomy): Archaea > Thermoproteota > Bathyarchaeia > 40CM-2-53-6 > CAVXDP01 > CAVXDP01. The sequence goes on along the minus strand of CAYXJU010000015.1, from coordinate 8,164 downwards.
GGCGTAGTCCATTGCACGACTCCGACATATGCCGTGTACGTGCTAAACAAATACTGAATCTGACGCATAATTGCGCATCTCAGAAGAACCCTCGCCGCATCAGTACCTAGCGGAGACTCTATGTCCGCCCCATCGAACATGAATATTGACTCATTCTCGTTGCGATAGGTTTCCGATCGGTTATGATAGAAGAAAACGTTTGAGGGTTCACTCGAAACCCGAGGCAGCCTCTGTAATGGGAAACATGTTCCAAAACTTGCCAGCAAGATCAGCAAAATGAGAGTGGCCATGAACAGTTCTCTTTGCAGTTTAGTCACTGTATATGCCTCGGTCGGAAGAAGGCACATCAATTGATGAGGTGGTTATAAAGATTCAGAGGAGACTTTCCTTGGATCAGGCATCTGGATGAAAGATTCGTATCACACCTTGATATACTCAATACAGAAGTGAAGCAAAAAGTACATTTGTTCGATTGCTGGATCAACTCAACTTCTACATGTTGGAGAGCGTGTCTTTGAACTCAATTGTCCGAAGGGCCAACGGTTCAATTGTCTATCGCTACGATCCAAGTCCTGACGTAGTCTACATAAATGCAACGAATCGCTGCACAAATCACTGTACCTTCTGCGTAAAACAATTTACTCCAGGCTTGTCAGGTTACGTACTACACTTGAAAAAAGAACCGGCTACAGAGGAACTCTGGAAGGAACTCCAAAAAGAGATTCGCCCCACAGACAAGCAAGTTGTATGGTGCGGGTTCGGAGAACCAAGCATTAGGCTCGACTTGATCTTAGACTTGACCCGAAGAATCAAGGAAAAGTACTCGTTTGTGAAAGTCAGGTTGGACACTGATGGACAGGCTCAGCTCCGCTACAAATCGCGAGATGTTGCAAAAGAATTGAAAGAAGCTGGGGTCGACACAATATCAATAAGCTTGAACGCCGAGAACAAAGAGAAGTATGATGCTCTCTGCAACCCATCATATCCAGACGCTTACGATGGCATTCTGAAGTTCGCCAAAGACTGCAAGAAATACTTCATTGTGAGAATGTCAGTTGTTGGAGGTACCGACGTAGATGTTGCCAAGTGTAAGACGATTGCAGACGAGATAGACTGCGAGTTCGTTGTCAGAGGATGAGTTGACTCCACTAACCGATCGATCGGGAAATACGAAGTATCTAGGTAGTATCTCCCTGTTACTTATTTCAACGAGTTCGACGTTTGGATTGTGCAACGTTTATAATATTTGATCGAAATTTCCACCTTGGTAGACTTTAATGAAACTCAAGGTGGCTCTGGCTCAAACCGCCCCCAAGATGGGTGATACTGCAGGCAACTTTGCTAAAGTGTTCGAAAACGTCGAAAAGGCTAGGGCCGCAAACGCCGATGTTGTAGTGTTTCCGGAGCTCGCGACTTCCGGCTACCTCTCACAGGGCATATTCTTGGAGATGGCTGAGCGGGAAGCAACCTACTTGGGAAAATTGATGAAAGCCACGACAGACATCTATGCGATTCTAGGAATGGTTGAAGAAACCGAGTATGGAACTCTTTACAACTCTGCGATGGTGCTTGGGCACGGAAGGATTCTGGTCGGTGAAGCTAGCGGCACTAAGCAGACATGCTATCGAAAGTGTTACCTCCCAACTTATGGGATGTTTGAGGAGCATAGATGGTTTGCAGCTGGAGAGAGAGTTCCCACATTCGTTCTGGATGTGCCCAATGTTGGACGGGTTAAGACTGGAATAGTCATCTGCGAAGATTTCTGGCATCCGCCGCCTGTAGCCTCAGCATGCCTGAGAGGCGCTCAATTCGTCTGTGCAATTTCATCATCTCCAAAAACCCTCAGAAAACCAGCAATAGTGGACTCGCTAATATTGACCAGAGCCGTGGAGAACTGCACCTACGTCGTCTTTGTGAATTCTGCTGGGAGTCAAGACATGGTAAACTTTTGGGGCGGAAGTAAGATATTCTCTCCAGAAGGAGAGATTCTAGCTAAGGCGAAAGACATGGAGGAGGACTTCGTTGTCGGAGAACTAGACCTGTACAGGCTAAAGAAGATGAGACAACTTAACCCCATGCTCCGAGACGAGCGGAGAGAAGTCGTGCAGGACTATCTGAATGCATATGACGAGATGAGGATGACATGAGTGTCCAACTTCCGAAAGAGCTTGAGTTCGATTGGGAATGCACTTGCCGAGATATTGTCAACGCTGTAAGATGGCACCTAAAGAACACGAATGCTGAGAAAGGTGTGATAGGTCTTTCAGGGGGGCTAGATAGTTCCGTGACAGCTATTCTAGCAGTCAAAGCTCTGGGAAAAGATAACGTTCTCGGCCTTATTCTTCCAGACCAGGGAGTTACGCCGGAAGAAGACATTGAGGATGCGTTGAAGCTTGCAAGATCGCTTGGGATCAAGAATAGACTCATAGAGATCACTCCAATAGTCGAAGCAGTCACGATACAGGTTCCAGAGCTACTTGAGAAAGATTCCAATGGCAGATTGAAGAAACCTCTGGCATACGGCAACATAAAAGCTAGAGTAAGAATGATAATCCTGTACGCGAATGCCAATCTCATAGGTAACGCTCAAGTCATTGGAACAAGCAACAAGTCTGAGCTTCTACTCGGATACTCAACGAAATACGGTGACCATGGTGTGGATCTTCTGCCGATAGGTGACCTTTACAAGTCTCAGGTGCGCTATCTCGCGGAAAAGCTTGGCACATTCGAGAGAATATGGACCAAGCCGCCTGCACCAAGACTCTTGAAAGACCAGACGGCAGAGGGCGAGATTGGAGTTGGCTATGATGTGATCGATCGGGTCCTGTATTATCGAGTTGAGGAACGATACGATGAAGACAAGATTGCTGACGAACTTGGAGTATCAAAGGATATTGTAAGCAGACTCTGTAATATGATAGTTCAATCACACCATAAGAGGAAATCTCCGCCTATATGCAAGGTGGGCTCCGCAACGATTAATTGGGATTGGAGGATGCCCGTGGAATAGCGCTCTCAAACGTCACACATCAGATTAATTAGCATCTGACTCGAGATTTCTGTGGATTAGGGCACGAGCAATAGTGCTGAAGGGATAGTAAATGGGACAAATTACGGAATTAGTTCCAGGCGTATTCTCAGTTGGAGTCAAGCATTGGAATAGAAGGATATTCGACAACGTCTTCAGTTTACCGTACGGCACATCATACAACAGCTACTTAGTCAAAGGCAAAGAGAAGACCGCGTTAATCGATACAACCCAGCCCGGTTTCGAGAATGAACTCCTCGAAAACATACGTCTGGTGACGGATCCTGCAAGAATCGATTATGTAGTGATGAATCATGCCGAAGCAGATCATGCAGGGGGCATCCCAAGACTTCTCGGTGTGGCATCCAACTCTGTTCTAATCACAAGCGTCAAGGGCAAGGAATTTGCAGAAGCATTCTACGAGGTTGACCCAAGTCGAATTCAAACCGTCAAGGACATGGATACGATAGATCTCTCGGGTAGGATTCTCAAGTTCGTGGATGCGCCTTGGCTTCACTGGCCTGAGACCATGTTCACATATTTGGAACCTGATAAGATACTGTTTCCCTGCGACTTCTTCGGAGCTCACTTCGCGAGTTCAAAACTGTACGCAGACGAAGTTGGTACTTTACCACTAGAATCAAAACGATACTACACGATAATTATGGCGCCATATGGTCAAGCCGCAGCCGCAAGAAATGCCGTGGACAAAGTCGACAAACTCAACGTGAAAATGATTGCACCAAGCCATGGGCCAATTCATCGCTACCCCGATCAAATAATAGAGCCCTACAGGAGATGGGCTAACAGGAAGCTTGTTCCGAGGGTCGTGGCTGCTTACGGAACTATGTACGGTAATACTGAGGCGCTTACTAAGGAAATGGTTAAGGGCATTGTATCTGAGGGCGTTGAGACTTCGGTCTACGATCTATCGGTCTCGGATGCAAGTTACGTCGTAAGTGACGCCTTGGACGCGACTGGAATTGTATTAGGAACCCCGACAATGGATGGGATCCCCTTTCCACCCGTAGTCATGTTTCTGGAGCTACTGAAGCTGACTAGAATGAGAGACAGGATCTCCGGGATAGTTGGGGACTACGGCTGGACTGGAGGAGCCGTTATGCAAGTCAAGAAGCAACTTGAGTCAATCAACTTTCAAGTCATTGGAACAGTCGAGACTCGTGGAAAACCCAAGAGTGGAGACCTGGAAAAAGCCAGAGAACTTGGCAAAGCTATAGCCCGAAAAATCCTTCAAGCTCCATGAGCTGCCAGAAATCACTCAAGATAGCAAACGCAATGGGATCATCATTTTCTTATCTCACAAAGAGCAGCAAAAGGCGATACGCTACTCCACCTACTATTAGAGCTAAGAGTGTGTCGAGAACACTAACAGCGGTGGCCCTCTTCCAACCAAACTCCCGTCCAAGCGCGGCTATGGTAGAGATGCAAGGGACATAGATCATTGTAACCAATCCAAAGACTATCATCTGTACAGGCGTTAGAGCTTGATTCAATGATGTTCCTGCTCTCTCTGCAAGCAGGATCAGTGTCAGTTCCTTCCGCAAGATTCCAAAGATCAATGGTATCCCGGTGAATGATGGCAAACCTAGCCAATCTTCAACCAAAGGCGCCATCAATCCAACAATTGACCCCATCACATCACTTGTGATGAGCAGTTGCATGATCAAGCTGCCGGCTATGATCAGTGGAAATGCTCCAAGAACAAAGTCCTTAGTTCTGCCCCAAGTCTTCTTGGCTACACTAGTCAGTGATGGGATACGATAAGGCGGTATCTCCATTATGAGGCCCACAGGTTCTCCTGGCAGTACTTTGAAAGCCACTCTGCCCAACGCAAAAATGAGGATCAGATCGAATACATACAATGCAAATGCAGTGGGCAAACCCACGTATCTTCCCACTAGACCCAAGATTACCACTGTCGTGGCTGCGCAGGGCAGCAGTACTACAACGAAGCCAGCTAGGAACCGCTCACGATCCGTTTCTAGTATTCGACATCCAACACATGCGGGAACGTTGCATCCGTAGCCTAACAGCACGGGTATGAATGCTTTCCCATGCAGTCCAATCTTGTGCATTATATTGTCCATGAGGAAAGCAGCTCTGGGAAGGTACCCACTGTCCTCAAGGAATCCTAGCAAAATGTAGAAAGGGACTATGTATGGCAAGGCTATGGTGATTCCAGCGCTGATTCCCGACAACAGGCCTCCAGTGATCAGGTCGACCATAGTTGGGTTCAGATTACCCAAGAGAGTAGTTCTAGCCGCGGGAATTAACATGATGTCAAATGTCTTTCCTAGAATGTCGACGAAAAAATCTCCAACGACGAAGATGATGCTGAACATGACAGCTATTATTGCAGCTAAGATAGGATAACCCAAGATCCGGTGCGCCGTTAATGCGCTCAATCTATCTTTGAATGTTATTCTAGGTGGCGAAAAAAGGCGCGTAACATCCTTCGAGATTCGGCTTGCTATTCCATACCTTTCAGACGCCATGACAACCGACGAAGGTTCACCATGTAATTTTTCAATCTGATTCACGATTCCTTCTGCTACTTTCAGAACTTCACGTCCGTTTCTGGCTGTTCCAACTTTTTCGGATATGTCCTCATCCTTCTCTAGAAGTTTTATGGCGATCCATCTTGATGGATACTTTGACACGATTTCACAGAGCTTCTGTTCAACTACTTTTTCGAGTTTCAGGAGATTCTCCTCAATCTCCTTGCCATATTGAATCGTTGTCATCTGCAGAGCTTCTTTTCTTTCGATGACATGAACAACTGTAGACAGTAGTTCTCTTATTCCAATCCCGTTGATGGCGACTGTCGGTACAACCGGTATTCCAAGTCTTCTAGAAAGCCCATTGACGTCAATTTCAATGCCTTTCTTCGCGGCGAAGTCAACTTGATTCAATGCCATGATCATGGGTGCTTGGAGTTCCAGAAGTTGGATTGTGAAATAGAGGTTCCTTTCAAGTGCTGAAGCGTCAACTATGTTCACAATAATGTCTGGGCGATCAATTGCGATGTAGTCACGGGCAACTATCTCTTCCATAGAAAATGTGGATAAAGAATAGATGCCTGGAAGATCGAGAACCTTTATCGTGTAACCTTCGAAATGTAAAGTTCCTTCAGATCTCTCAACGGTCTTTCCAGGCCAGTTACCAGTGGCCTGATTCAATCCCGTGATCTGATTAAAGACTACTGATTTACCTACGTTTGCGTTTCCAGCCAAAGCAATGGTTATGGTGCGTTTAGTTGCCAAGTGGTTGCCTACCTTGCTTCTGGAGAAAGATCTTGGAAGCCACGCCCCGACCGATCGCCAAGGAAACGCCTCGAACCAATATCTCGATGGGTCCATTGAGAGGTGCACTTCTAACAACCATGATCTCGGTGCCGCGAGTCAAACCCATATCCGCAAGTCTAGTCAGCAATCCACGACCACCAAGTGTGAAAGCTACAACTGCTTTTTCGCCTTGTCGCAAGTCAGCCAAACACATCACATCTTCTATGCGACCTTGAAGACTGGTAATGCCACCATAGAAACTCTCCAATGAATTCTCATCAAAACCATGCCCATGCCGCCAGTGCTCACGCCAATCTCCAATTCGTCCTTCAAAGAATCTGGCAGCCCGTCCGATTAAGTCAGGTCTATGTGCATGTCGACTGTGTATGTAGTGTTCCCGATGTCGCCGAATTTCAGCATGCCCTTTGTCAGTGAGTCTAAATGTATTGCCAAATTGTTCAATCAGGTTTTCTTTCAGGGCAGTTTCGAAGAGTCTCTTCGTGACATCAATCGAGTACCCAAGTTCGGCTGTCAGATCATGCAATGTGTAGTTTCGTGTTCCAACAGTCTTCACGAGTTCCAACAGTTCTGGCAACTGAGAATCATTTGGCATCGAATATACCTCGTTCTGTTACTCTTTCCTTACCCAGATGACGGAAGCAATATTGCTGCTGAGCGAACGTTCTCGATCTCTTAGTCTCACAATAATGGAGCCATCGAAGGGTATCTTCTTTTGAACTTTCACGGAGGTACCAGGAACAAGATCAATTGACTTCAAGTGTCGAAGTAGGTCTCTGTCTTCCTCGACTATTTTGATCAGCGTTCCTGATTCGTTCGGTTTCAGTTCAGTCAAAGGTTGAAGTTTCTCCCTGGTTATAGAACCATATTCTCTTGGGATAGGGTTTCCATGAGGGCACGTCTTGGGATATCCCAGTATCTTCCCAAGAGGTTTGATGACTTCATCATCGAGGCTGTGTTCGAGCTTACAGGCCGGTTCGTGAGCTTCAGTCCAATCCACGTGCAGGATGTCCGTAAGTAGACGTTCAGCGAGTCTGTGTTTCCTGAGAACATCTAAGGCTGTCTTCTTGCCCTCTTCGGTGAGCTTCACACCTTTGTAGGGTTTATGCATCACCAGTCCCTGTTTCTCAAGCATTTCTACGGTGCTCGTCACAGTGCCTAGACTGACATACATTCTTTCTGCCAGTTCTTTCGTCCTAGCAGTATGAGTTCTCTCTTGAAGTCTGTAGATGTTCTCCAGATATTCTTCTACTGACGGAGAGACTTTTTCCTTCATTAGAGTCAGAAAAAAGTACGAGCTCTCGTACTTATAAGTTTGGGGATCTTCACTTTCCAACAGCTTTGAAGTGCTATGAATGCATGTTTAGCTTATGTCTCTCCGCTAGCCTCTGGATGGCTTGACTGTATCCTCCAAGCCGTGATCACCTCAAGGTAGATGCGATTATCCACTATCGTCTCCTTAGTTTCAAGGGCCTATTCCATCAAGTTGTAAGATTGCACGTAGCTGTTTAGTCGGCGTTCGATCTGTCGAATTCCATATGTCTTATGTTTGCGTTGAATTCTTCTACTAAGCCTGGCGGAGTAATGAAGTAAGGGGAAGATCCATGGACGCGCTAAGAGTGGTCAATTTTGAATCCGATCGAATTTCTTTTTTCTTCAGACGATTAAAGAGTATGTGCGTTTATTGGAGATGATTTTGAATGCCTATCGAGGATCATAGATTCAGAACAGATGTGGTTTGGGATGGAAAGACTGGCGGGAATGTGCGCATCGGGAGGTCTCGGAAAATTAAGTTAGATATGCCGATCGAGTT
>CAYXJU010000014.1:10657-18613 GCA_964464765.1 uncultured Candidatus Bathyarchaeia archaeon | reverse complement strand
CGAGGGCAGGTCTCTCTTATCACTTGTCGCTTGCAACAATTTCTGACAACACGGGGTCTATCAAGTTGCCACTATGGAATACACAGACAGACTTAATCTCGGTTGGTGACAGAGTTCAGATCGAGAATGGAGGAGTGAAAAGGTTTAGAGGAGAATTGCAGGTAATCGTTGGAAAGAAGGGCAAGCTCAACGTGATAGAGAACTAGTTGGCATAGGATAATGGGTCTTAGACCATCATTGAGTACCGCATGAATGCTTTCTTGCGGTTCTCATAATTGACTTCAAGATCTGCATCTTTTTTTGCCGCGATGATTGATGTCTCATTCAGACTGTTCCATTTGCAGGAGAATCTTTTGGGCGTTAGATTACCCGCTCTGGTTTGAACGATCATGCAAGAGAATGAACTCAGATCTTGTCTTCTCACTTCATGAATTCTTGGATTTCTCCTAGCGACAGTAAGTTGAAACTCAAGCCATATGGGCGCATTGCTAGATCGGCGCCTTGTACCTGAGCAACTTCATCTCTCATTCTTTCATCTTCCGACAAGTCTTGCAGTAACCTCTTGGATGCAACGACTGCTGGACGACTTCTGCGCACTCGTCCATCGGCTTGTTAGTGCCACACTTAATACATTGAAAAGTTCCTGTCGTGCCGACTTTGTCGGCGTAGCGGTCTTTCGCCTTCTCTGTATTCGGCTGATCATCCTGATTCTTTCTTGTCATTCGGCTCGCCCTTGGGACATGTGAGATGGTGATATGGTTGCAATTAACGGTTTCTTGTTCCTCCATTTCGATAGCCGTGAAGTGGTCGATAATCTATTCGACGTTTGCGAGATAAGTCTGGGGAATGGCTGGACGAGACCGGGCTTCGCTTGTTTTTTTGAATTTGATTAACCTTATTGCTCATTCGATCCAGTACCTTCGATCTGGGAGAAGATAGACTTGAGCGATTTTGTTTCCATATTCTTCTGTGGTCTTTCGTTCTAACGGTAATCCGGGTCGGCGAACGTATTGGAAGGCGAGAACGTGTCCTGTAAACATTTCTCGAAGCTCTGAAACTTGAACCGCTCCTTATCCAATATCTGCTACAGCCTGTTTTCATAGATGCTTGAACTCTTCAGCTTTACCCCTTGCTCAACTAATCTGACCTAATACCACAATCTTTCCCCAAAGAACTAAGAGGGAAGAGCGTTCCAGTTTCATGGGGGTTGGCTAGTGACAAGAGCTGAGTGGCAGAAGAAAAAGAAAAAGATGAGCAGCAGAAAGGATAGGAGTGGCAGAGTTCGATAACAGGTCTCGTAGTTTGTGTGCTTCTTTTGATCTTTCCAGATCATCAGAAACAGTCTCTGATGCCCCAATTGTGGAAAGGGGGTCCGAAATGGTGAATAGCAGGCAGTTCCCAGTAGTTCTGGGTCTAGAGCTCTCCGATATTTGGTTTGAAGTTTTGTCCTTGTTGCGGTGGTCAGATGAAACAGGAGGGAAAAAAATAGTGCTTCCCCACCGAATTAAACGAGACATCAACATTCGTGATGTCCGCGCAATCACGGACCTTGCGACGGAAGAGGAGTGGAACGACATTTACGAAGATATGCTGACGGGAAGATTGCAGCTCGACCAGCCTTAGCCGGACCCATTTTCAAAGTCAAAGGATTGGCTGGGTATGATCTTCGTGATTCTTGACTTCAGCTCAGAATCTTTTGTAGACTTAGTCAAGTGTGCTGTCGACTAGGCATTTCTATCAGGGAGATTAAATTCCAAGCCACCTTACGATGGCGCGAAATTATCAACACAGTATGGCCTGTAGTCATTAAAGGAAGGCACACGTTGGATCTGATCAAGAAAGTGGCTTTTCAATTCTTGATGGCGCCCGCCAGTTTGCAGGGCAAAGAGCAAACGATTGAAAGCAATTGAAGATCCGAAATGGATGCTTTTGGCGGATGTGAGCTTGGCAACTCTGGTGAACAGAAACCCATTCTCAACCACTGTGGTCGGTGTGGGTAGCGTGGCACTCAGTTCATTGACCCGTGAACGTTTTTAAATGGAAATACATCAAACTGGTGAATGTCTCTAAGATGCTGTAAGCTGGTGATTGAATGAACAGCCATGACATCATCGTTATTGGCGGTGGACCAGCAGGTCTACTTGCCGCACGTAAGGCTTCTGAGATGGGTGTACAGGTCCTTCTCTTGGAAAGAGACGAAGCCTTGGGCAAGAAGGTTTGCGCCGAAGCAATCTCTGACACAGGCGTGAAGGACTCCGAGTTGAACTCACGGAGCTTTGTTGTCAACAAGATATTCGGTGCAAGAGTCTACGCTCCAGACGAAAGCAAGAAAGTTGAGGTTTCCGGAGAATCGATCGGAGAAAAAGGTGGATTCGTTCTCGACAAACGTAAATATCTTGAACATCTTGCTGACGCGGCCAAGAACGTGGGTGTTGAGATAAAGCTCAGTTCAAACGTCATGGATGTTCAGCGGAACGAGGGTTCAGTAAAGACGATCGTAAGAAAGAACGGTGGGACCCAAGTCTTTTCATCCAAAATCCTCATTGGATGTGATGGTTTCGGATCTGTTGTTGCCAGGAAGTTCTTTGACACGAGTCGCATGGCCTTTATTTCATGTATTCAGTATACCCTTGGAGACTGCAAAATTGAAGATGAATCTCTTCTGGAATTTTACCTGGGAAACGATGTTGCACCGCGAGGCTATCTCTGGGTGTTCCCCAAAGGAAAAGGCCTCGCCAATGTGGGACTGGGTGTAAGAGGAAAACCAGCCAAACCCTACCTTGACAGGTTCTTAGAAAGGCATCGCGAGAGATTTGGAAAATCAAAGATCTTGAGTGTTGGGGGGGCACCAGTCGTGGTGAGTGGCCAACTTGGCAGAATCATCTCCGGCAATATTATGATATGTGGAGAGGCGGCTGGTCAGGTGATTCCTTTAACTGGAGCTGGAATACACACAAGCCTAGTGGCGGGCCGAATTGCGGGACGAGTTGCGGCAGAAGCTATCTCAGAAAAGGATCTTACTGAGACTAAGCTCTCCCAATACGCTGTCGAATTCGACAAGTTGTGGGGCGACAGGATAAAGAAGAGCCTCAAAGGACTAAATGTGATCGAGCGACTTTCTGACAACGAACTGAATATTATGGCCGACGTTCTCAAAGGTGAAGACGTTCTCGACATTGCAAATGGGGTTGACTTGGAAAGAGTTGGAAGAGGTCTGCTGAAACATCCAATTCTTGCTATGAAGGTCGCAAAGGCTCTTATGGCCTAATCAAGTCCATGACGGACGTGATTCTGATGTCTGATTCAAGAAGTCAGTCTATCTTTGGCGAAGCACTAGATGAGTAACAAAGAATATCTGCGGATCAAGGCTACGACTCCATACTACAATTTCGTCCGCAAATTCGCTTTTCCCACTCTACAAGAAATTCTCGTAGCCATGCTACTTGTCGACACCATGGGGTGCATGCTGCTTTACTATGCTCATTCCGCTTCATTGGAAAGCGTTGCAACAGGCTTGATGTTTGGTCTGCTCACGTTTGCTGTTCCGTCGTTTGCATCTGGGTTGGTAACTCACGACTTGGTGTTGCGTGGGGATCCACTATTCAACCTCCGTCGATGTTTTGCGTTATCTCTCTTTTCATCTATCATTTGGATTGGCTTGATGATTATTGGAGCATTTGCCAGCAAAATCTTCCACAACTTCACATTTCCCGGTGACGCGTTCTATCTCGGAATGTTTGTCGTGGCTCCATTCCGAGCTATCTCAATCTTCTCAATGTCATCCGCTAGGCGTATCTCAAAGGCATTTTCAGCCGCATTCGAACCGTTCCTCTATCTCGTCACGGCTTCTCTTGTCTTTCACCTCTCTCTTTTCGGAAGTATTCTTGCGTTCTTAGCGAGCATAATCGTCAGCTTCATGTACACCGCGATTGTAATCTCTCACCTTGAGAAAGAAGGTCTGAAAAAGCTTGGCACATCGCCAGTGAGTATGTTCAGAGGGTTCCTTCTCGATTGGCTTGACAGACGCAGCGACGTTCTTGAAAGTCAACTTGAGAGAATCAGCTCTGAGCAAAAACTGAGTACGACAGTTGTCGGATTTAGGAACAAGAATAGCCAAGGCACAGGAGGGATTCTGGTTGTCTCAAACTTTCATCCCGGGCCTTTTCTTAATGTGGGTAGTAGCGTCCTTCCTCAGATGATCCAAGAGTCTTTGGGAAAGGAGATGAACACTGTTGTAGCTGTTCCGCATGGAGTCTCCGGTCACGAGATGAACTTGGTTTCTCAAGAACAGAACAAAGAAGTCATTGCGGAAATTATACGGGTTGCAAGGTTCTCCAAATTTGACGCAACTGCCACTCGACTTGTAAGAACAAGCTCCGGAAATGCCACTGCCAGCTGCCAGGTGTTCGACAATTGTTCATTTGTAACCATGACTCTCTCCCCAAATGACATGGAGGATATTCCTCTAGACATTGGTGTTGATCTGAAATCAGTGGGAAAGACGCTATTCAAAGATGTGGCTCTAGTTGACGCCCACAACTCCCTTCAACGTGCAAAAATCTTGGATGAGAAAGACCGGAGAGACCTGTTCACGTCAGCAAAGGAGGCGTTGGAAAAAGCGGCTAAAGAACCTCACTATTCATTTAGATTTGGAGCAGCAAGGATTCAACTAGATGAATTCACTCCCGAGCAGGGAATAGGCCGTGGAGGTCTCGTCGCTATAGTTGTGGAGGTTGCAGATCAACGGTCCGGGTATTTAGTGGTTGATGGAAACAACATGAAGACAGGTTTGAGGGAGCGTATACTGCGAGCAATGAAGGAATTGGGCATAGAAGCAGGAGAGGTCATGACAACTGATACGCATGTTGTAAATGGAATCGTCACAGCCAAACTTGGATATCACCCGGTGGGAGAGGCAATAGATGAAAGCATCTTCATGAAGAAGGTGATTGCCGTCTTCTCGGAAGCCAAGAAGAACTTGGAAGACAGTGAAACTTCATCTATCTCAATCGAGACTCCCGTGAAGACACTTGGTCCAAATCTATTCAAGAACATGACAGAACTAATCTATCATGCAAGCAAATTCGTGGTCTTCTCCATGATTCCAACAATGCTGGTCTCTGTCATACTATTCGCCTTGGTATTGATTACATGGTAGGCTTTCTAGCCGTGAGAGCTACTGTTTGTGAAAGGAGGAGGACAAATGTCCGCACCTGACTTTGAGAATGTGAAACTTCTCGCCAGAAAATTGGCGCTTCAAAACGCTGCAAGACACTCGGGAAAAGCACAGATGGGCCCTGTTGTTGGAGGGATACTGACTGAGAGGGCTGATCTGCGTTCCTCTGCGAAAGATCTGACGCGGATGATCGCCGACGTGGTGAATGAGGTCAACTCTCTTACGTTCGAACAGCAGACAAAGGAGATCGAACAGAACTGGCCAGGTCTTCTGAGGGTTGAGAAAGCGAAAGAGGAGAAGACTCTTCCACCTCTTCCAAGCGCAAAGAGTTACACCTCAATAGTGACGAGATTCTCTCCCAACCCAGATTGCGCTCTCCACCTTGGATCCGTGAGAGCCATTATTCTATCCCATGACTATGCCAGAATGTACGATGGAAAATTCATTCTGAGGTTTGAGGATACAGATCCTCGCCTGAAGAAATCCTCGCTACAGTTCTATGATATGATTCGAGAAGATCTGGAATGGCTGGATTGCCGATGGGACGAAGAATACATCCAGAGTGATAGGGTTCCAACCTACTACGATCATGCCAAAAGACTCATCGAAATGGGAAACGCCTACGTTTGCACCTGCAACAAAGACGATTTTACAGCAAAGGTATCAGAAGAGAAACCCTGCCCTTGCAGGAACCTAACAGTTACTGATCAGATGGCTAGATGGGGGAAGATGATTAATGGCGGCTACGCCGAGGGAGACGCCGTTGTAAGAATAAAAACCGACCTGGCGCATCCGAACCCTGCCGTCAGAGACTGGCCAGCGCTTCGAATAATCGACCCTGAGAAGAATCCTCATCCTCGTGTGGGAACAAAATATCGTGTATGGCCGCTCTACAACTTTGCTGCAGGAATAGACGATCATCTGATGGGAATTACTCACATAATACGAGGGAAAGAACACTACACAAACACAGTCCGTCAGAAGTACATGTACGACTATCTCGGATGGCGTTATCCAGAAGCGATACACTATGGTAGACTCAAGGTAGTCGGCGCCGAACTGAGCAAATCAAAGATCATGAAAAGCCTGTCAGATGGTTTGGTGCAAGGATTCGACGATCCTAGGCTGGCGACTTTAGTAGCGCTGAGGAGAAGGGGAATAACCCCCCAATGCATGAGAAAGATTGTCTTGGATATCGGACCGAGGCCTGTCGATGCAACGCTCAGCTGGGACAACATATACTCCTACAATAGAAAGATCGTTGACCCAACATCAAACCGATACTTCTACGTTGAAGACCCAATCCCGTTGAATGTGAATGGCGTGGAAGGGGGATACGTGTCTACGCCACCTCTGCACCCAAGCCACCCAGAAAGAGGAACAAGAGAGATCAAAGTTCAACCTGAAAGCAATGTGGCAAGGCTTGTGATCTCAAGGTCGGATCAGAAGCTGCTAAGCAAAGGCAATGTTGTAAGATTGATGGAACTCTTCAACGTGGAGATTCTGAAAGTTGATTCCTCTTCCTGCGAGGCTAGATTTCACAGCAAGACCTATGAGGAGTCGAAAAAAGTTAGTGCCCCCCTGATTCACTGGCTTCCCAGAGATGGATGCTTAAGCACCAGTGTTGTTATGCCAACGGCCAAAGTTTCCATTGGACTGGCGGAACCGATGCTGTCGAATGAGGCTGTGGGAAAGATCGTGCAGTTAACCAGGTTCGGGTTCGCAAGGGTTGACGAAGTATGTCGTGGATCTATCCGGCTTTACTTCACGCATGAATGATTAGGCGCAGGCGAACTTACGGGTTTGGATGTAATGCTTTCCTTATCTCCTCTTCAGCATTATCGGCCCTTATGAAGATTGGAACGTTCTCCATACCCGTGGCTATGTAGCTAGATAGCAGCCACTCGCCCGGAGCAAATTCTAGGGTCTTTTCAAGAATGCTTTGATCTATCGTGAACGTTTCGCTGACCAAATTTCGGTCGTATGGTCTTGGAAGAGTTCCCACAAAGTACGTGTGGAGCTGTTGAAGGGCGTTCGTGTTCAGGTAGGCTATTCGTTGGGTCGCCAAGCATCCGCCCAAGCCATACTTTCTTCCCTGTCTTAGGAGACCTTCAACCGCATCTGAGCAGTCTCTGTCTTTACCTCTCGCATCACCTAGGGCGGGGGCGAATTCCTGCGCTTCGTCGAATACAAAGAGAACAAATGGTTCCACCTTGAACTTTTTCTTTCGTTTCCTAAGGAACTCACGACTAAGGTCCACAGCCAGTTCCTTTACTATTAGTTGATCTGCAATTGACAGGCACATCAGTTGGGCTGATCCTTCGACCAACTCGATTATTCTATCGGTTGTTAGGCCTAACTTTCGTTTCTCGTCTATTTCTCTAGCTCTTTTGATTGTGTCGATCAAAGAGGATCGCGTGGTAGCCCAGCCGTACACATTGCTTTTGTCACTGACTTTGAACTTCTTTACGGCGTCTTGTCCCTTTTCGTCAATGTATTTCACGAATTCTTCGTCGATTGGTTGGTTGTCATCTAAACCCTTTGATCGCTGATAGTCAAAAACAGCCTCCCGGATGGTCTCTAATGCATCTTTGTAGGTGGCTTTTCCAGTTATCTCTGCTTCTTGTTCACTTATTTCAGAATTGAATTGGGCGAAGGTGGGTATCTTGTATCTTGGCCTAGTGTAGTGGTAGATTTTGTTTTGGCTGCAAATGTCATCGAATATTCGTTTGACTTTCTCGTCCAACTCAAAGTCTCGTGGCTTCACAATGGACATGAAG
>CAYXJU010000014.1:0-10647 GCA_964464765.1 uncultured Candidatus Bathyarchaeia archaeon | reverse complement strand
GACATGAAGAGTTGCTCGGGTGTCTGAACAGGATTTTCCAGTACTATTCTTGAATCGATCTTGGGGTCGGCGAAGACGTCCATAAGAAGGAATGGATACTCGCAGGATATGTCGAAAATGACGATCTTCGTGTTTTTCGCGTGATAGATGAGCCTTCGGACAATATTAGAAACTAGGTTGGATTTTCCTCCGCCTGTGAAGCTGAATATTCCAAAGTGGTATCTTACAAGATTTTCAAAATCAACGAATATTGGTATCTTGTCCGGACTGTTCTCAAACATCTTTATCGTTCCGATTCTCGGGCTCTCTCTGGCGTCAGGTTTTGACTCCAGCTTTTTCGAAGTCCGAGCCAGCTTTTCCAATACGCGTTTGTTGTACATTCGATTAATCATTTCTTTGTTGAGAAGGTAAGCGTGCTCAGCCACTATCGGATATGAAAACCCGCGCACGTACTCAGGCTCTTTGTCAGGGTTTATTATCAGATCGTAGTTGATTGGTATAGACGTGATTTGAATCATCATTGTGGATTTATCGTTGGAATCCCAATCTGAAACCGATTGCTGGATTATCTCAAATTGCATGGGGTAATAACTCTGATCAGACAGCCCCCTGAGGCCATAGTGTTCAGGATGAATTCGGGAGATTTCAGTTAGAGTAAATCTCTCTCTGTTATCTGATGTTGACTTGAAATTCCTAGTTGCAAGAAGCATCCCTTCCTCTACAAGCCTCATAAGGTCCCTGTGATATTCGACTTTGACTTCACAGGTGTACCTGGCCGATGCTCCAAGTGTTTTTCCACTCGGCACTCCCTCCGGAAATCTTGCTGGGTTTACGGATGAGAGCCTCGCCTTGAATCGATCGTCGAAATCTACAAAGTATTTACGTTGATGTTCGTCGAGTGTGCTCATATCGTGCTCTCCTTTCTCGGAATGTATCCATATAGAATGTGAACCTTCTAAGGTCTCGGCTGTTCAGTATCCAGTCTTGAGTGGCATCCACAATCCTCTTGAACTCTCTGAAACTCCATTTAGCAGCGTTGTCAGCTATGAAGAGGGGTTTGTTGTGACCGAACATTTCAGGAATGCTAGGGTCGCACATTGATTCAAGAATCATCATTACCAGATTCTGGATCGAGTTCTCTACTTCTTGGCGTTTGTATACTAAGACGGTTACAGGTTCTTCGGTCGAACCATATTCATGTGTGAACCGAACCTTCGTATCCTCTTTCAGATCATACTCTGGGTAAACTAATCTATCAATCAGTAATACGTTGCTTCTGAGTTTTGGATCAAAGTCGCTTTGAGCAAGTTGAATGTAAGATTTCAGAAACAATCTTTCCATTTGGACTATGCGGTTGGCTGTTGCCCCACTTACGAACATGGGTTTTGCAGGTTTCTCCAAGTGTGGCACGATTGTTTTAAACGCTGAATCGTATTCTATCAGCGACCAAGGGACCTTCATCATCTCGTGGTTGAAGACTGAGACAGATTGGAGGAACATTCTGTCGGTACTTGGTGCCTCTCGGACTTTCTTCAAGTCTAGATCGAAATCCAGTACCCCGTTTATTGCACATACTGTCAAGACTTGCCTCATGAAATCTCTCGCAGAAGTATCCTTCGTCAAACCTATCAACAAAACACGGCGTTTCCAAGACTCCTCGATGATCATGTAGAGACAGAATAGAGTTAGAAAGGCTAGGTCCACAGTGGTAATCCATGCTTTTCCCCCTCTCTTCTTCAAGAGCATTGGGTTTCCCGTCTCCTTTGAACTTCGGGCAAGAAAGAGGCGATCTCCCATGGTCACGACAAGTTTCTTGAGCCGGTCCCATGTGCCAACGTATATGTCGTTCAAAATGTAATCTGATCCGATTTTTCTGAAAACGTGAGCTCTGACGCCAGACTCAAGCAGCCCACTGATTCTGTTCATTCGTTTGGAGTCGTTGATTAAGAGTTTGGAGCAGATCTCTTGAAGGCTTGACTGTCCATTCTCTTCGAGAAGATAGATGATACGATGTCTAAGGTAATCTCCCCTTGAAGGAGGTAGATCGAGGATGGAGTTTACTATCCTACCTCTTCCAAACGCCAGATGGTACCGATCTATCTGAACGCCATCAACCTCAAGTCCCACAAGACCGCTGTTCTTTTCCACACCTCCAAATTTTGCCGTGTCCGAAAGTAGGGCAGAATGTTCTCCTGACAGAGTCCGATCCATTAGAAGCAACTGTACCTTCTCATCAATGATCATCCTGTAAGCAAGGTAGAATTCTGAAAATGCCATAATCCAATCTGCTATCTTCGAATTATCCAGAACAGCCTGGTCATCGTAGGATCTCGACAGGGCGGGCGACTTGTCTATGTCCGGAATATCGCTTACATGCAAGGGTATACAGCTTGAGATTCCCTTACCGTACTCGATAATTCTGCTCGAGTACTCTATAGACGGACTGCTCGACTTGTTGAATTTGATCGTACCAAGCGAAGCGCAGGACCCACCAAAGAAGATGACCAACTCTTGTAGTTGACGCGCATACTCGGTCCCGTCAACCGCTGCGAATCTAATAGTGTCCGTATCAAAGATCTTGGTCGCCGTTGAATATGCTTTCGTGGAGTCAAAATCTGACACGATAAGGTTGTGAAGAAATTTCCCGTAGATGTCCTTTACGGAGTCAAAACGTCGGTAATAGTCGGTCACTCTTTCCTCAGCGCCGCTCCTGAGAAGCTCACCGGTCCTCTGAATTTGAGAACTCAAATATGACTGTCCCAAATCGAAAACATCCTTTCAATGAGACTTGCGATCTCTTGCTCTTTACCTTCCAATTTCTGCAGTGAGAAAAACCATGCATGACTCTATTTAACTCATAGACCTAGTCGAAAGTGAAAGATCCAGAGCCTTAGGTCTTCTGGACACTATTGAGGAATTGAGCGTAAGAAGTCTCTGAGTTCCTTCAGGGTGAGGAAAACTGAATCCAAGGGTTTTCCTTTTCTCCGAGTTAGCCATATTCTTCTCACTCTAGTTTTCTTCATTCCCGCAGCGAACTGATCGAAACCTAAGTTCTCAGGGTGTGCATGATCTCCTTCAACGTGAATGCGCTGGAGTAGTTCGTGTCTTGAGCTTTGGGCTGCTATTTCGGGTGGAACTTTGAAGTATGCTATGTGGCCGTGTCCGAGCTTGTAGATTCCGTAGATGGATTTGTCTCGCATCCAGAATAGGAGCAATGTGTACGGGTGAATCTTGTTGACGATTCCAGCAATCTCTGTTTCTTCGGTCATCGCCTATCTAGGTCCAAGGCCTTACGGAGTATTGTAGGATGCGCTGAATTCTTATATCCATTTGGTGTCGTGGCACTCTCTTCGATCAACATGGAGATCATCTTGTTCAAAGTGAGCGCTACAGAAACATTCATAAAACAGACTTTGAAGGTGTACTGCATCTACGAGGCCAATGAAGGTGAAATGAATGCCAAAGGCTTTCTTTGTTAAGTTCCAGGTTCCCAAAGACGTGGTTGATAAGGCGCTTCAAGTGGTGCAGGTGTCACGGGATTCTGGAAAGATAAGAAAGGGAACTAATGAATCTACGAAAGCGATAGAGAGAGGAATCGCTAAGCTGGTTCTCATAGCTGAAGATGTGGAACCACCACAGGTTGTGGCTCATCTTCCAATACTTTGCGAAGAGAGGAAGATACCCTACCTTTATGTTCCGGGTAAACTTGAGCTTGGGAAATCGGCTGGACTGGATGTTGGTTGCGCAGCGATCTCCATCGTTGACGCTGGCGAAGCCTCAGACTCTCTGAAAGAGATTACAGAGTCAGCTGAGAACCTGAGGAAGAGCGGCGGATCCAAGACATGAGCTCTAGGGCGAGAGTTGAAGAGGTTCTAACCCCTGGCGAAGTGACGCAGGTTATTGGAAGAACCAGCGTCACAGGTGAAGTTATCCAAGTTAGGGTTAGAATCCTTGAAGGTAAGGACAAAGGAAGAATCATAACTAGAAACATTAGAGGTCCAGTGAAACTCGGAGACATCCTAATGCTCAGAGAGACCGAACGAGAAGCTAAGAAGATCAAATAGTGCAAGTGCGGATCCCCATGCCAAAGACTTACAAATGCTCGTTTTGCGGAAAAGGCTACCCTCCTGCTAGAGGTCTCATGTACATCAAGAACGATGGCACCATCATGTACTTCTGCTCATCCAAATGTCGAAAAAGCCACCTTCACCTAAGAAGAGATTCGAGAAAACTGAAGTGGACAATCTACTACGGCAAGAAAGAACGTGGTAAATAGCAATCTCGTTTGAAGGTTTGAGAAATGCCAGAGAGAACCTTCACATTCTTCAAACCCGAAACAATCATGAGAGGATTCATAGGCGAAATCCTATCAAGATTCGAGAAGAAAGGCTTCGTCATCAACGCCATGAAACTTCTCTGGGTAACAGAAGAACAGGCTCAAAAACTGTACGAGATGCACAAAGGAAAACCATTCTTCAACAAACTCATGGAACACATCACATCAGGCCCGATCGTAGCGCTCGTGGTTGAAGGACCAAACGCTGTGAAAGTGGTCAGAAAAATGGTTGGAGCCACGAACCCCGCAGAAGCCGAACCGGGAACAGTTAGAGGAGACTACTCCTTAGAGAACACATGCAATAGCATACATGCCTCCGACAGCCCAGAGAACGCTCAAAGGGAAATGAACATCTTCTTCAAGAAGGAAGAGATACTCTCCTACGTGAAGCCAACTGAGAAACAGTTCCTCTTCATGGAGACTTGGAAGTAACCATAATCCCAAGCAGCAAGATCCAGCCGCGACACGTCCCGTGAAATGCGAAAGAACCCATAGTAACGCGACTGACCAAATGTAGAATCAGAATCTGGACAAACTATCTTTCCAATCCGGTTCATGCATTGTCGGATGCGTTCCCCTCTTGAATTTGGGGTGAGTAGGTGGTGTCAAAATGCTTGGCCAATATTTGATCACCCTCCGAGAAGTCTTAGAAGCAGCACTTATTACATCAATAGTCCTGGCGTATCTATCTCGAACCGGCAAACATCGCTTATCGCGTTACGTTTGGTATGGCGTGGGTTCCGCGTTCGTGGCAAGTACCGTTCTAGGAGTCTCTGTCTGGTTCGTATTCGGAACGCTTCAGGAAACCGTTCAAGCACTCTTTGAAGGAGTCGCAGCCTTGATTGCAGTTATTGTTCTATCCTCGATGATATGGTGGATGGCTGCTAAAGGTGGGCAGCTTCGAGCCGAACTGGAACGACGCGTTGAGACCATTACCACCCGCGGCGCAGTTCTAGGCCTAGTCTCCTTTGCATTTATTGTAGTATTCCGCGAAGGATTGGAAACCGTCTTGTTCTTGACTCCATTTCTGGTTGTGGATACGATGGCCACGTTTGTGGGACTATTCTTGGGAACGTTAACTTCAGTCGCCCTAGCTTATGGAATCTTCGCTTTAGGCATGAAAATCAACCTACGACGATTCTTCTATTTCACAAGCATCCTGCTTGTGCTCTTGGCGGGGGGACTGGCAGGTTATGGAATGCATGAACTCATGGAGTATACAGGGTCTAATGCATGGGGCTGGGCTGGAGAATATGCATACAACCTCAACATACCTAGAGACAGCCCGATACATGATAAAGGCGTGATAGGATCAATACTTGCGGTCATGGTCGGTTACTCAGTTAGTGCTGAATGGGCAAGACTAATAGTTCATCTATCCTATCTCGCTATAGCTATGCCTCTCGTTTTGTGGATCTATAGGAAGAAGCCTTTGCACAAAGATGCACCCCCCTATACCCTAGGGGGGGTCCCGTAGCATTGATTTCCTGATTTTCCCAACGGAATGCATGCCAAATCGATAGATGAGATTAAATTTGATGCTTGAAAACATATTAGAGGTGGCCTACTGTGACGACTAAACTCGATGAAACTGACGCAGGTATTTTGAGAGCTCTTATGGAAGATGGCCGGAGATCTCTGCGAGAGATCGCGAGGATCGTTTCGGTTAGCACGCCGACGGTTGAAAGCAGGTTGAAGCGTCTTTTCGATATGGGCGTCATAAAGAAGATATCCCCCATCCTAGATCCTGACAAAATTGAACATGGAATCTACGTTCTCATCAACCTGAGAGTGGACGCCTCCAAGATTGATGAGATAAGCACGCGCCTCGCGGAGATGGAGGAGGTAAGATGCGTATTCATGGTCACTGGCGAAAGCAACCTTACTGTTCGAGTGGTCACCGACGGCATGAAGTCACTTCAAGAGTTTCTCACAACAAAGATATCTGCGCTTCCTACCGCGCAAATTGTCTCATCAAATGTGATAACTAGGATCGTGAAGGAGGAGCAGGGAGTCATTGTGCGTCCGAGCTTGAAGGTTCGATTACGATGCGACTATTGCAATGGAAAGATTGAAGGTGAACCGGTTAGACTTCGGGTTGGAGAACAAGAGAGATATTTCTGTTGTAAGGTCTGTCTTGAATCTTACAAGGAAAAATACGGTTCTAGGATTGAAGCCCTTGGAAAACAGCAGGGGCTGAATAAGCAGCCGGTTAGACTGTGAGACTTTTCTTCCGGCATCGTTCATGCATGACTAAGTACGTTCAATGATTTGTTCTCAATTTTTAAGGTGCTTATAGCCAGTTTTGGATTGAGACTCGTCAGAAAATATTTTGAAATGTTTAAATCGAGTCATCGTAATAGACGATGCGGTTATTTGGGCGGAATGGTTTTTGCCCCTTCGTCATCCAATAGTCGCAGTGCTCGGTCACGTAGATCATGGAAAGACCAGTCTGCTTGACAGAATCAGAGGCACAACTGTGGCGGCCAGAGAGCCAGGAGCGATCACCCAGTGGATCGGGGCAAGTATGCTACCCGCCGAGACATTGGAACGCCGTTGCGGGGATATTCTAGACAAACTGAAATTCAAGATTGTTGTACCAGGAATACTGTTTGTAGACACGCCGGGACATGAAACCTTTTCAAACCTCAGAAGACGAGGTGGATCAGCTGCAGACATTGCAATCCTTGTCGTGGATGTGTTGAAAGGCGTCGAGCCGCAGACAGTGGAATCGATAAACATCCTGAAAGCCAGACGAACGCCCTTTCTGGTCGCAGCCAACAAAATTGATATGATAAAAGGATGGAGATCTTCAGACGACAGGTCTTTCATTGAAGCCTTTGGAAGGCAGGTTCCTGAAGTTCAAACCAGTCTTGATGAGTACATATACAGAATATTAGGGTCGCTTTCAAGGCTTGGATTCAAGTCAGAGAGGTTTGATAGGATCAAGGATTTTCAAACTAACATCGCGATTGTTCCAACAAGCGCGAAAACTGGCGAGGGCGTACCCGAACTTCTTTCCACACTTGTAGGTTTGACTCAAGCGTACATGAAAGACGAGCTAATAACGACAGCGGGACCGGCCAAAGGAACGGTTCTCGAAGTAAAAGAAGAGCCAGGCCTAGGAGTCACAATTAACGTCATCATCTACGACGGCGTCCTCAAAGTAAACGATAGAATTGTTCTAGGCGGACGCCAAGATGTAATCGAGACATACATACGAGCAATTCTTCTCCCCAAACCCTTAGACGAGATCCGAGACCCCAGAGACAAATTCTCCAGCGTTACTGACATCGCTGCGGCGGCTGGAATAAAAATCGCTGCACCAAACCTCGACCAAGCACTAGCAGGTTCGCCCATCTATGCTGTTCCAGAAGGTGAAACCTCGGAGAAACTGGCTTCTCAGATAAGAGACGAGGTTCAGAAGCTAAGGATAGAGACCGACAAAGAAGGCGTGGTCCTGAAGGCAGACACTCTGGGATCCTTGGAAGCCATAACAACATCACTCGAAGGCTTGGGAATTCCAATAAGGTTGGCTGATGTCGGAGACGTGTCCAGAAGAGAAATTGTCGAAGCAGAGACCGTGATGAAGAAAGACCGACTGCTTGGAGTAGTTCTGGCTTTCAATGTGAAGACTCTTCCTGACGCATCAGAAGAAGCCACAAAAGAAAAGATTCCAGTCTTCCAAGCAAACATCATCTACCACATGCTTGAAGACTTCACTAGATGGAGAGACAAAGAAAAGTCAGCTGGAATCAAAGCCGAACTAGACCTCCTAATCAGGCCAGGAAGGATGAGAATACTGCCAGGCTGCACCTTCAGGCGCAGCAAGCCCGCGATAGTTGGGGTTGAGATACTGGCGGGTCGAATAAGACGGAAGTATCCGCTGATCTTGGAAAGTGGAAAATCCATCGGCGAAATCGATAGGATTCAGGATAAGGGAAAAGAGATTGAAGAAGCATTGACTGGAAGCCAAGTGGCCATATCAATCGAAGACGCTATCGTCGGCAGACACATCAAAGAAGGCGACGTGCTCACAGTCTCTGTTCCAGAAGACCACGCAAGAAAGCTATTGGCCAACTTCAAGAACGAACTTTCAAGTGATGAGATAGCTTTTCTCGAAGAATCCCTGAAAGGAAAGACAGTGATTGGCATCTAACCCTTTCAGCTGTCATGAGATTGATCATCAGAGACCATCAATGCGATACAGCTCATCTGATTAACTGTGCGGCCGCTTGAAACCGAATCAATTTGGGTAAAATTGTGTGTGCGCACCAATCGACACACACTGGCCTAACGACTGGTTCAATTTTGAGCAACCGTCCAAGTCTACCGTTTCCGCTTACTCTTGAGGTTTAACTCCACAGCGGCACGTATGAGATTCTTCAGGCTGGCTTCGTTAATGCTGTCGCCTTCGCGAAAGTCGATGGCGCGCCTGACATTTCCATCTAGGCTGGAGTTGAACAGACCATCAGAATCTTTCAAAGAAGCTCCCTTGGCGAAGGTCATCTTGACGACATTCTTGTAAGCCTCACCGGTGCATATCAGGCCATTGTGTGACCAGACAGGAGTCCCCATCCATTTCCACTCTTCGACAATTTCCGGATCGGCCTCCTTGATGAGCTGGCGTATCTTGGCGAGCGTTTTCCCGCGCCAATCGTTCAGTTCCTTGATTCTCTTGCTGATCAACTCAGATGCAGGTTCATTTCGCCGAGATGAACTCTTCATTGGCAAACCTTTCGACCCACTTACAATGAGAATGCCTGAGGTTTCTTAGTTTTTGTAGAATTCTGTGTGTGTATCTCTTGGTGCGGCGTGTATCTGGTGCGGCCGCCTACAACCGTGCCGTTTGCCTCGGTATCCTGTGCGTGCACTCAACAGCCCATAGGGGATATAGGTAAGTGGGTCTTTTGCCTGTGCACGTGGAACTTGTAGAAAATCTCTCCAAGTTCTTTTAATCATATGTGTCTCGCAACTAGTGCTATGATCGCCCCTGCGAGCACAAGTATGCCTCCCCATCCTCCCACGATCAGTCCCAATATAATCAAGACTATCGACCAAACTAAACCACCGGGATGCCTTGATCCAACAATCGCTATTATGCCGCCTATCACGTCGATCAAGACTCCTGCTCCAGAGACCAATCCCAATCTCAGTCCGGACAATCGAGGCGAGGAGGAAAGTAAACCTTGGATAGCCCCTGCGCCAATGAATTGAATCACACCTAGAACTAGCATTATTACGCCTCCAACGAGAATAAGAATTCCACCAATTCTAATGGCTGTAGAGACGGCGCGGGATGTTCCACCTGTCCTCCATTTTCCAAATTTCAAATGTTGTTCCCTCCCTTGTCATCTAGAGTGTTTTCAACAGGTACGGCAATGCTAGGTGAATCAGTCCAAGAATTATGATTATGATGCCGACGAATTTTGCCAGTTTTCCAGCGAAGAATATTACTACTCCGAGAATTATCAGTATGAACGGATTTGCATTCACTAAGAAATCATAGATTGATTTGAGAATCGATGAAGATGAGACTGAAGTTGGTATCTGCAATACGTATCCTAGCAATATCTCGTTTAGTTTTCCTAGAATCCCTAAAGCTATCATGACACATCTACCACTTTCAATATGATTCAAAAAAATATGGGAGGTTAGACGCGATGCCACTGGTATCTTCCGCAATTTGGGCAGTAGTTGATTCGTGGGTCGCTTGTGGTAACTAGACGCTGGAAGCAGTACATGCAATTTTCCATTATATGTACGCCTCCAAAATGTTGACCTGGATAGGGATAGTGTTGCGGAGCATCGTCATGCCATCCTTGATACGGATAGTAGTACGCCAAATACATCATTCTCCTTGGCAAGCATAGCCTTCATCTCCCAGTTAAGTATGGGTAAGTAACAAACATTTACGACTCACTTCGTTATCAAGACAAGACTTATTCGGACTGATTGGGTGATGTGTGTATGCCGAGTTGTGGCGCCAGAAATCGAAACCTTAGTGTGTGTTCCTTGGTTGCGGCCGCCCAAAACTGAACCGGTCGTCTAGGCCATAGTAGTTTTGTGTGTGCGCACCGATGCATAGTCTTGATAGTCAACTTGAGACATGTGTCTCCGGCAATAGCATGGTTTTAGATATTTTGGGTTTCACATTTAAGACCTCGAATGTTCAACAAACCTTGCCGCCGCACGGGAGAATTTTCTGTCCAGAATTGTCCTTATGGTCTAGAACAACTGAATGAATTTGTCAGGGTCTGCTGGACTGAGCAGGAATTGTTTGCCTCTTTCATCTTTAATGAGGACGAGAT
>CAYXJU010000013.1:0-19208 GCA_964464765.1 uncultured Candidatus Bathyarchaeia archaeon | reverse complement strand
GCTTAAAGATTGAAGACCAAAAGAATATAGTGAAAGAGAGTATCTACGACGTTGATGGAAGAACAGAAGCTGTAACAAGAAGGATAAATACAAACGATCAGATCTCCAAGAAGAACCGCCAGTTAATCTTCGATTTCTGTGAACACTGCAGACTGCAGGGAATATCCAACATTAGAATACTTTTCTATCTGAACAGGTTCTGGAACATCGCCAGATACACAGAGAAAGATTTCAATCAGATGAACAGGTGCGACATCGAAGCACTTGTCAAGAGAATTCAAAGCAAAGGTTACAGCCCCAGAACCGTTGCCGATCATCTGACAGCCATCAAGACTTTCTGGAAATGGATGGATGGCAAAGGCGAAACCTATCCTGAAAATGTGGCATGGATCAAGCCACGTCACAATAACAGGAAAGCCAAACTACCCGAGGAACTCCTGACCAAAGAGGACATAGACAAACTTGTTGACACCGCCTCCAGTGTACGAGACAAGGCACTCATCTCGATGCTGTACGATTCAGGATGCAGAATCGGAGAACTGCTCACCCTCAGAATCAAACATGCTACACTCGATTCTAATGGCGCAGTGATCATGGTTGATGGCAAGACAGGCCAAAGGAGAGTCAGGATAATCCACTCCGTACCCAGGCTCCTCAATTGGCTTAACCACCATCCCGCCAGAACAGATCCTGAAGCTTTCCTCTTCGTTAGCATAGGCAGCAAGAATTACAGCAAGCAACTTTGCTACGAAAGCGTTTCAAATATGTTGAAAGAAGTAGCTCAGAAAGCAGACATAAGGAAGAGAGTCAACCCACACCTTTTCAGACATTCCCGAGCAACATTTCTTGCAAAGCATCTCACCGAAGCCCAGATGAAAGAGTACTTCGGTTGGACTCAGGCATCTGAGATGGCAGCTGTTTACGTGCACCTATCAGGAAGAGATGTTGACAGCGCCCTACTGGAACTAGCTGGAAAGCGGGTTTCCAAAGCGCAGATTGAGTTGGAGATAGACCGACGGACAAAGCCGTGTCCAATCTGTAAGAACGAGAATCCGCCCGAGACACTTCGATGCTCAATTTGTGGGAGACCCCTAGATTTGAGAACAGCATTGGAAGACGACAAGAAAGAGAAGGAATTACTGAGGATGTTGACACCTGAAACCATTGAGCAGATGATTGAGAAACGTGTAAAAGAAATCTTGGCCGAAAGAATCAGAATGAATGCCTGAAATAGTCCAAGAATGCCGAATCCGTGCTCGTGGGCATTGCGTTTGACTATTTAAGGTTCAAAATCCAAAATCTAGATATGAGCGGCAAAAAGTCTTTCAACTCAGTTCAGGAACTGGTAGACTACATAGAACACGAAGCACAAGCAAGAGTCACTGAGATAGAGGCCAAGTGCTAGCTCTTCAGAACATAATGTCAAGAGTGAATACATGCCTTACCAAAGCAAGATCAGATGTTACAGTTGTCGTAGACTAGTGAAAGGAACACTTTACGTTGAAAGAGAAATCAATCCATACGCATACGTTTCGATATGCGAGAAATGCGCTCCAACATGGCATTTGGTTAAGGATCTGCAAAAACTACGGTTGATCGAATACATTCCCCATACCGGCATTCGGCTCAATAAGAAGGGAAAACGAGTGGCCGAATTTCTGAAAGCATGCAGTTACACGTAGTCTGTCGCTTGACGCTGGTTCGTTGCTGTAGAAGATACTCATCGTGGGATCCATTGTATTTTCGAATTTCACGGTTTGTGGTTTGAATAGTCCAAGCCACAACTTCGGGCGTAATCTCGGGCACAATTGGCACAACTGTCAATGATCATGTCGTATTCGCTAACGTAGTGCTCTCTGCAGACTTTTGCTTTGCACCGAGAGCACACAAAAGTTTGAGCAAAAGGTCTTCCGCAGATCGCACACTCCTGCTTCGTACTAGCAACCGTCTCCATAACTTCGGGTTGATTGGTGGCCGGGTTTATCCTTATCTCATACTCATGCCTTGTCTCTGAATCGGACATTCTCAGGATCTTCGTCGCTCTTTTGACGTTAGCACTGTCTAGCAGTTCTGAGATCACTCTATCCATGTCGGCTTCGATAGCCGACTTCCTAGCGGGTTTTGATCGATCCATCTCCAATATCTATTCCCTCACATTCATAGATCTTTCAATATCCCTTTGAATAGTTCTTCTGAGTACCTTTCAGCCTCTGACCTATGGAAGTGTTTTACGAAACAATTTGAACATACATATGCTCCAATTGGGAGCTTGACTCCGCAACTTTCACAGATTTTGCTTGGACAATATGCGCAACGTTTGATGTCTCTGGTTTCTCCAATTGGCTGTCTACAACTGGGGCAAGTTAGAAGTAGCTGGCCGGCGACTTGATTGAAACAGTTCTTGCATACCGTTTGTCCTCTCACTTCAGGTTTCAAGTAGTCCACTTCGGTATTGGCGCGGCAAGAGGGGCATGTGGATTCGCCGCACATGACGCATTTTTGGATTAGTTCTGTTGCTAACATCTGGCCTGTAATTGGTTCTCCGCAACCACATTTCTTAGTGGTGTAGGTTATCTTGTGTTTTTGTTCTAATGTATAAGGATCGACTGTAACCCGTCTTTTCTGAGAGTAGATTTCTTCACCGTCAATGCTCCGCATAGTCTCTTCTATCTCAGCATGTTTTGGCGGAGGTCGATGATCCATCCTTTCGAAAATATCACCTGAGGAAGACATTTTTCGCTTCTCTCTAAGCGCCTTTACGTAATCGTCTTCGCCGGACATGGCCGAGTCATTTACACTTTTGCCAATAGGTTTTTTAAGCCTTTTGCCAAAAACGCATTCCCAAACGATAGGATGGATTTGTTTGGAGCGACTGCAGAGACTGGTTAAAGTGGTTTCAGGTTACAAGGGGAGCAAACGGATAACGATTCCAAAGGAGATAAGTGAGAAGATAGGGTTGAAAGAAGAAGATTACGTCATTGTTCGATACGAAGGAAATGGAAAGATAACAGTCGCTCCCGCAGAGATCTCCATGCGTGAATGATTCTCTTGATCGAGTCGTTGCGCTAACCAATCTGTTGGTATTAGGAGAATCAGGTTGGACCTTAAGAATCTCGGCTACAAAGAGATTCTAGAGTTCAAACAGGTTCCCTGCCTAGTCTACTTCAATCCTGAAACATGCGTTACCCTCAGCCTTGGGAATGTCGACGGTTATTGTTGGCTGAAAGCTTCTAGCCACTTCTACATTAAGGGAATGGAAACTCAAGGGGAAACGGCGCTGTACTCGCGGCTCCAGGAAATAACGAAGTTCATGGAGTACCTCAAACAAAACGTTGCCGAATTGCACTTGCAGATATACTACATCAGCGACATCACACCACGCATTGCTGTAAACAATTTCAAGCATACCCCACAACTCCAAGAGTACTTAGCCAAGTATGACAAGGGAAAGACGATTCTGGACGGATCTGATGAGAAAGCGGAGACTACGATGATTGATCAGCTAGAGTTCCTTAGAAAAGCAGGCACCCACACACATGATCTTGCCATGTCAGAACTAGAGAACGTTTTGAAGAGCAGAGAGAAGCTCCGAGAAGAGTTCTCCAAAAATGAGAAGCTGGTCAAGGCTGGAACGAGTATTCTTCGCGAGTGGGTAGAGAAAGGCTACGGTGCAGCGCTCCTGTGGACCGTATCCACTACGATTCACATATGCCTGGAGAAGGATCTAGCCAAAACCATAGTCGAAGTTGAGGAGGAACTCAAGAAAATAGACAGCCTCCACGTCAAATCGAGGGCCTATCAGCAGCAGATATGGATAGAGCCTGTCAGAGAACCTTTCTACGCCTTTTATGCAGAGGCTTTGGGTCTGTTTCATCCTAGCATTCAGAAGGTCTACAAGGACAAACCGATCATAGGGGACTTTGCGAAGAAGATTGAGGACATGGTTAATGCGAGGTTGGCTCTCCCCATTCATCGCACTAATTACTCTGAGGATTCATCAACCGCTGTCGCTGAAGCGATAGCAACTTTCTACAGACAGGCTGAAAAGATTGTTGAAAGCCCCCAGATGTTGAAGAGACTATTCGAACCCCAAAAGTGCGACAGGCCGATCTTCTTCGGTTTCCTAGCATACCAACGCGAAGAGGGATTCGAGCTTACAAATTACCCCTTCATAATCGATATCGATGAACTACGCAGGCATGCCCTAATCACCGGATCCACTGGTGGGGGCAAGACCAGAGTTGGTCAGATTATAGTTGAATCGACCTCCCTACACGTTCCAACTATTGTAATCGATCCGGTGGGCCAGTTAACTGGTATGATCAAACCGAATGGAGAAGCCTCAAAGGAGAAGCAGTATGGACTGCATCGCGGAGTAGGGTATGATTTCGCAAGGATATACACGCTTGACGACAAAGGAATCAGGTTTGAGGTTAACATACTGGAACGCCCAGACGTGACGGATGATCGCATTGTTGAGGCCGCCGATCAAGCATCCATGTCACTATGCGAGTTGATCGATGAACGTAGATTGCGAGAAGACTTGAGAAACATTTTGCTTAATGCTTGGAGAAATGACGAAGACTTAGATTTTGACAGCTTCATAGAAACGACCAAGGAAGTGTTACGTGAAAAGAAGATCGGGGAAAAATCGGATAGACTGTACTCGTACAAAAACCTCATGGCCAAGGGTGGCTTCGATGTAGAATCTCTTTTGGCCAATAGGTTATCCATCTTCGATCTAAGCAGTCCGGATTTTAGCGATGAAGCGAAGTTGATGGTATCAAGATACATAATGAAAAAGTTGGCAGATTACTCCATGGGCCAACCGCATAGCGATGAACTGAAAATCCTAGTGTTTGTAGACGAGGTTCATCGGTACTACGAATTTGGGAAGGCACACAGCCCGGCACTAGCCCTTGAAGCCTTAGTAAAGGAGGGGAGAGGGAAGGGTATTGGTGTAGTGATGGCGACGCAAGCGGTCAAGGACCTGGGCGATCTGTTAACGCAGGCAAACCTTAGAATTATGCTTAAGATCATGCAATCCGAAATCCCAAATTACTATGTCATGATTGGAGACATGGCCAAGACCCGTGCACTTTATGGTTTGGACCCACGGCTCGGTTACGTTCTATATGGAGGTAAGGAATTCTTCTGTAAGTTCAGGCCGACGCTCAGTGCGCCCAAGGGCGTTGAAGACTTTGAGGACATTAGAAAGCATTCTCTATCGCATGTTGCAGTTGAGGAATTCAAGGAACAGGCCTATCAGAGACCCTCTGAACCTTCTTTGGCAGAGCAAAGAGAAGAGTTGCATCTGACTCCCGAGATCTTCAATGCCATTAAGACAATAAGTGACAAGGGTGGAGAGTTTAGAAGTATTCGAGAACTGCAGTTGAGACTTGATAAAGGTAGAGAGACTACTGTAAAGTTGGTTCAGGGACTTGAAGCAAAGGGTTACATCGAACTAACGGAGATCGGGATTCGCAAGGCAATCAGACTGACCGCAAAAGGGAAGCGAATCTTGAACGACAGGGCATAGGTCACAATCCTTCACAGGACCCTTCCAGGTCGGAGATTTTTTGGTTTTCTTGACTGAATGAAATTGTTGGCAATTGTCAGACAATTCGAGAGATAGATGCAAATTCCGGTTTATCACTTGAAATAAGCTTAGTTTGACGTTTTCTATTGTCTGTCCGTTGTCTGACAACTCACGGACAATCGTAGATGTACGGACACAAATTAGTTTATTCTATTGTCTGGCACTCAAACTAGACGAGATCAAAGATGAATAGGTGTGAGATCTGTGGGAAAGGCATATCGTTGCCAAGAAGATGCATCATCTGCGAAAGCGCATTCTGTGATAGTCACGTTGAGAAGTTCAGATTCCCGGAACAAAAATCTGAATCATTTGAAAATGATTCAACGGTATACATCTGTATCAAATGTCTTCAATACATCAGAGGAATGAAGAGTAAGCCAGAACATCTCTGGAGTGATGAAGAGAAAATCAAGACTAAAGGCATGGCTGGAAAGGTTGTGAAGATTTTGGGTGCCGCTGGTGTTGCCTTGGTTGCGGCGATCTTCTTCTTCGCATTGTGGCTGTTCAAGAAAGCTGCGAAGCTAGGTGGTAAGGAGATGGGCGACAGTGGCTACGAAATAGAGGGGCATAGCTTTGGTCAGGGGGAGGCTGAGGAATTTAGAACGAGATTTATGGAAGAGAACCCGACGTTCGAAGAGGAACCTGTATTCAAAGATGATGAGCCACTTATCGCTGATGAACAGTTACCATTTGTAGAAGAGAAATTTCCGAGTGAATCAAGTGAGGAAGCGTCCTTCGCCAAGTGAACAGTATTACAAGGAGACTAGAGTGAGCTTCTAGCGTTGCACTTTAATGGCTACAGCACGTCGCGTCCCCGTCCATGACTGAATGGCTTCTTCTAGAGCCTTCTTCCTGAACCTGCACTTTCCATAACGCCGGACAACTTCAATCTCAAACTCTTCCCAGACTTTATCGTCAACGTTTATCGTAGTTCGCATATCAATAATTCATGTCTGCTGAGGATTATTGATTTGTGTATTCCAAAGTATAGATTGTATCACCTAAATGCATTATCGTACATCTGCACAAAATCATCTTGATGACTTCCGCAGAGAAGGATCAAAATCATAGGAGGTGAAGGTTATCGCAGAACTAGAAGAAAAACAGATTCGATGCCCAAAGTGCCACGAGGAATTCCGTTTGACCCATGAGATCCTCAACCGCGAAGCTTAGCAGAATTTGTGCTATGAGGGGCCCTTCGCCCCGAGCATATTATTCATTCTCCACGCGACTCTCATCAAATAGCTCTAGGAATCGTTGTTAATGTCGTTCTGCTCAAATGAGGTGGCACTATCGAGGAGGAATCGCGTTGTAATGCGATCACTTCAAATGTGAGAGTTCGGTCATCAGATCACTTGAAGTGTATATAACAAATATTAGACGTAATTTGTGAATTAGTTTCCGACGCGTTTCCGGCCACAATTAGGCGTAGCTATGCTAGAAAGAGAGAGAAGCTCTTTCTCGACCAAAACGGAGTCTTACATTACTCTCTCAAACCTAATAGAGGCGTCAAATAGCTTATTCGCGATATCATCTGGTGTCTCGATAATTGCTCAAAGACATTTGTACCCAACTGGCGCACTTAGAGATTCGATCAAAGACTAGATCCTTGGCTGAGCAACCTGTTCTTGGTGACCATAATCGAATTTCATTCACATACTCTACTAGTGAACTCATGTATTTATTCTAAGAAAACCAAATAGGATATAATGGCATTTTGGGATAGATGGTTCAAGAAGGAAGTGGCAGTTCTTGAAAAGACTGAGCCTGAGCAACATGATCGAGAACTAGTTGGCAAATGGGTTCAAGGCATAAGCGATTCAATTTCTAGCCTGAAGGAGGACCTACACCGGATTCCAGCATTGACAGTAGCTGAGTTCAATGAGAATCTTGAAGGTAGAAGCGAGCAGGTCCTAAGGAAGCTGAATGAACTTCCTGAAAGGATAGTCGAGCCTATCAGAGAAGTAGTGAGCCTATCTAAACAAGAAATCTTGGCCGAACTAATTCGCATTGGTTCGCACTATGGTGCGCATGATTCGAATGATTCGGCTCGTGCGCAAAAGAATACTGTCAAAAATATTCATGAAATAAGCATGGAGCTCTCAGGAAAGCAGAAGAGGCTGCTGGCACTTTTACTGGATTCAGGATTCTTGTCATACGCAGAGATTGGAGAAAAGCTTGGAATAGCCCATGAGTCGGCTAAGAACTTCGTGAACAGGCTTCTGAAGGATAGGGAAAAGGCCAGATTGTTCTCTAAGCAAGAGACGGAGGAAGGCGTCAAAGTCGGTGTTTCCAACGAGATCCAAGACGAGATACTAAAGGAGAAGTATCGAACTACCTCGAATGATTCGGATTG
The DNA here is from genome assembly GCA_964464765.1 of uncultured Candidatus Bathyarchaeia archaeon. Taxonomy (GTDB): domain Archaea; phylum Thermoproteota; class Bathyarchaeia; order 40CM-2-53-6; family CAVXDP01; genus CAVXDP01. The sequence continues at coordinate 11,253 of CAYXJU010000013.1, read as the reverse complement.
ATTCGATAGATAGTTCGAACGATTCGCATGATTCGACGCTAAGAAAGCTCTAGAAGCCTATTCTAGGTCACAGACAATAAAGCGTTGCCAGCTGTTGCAGATGAAACAACAACCTACGATGCCAAGAGACACTTTGAACTGCTTTTATCATCCGCCGCAAATCCACTCACGCCATTTGGATACAATACGAATATGTTGAAGAAAGTTATGGAAAATCAATAAACAGGGACTATCTTTCTCTATTGCAGCTAATGGCTTCTGCAAACTAGTTAAGAGAACTCTTTAGTGAAGGATGTATAATGTCTATTCGTACGTCGAGAAGGAAACTCCTCAAGATATTGGCTGGAATCAGCGTGGCAGCAATCAGTGTCGGTGTTGGCTCTAGGCTGTTGGGGCTTCTGAGAGGACGCGAAAAAACCTTGACGGTGGAAGGAGGGGTTGTGAAACTACCTGAGCCTAAGAAAAAAGGGGAACTCTCGATAGAGGAAGCGATAGAGAAGAGGCGCTCACGAAGATCTTACACCGATGAACCTGTCCTGCTGAATGACATTTCGCAACTTTGCTGGGCAGCGCAAGGAATAACTGAATCGAGCATGGGCTTCAGAGCTACTCCTTCAGCCGGCGCATTATACCCTCTAGAAATTTTTCTTGTGGTAGGCAACTCGGATCTGGAAGCTGGCGTCTACCACTATCTATGCAGAAAACATGCATTAGAGCGCATAAAGAAAGGAGACTATAGAAAGCGACTACGTGAAGCCTCTCTTGGACAGGAATGGGTAGAGGATGGAGCTCTGGTCTTCGTAATAACAGCCATCTACGAACGGACGACAGTGAAATATGGGGAAAGGGGAAGAGAAAGATACGTGCCGATGGAGGCTGGGCATGTTGCAGAAAATATCTATCTGCAGGCGGAGGCTCTGGGCCTAGGCACCGTGTCGATCGGAGCATTCTATGACGATAATGTTCGAGAAGTAATATCCACTCCGAGCGAGTATTTTCCGCTCTATGTCATGCCAGTAGGACATGTCTGAATACGTCTTAACTCGCATATAGACGAAACGCATGCTTGAGTTTCGCTCTAGAAAGCCGTCACGAGAATCGTCCGTGAAATACACTAGAAAAGCACTTTCTCCCTAACTATCGGATTCTTGGAGTAGGTAACAATTCCCGATGGATCTTCATATTTGAATATCATCTGCTCTTGAACCATCTGCTCCAAATATTTGTGAACCGTCTCCCACTTGAGGTTAGGTCTGCCAGCCATCTGCTTCAGGCTAACAGCTATAGTCCATGCCCTTAGATCAGAATTAGTTTCTTCTAAGACTTGCAGAATCTTCGGAATCAGCAATCTTCCTAAAGGCTTAGGGCCTCTCTTCATATCTATTGTATGGTTTTTCAAGCATAAATAGAGGAGAATTGTGGAAACAGCTAACAAATCTTGGAAAACCATGGAAAGGCTTTGCAAATCTTGGAAATCAATGGAAACTGGTCTCAGGTTTGAAATCTATACGTGCAATAGTCTAGAGACATAAGAGTAGCCGCAACATGTAGGCCGTAAGAGGCTGATGTAGCTCTACGCAGTCGTTACTCAATAGTTATAACATATCATTTTGCGTCAAGCATAGGTATAGTAGTAGTGTTATGGAGACCTCTACGTATGCTTCTCATCTCTGCTATCCGTTTCCACTAATCCGAACGTCTCCTCGGTACGCTTGAAGTAAACTATCTTCTTAACGAGTTCTTCCTGGCCTTTCAATATCTCATAGAAGGCTGGGTTCGTCTTGGGCAGTCTTCTGAGTAGCCCAAGCACTACGAAACGCTTGAGTCGTCTACAAATCGTCATCTTCGAGATTTGGATGCCTCTTTGCTTGAACAGATACCATATTGAGTGCAATGATTGACTACTGGTGTCGAGTGGATAGTCCAACTTCGTCAAGAAAGAGCCAAGTATCTTGAAGTCGTACCAGTCGAATTGACTGCAGAACTGCTCAAACGACGACTGCTGTTGCAAAATCTCTTCTGCAAATCTCACTATTCATTATTGTTTTTCATGGCGTAAATAGTTTCATCCCTGAAGGATCATCAACCATCGGCTTTATGTTTCTTGAAATCAAGATACAAATTATGTGCCCTACAGATGCTTGGTTCATGGTCTAAAGCAGCTTTGAGCGGAACCGCGCTTAGCTAAAGGTGTAGACGTGGTTGACAATAGGCAATCCGAATATAGAGAGATTCCAGTCAAGGACATTAGGCCGAGCAGGCTCAAGGTCAGGAGCCTTGAAGAGAATAGCCTATCCGAACTATCCGCATCCATAGAACGACATGGTCTCATTGAACCCATCATATTACGGCTGGGAAAGGGAGATTATGAGATAGTAGCTGGCATGAGACGCTTTCTTGCAGCTAAGCGGCTTGGACTGAAAACGATTCCAGCCAGAATACAGAAGCTAAGCGATTCTGAGGCTTTCGAGTTATTGATGGTTGAAAACCTGCAGCGGGAAGACTTCAGCCCGATTGAGACTGCTTCTCTCCTGAAACATGCGGTTAAGAAGCTAGGCTACAGCCAAAGACAGCTAGCCAACAAGATCGGAAAAGACGTAGCCTGGATCAATCGCCATCTAAGACTCCTAGAGCTACCGCAACCTGTTCAATCGATGTTGACACATGGCAACAGTTTGACCGAAGGACACGCCCGGCATATGCTAGCTCTACCCGACAAACAACAGATCGACGTCGCACAGACGGTTGTGGCACAGAAACTTACAACACGCGAGACCGAGATGCTTATCCGAAGGTTGAAAATCGAATCATCTCCGAAGAAACTGACAGCACCAAGGGAACCGCAAACGCATCTGAACATAGAGATCAACGACTTAGAACCAGCTAAATGGAAAGAATACAGCCAGCAATACTATCTCCAATTCTACTCCGTCTGGCCGGTTACGCGGCGTCACGATCCTTTCTTTGGAGTCAACGGAACAGTCTACAGCGGATGTTTTCCTCTAATTGTACCCATCAACTGCATCCTTAGATATACAAAAGAAAACGAGCTTGTGCTCGATTCATTCGCCGGAAGCGGAACCACACTCGTAGCATGCGCAATGCTGAAACGCCTTGGAATCGGCGTAGACATAAACCCAGAAGCGGAGAAGGCGAAAGAGAAACGGTTCAGAGTTGTATGTGAGAAAGATCCTATGTTGGCAAACCGTCTGGAGATGCAGAAGTTCATACAAGGCGATTCCAGAGACCTATCCTTCATTCAAGATTCGTCCATTGATCTAGTTATCGCTCATCCGCCGTATCTAGACATGATGAACTACGGCGAGAAGGGAACATACACCGATATCCAAGAGTATACACATTTCCTCGAGGACACCCTAAAAGAGATGCTTCGAGTTCTAAAGCCTAACCGATTCTGTTGTGTACAGATTGGGCCTTACGCTGGCAAACATCTACCACTTCACCACATAGCCCATGAATCCGCGCTGAAAGTAGGTTTCGAATTCATGGATGAGATCGTGTTGGCTTTCTTGGCTGACTATGTTGGCTACTCATCTTCCGTCTCGGGGCGTGACACCTCTATCGTACATAAGGAAGCTTTCGCAAAGTGGTTCAGCATAGCGCAGAACGTCTACCATCACAACCATGAGTACCTGATAGTTTTGAGAAAATATGCATAAGTTCTGCTTTGCAGATCAGGGGCACGCGTTGTCTTTAAGCCTTTGAAATTACAAATATACTATTAGACACGAGTTCGGCCCAAAAGTTCGATTGCATGGCAGTTAGTCTCCCTGAAGGCACAACAGATCATCCAGTGAATAAAGGAAAGAATAAGACATTAGTCTCGATCTGGGATTTCGGTCCGACTTCTCCGCAGAGCGAGAGAGCACACTACCTATGTAATGATCATCCAGCCAAGATGAGGCCGGCGTTAGCTAAGGCAATTCTGAAAGTATATGGTGAATCGCCGGTTCTAGATCCTATGGCTGGAATTGGAACGACGTTAGTGGAGGCTATGTTACTTGGAATGGATTCAGTTGGAGTAGAATTCGAGAAGAAGTTTGTGGACCAGGCCAGTAGAAACATGGACAATGTTAGGGACGCTAACGCAAATCATAACATGGGAGAAGCGATCTGCATTCATGGAGACGCTAGAGATCTGTCTTGTCTGATGGGACAGCGGGTTAACAGTATCGTGTTTTCTCCTCCATACCACGATGCGATTAAATCCGTTTCCAAGAGTCATGAGAATCTTGCTGATTGTTGCTTGGAACGGCAGTCTGTCATTGCTGAGCGGACGGAGAAGATGAAGGGACATTTTGAAGAGGGCCGATTCAGACGTCAGGGAAGCTTTCTACATGTGGCAAACCCGAGCTCGATGGCAAATCAATTGGCAGGGTATGGTTCAGATTCAAACAACATAGGAAACCTGAAGAGGTATGGCTGTTTCAATTCCATAGTCTTCAGTCCACCGTATTGGAACGCGTTACATGAATCTGCGAAGAACCCGGATTGCTTCAGCGCACAATTTTCCAGAGATAAGAATCTTCCAGGAGCATACTCTGAGAATCTGGAGAACCTTGGCAACAGGCAATACTATCCTACATATCTGCAGGAGATGTACAAAGTCTATCGCGAATGTTTTCGAGTTTTGAATCCGGGCAAGTATATGATCGTCGTAGTGAAGGATATCCGCAGAAACTGGCTTACGATACCTCTAGGCGCGGATACGATCAAGCTATGTCAGATGGTTGGTTTCAAGGTCTTCGACGTCATAGTCAATAAGATGTACTTTCCATCGTTCTGGCAGTTGAGCAGAGCCAAGAAAGATCAAGAGAAAGGAGTAAACCATCCTTTAAGAACGCATGAGTATGTACTTGTATTCAAGAAATAGTATCCATCACCTTTAAGATTTCAAAACTCCAAATAATATCATGTCGGATCTTCTCACCGCGCCATTAGAATTTGTCCAAAGAGTGGTGGGCGAAATCTCTTCTGATGGAGCAATACCATTCTTTCATCCCTTCTACAACTTGGTCGTCATATTGTGGATGGCTGCTATAGCCGCCATTCTTGTTTGCCCTTTCTGGAAGAAGTTCAGAGCCTTTGCGGTGTTTCTAACTTGGCTTGCGATATTCACAACACTTGCTATGAGAGGATCATCGCCTAGCGGACTCCAACTCGATGTATTAAGCACCTTCTTCAACATGTCGCTGTCCATTGTACTGCTGATACTCTTCGTAATCCTCACGATCTGGATATTCAAACGAGTTGTAAGAGGCAAAGTGCCTGCTCCAAAGGTGGGTTAGTGAGTGTTCTCTGTAGCCTCAAGAAAGCTTTCATTTGGTTTTGCATAGAGGTTGCCCTGTTATCAATCGGATACTGTTTGCTCATACTCGTGAATGGATCTTACATTACAGGAATATTGTTCGGAGACGTCTTGCTCTTCGCATTCTTAGCAACTCTCTTCGTCTTAGACTATGCCATAGCTTCGAAGGGTGACGCGCAGAGCCAAGAGGCAGTAGGTGAGCTAGCACCTGCTACTGCCCAGACTAAGAAAGAGCAAGCTCTCAAGTATCTAAGAACGCTAGGCAACGTTACATCCGGTCAGCTTGCATCGTTACTTGACGTAGACGTTCGCAACCTCTCCAAGTTCCTTAATCCATTGATTCAGACAGGAGTTGTAGAGGCAAGAAAGCAAGGCAAGACCTTCATCTACAGCCTGAGGACTGCGCATAGTCTTCTGCATACACATAATCGTCATAATATCTTAGAAGAAACCGATTATGCAGGCCATATCACGCTACCGAAATGGGACGTTAGACTACCAGCAGAAGGTAACATGCTTGGTAGGGTTGCAGTAGATGACTGGAAACTGGATGAATTTTTCTATCTGCCTTTGAAGAAGTACGCGCAGAAGGGGATTCTCGTCTCGGGCGCAAGTGGAAGCGGAAAGACAGTTGCTGCCAAAGTCATTGCTGAAGAGCTGTTGGACGACAGCATTCCGGTCCTAGTCTTTGATGCTACTGAGCAGTGGGAACGGTTGCGAGAAAGAAACACGGAAGATGAGATGCTCAAACGCTACAGGCTTTTCGGAATGAAACAGACTCCTAGAGGATACAAACTACAAACTACTAGGGAGATGATGCACATTGATGAGATTCTAGACTACAAGGGTGCGACTATCATTGATCTTTCGGGTATTGCAGATGAGGCAGATCGGGTTGAAAAGGTAGCCTTGGCTTTAGATGATATTCTTGAATATTTTGATGTTCAAAAAGACTCCAATGAATTAAGGCTGTTGGTCGTCATTGAGGAAGCTCATCTATGGACGCTAAGGGAAGTTGGTAAAGAAGCCGTCAGATTCTTGGATAAAGCTGCTAGAATGCTTAGGAAGAAAGGCGTTGGCGTGATGCTTGTCTCACATAAGATAAGTGACTTCGACCCAGCTATGCGATCTTCAATGAACATCAGCGTATTCTTCAGAACAAAATACGAAGGAGACCTGGATAGCATAGGTAGAGTACTTGGAAACGAGTTCTCGAAGATCACCCCGAGTCTTCCGGTGGGATACTCGATTTTCCATCTAGCGGATCTAGGCGATCCGTACGTCACAGCGTGGCGACCGACCTATTCTCAGCCATAAAGCATGAATTCTAGACATGCGCACGTCACCATTCTTTATCGCCATATTCTACCTTTCGACGATCGACTTAGAGAGGTTATTCTTACTTTTCTAATGGATCTGTTCCAACAATATCGAGGAGAGCGCTGGGTACAACTCTTCAATAGGTTACCATTGCAACAGGAGCAACTAGAACAAGGCTACGCATTCTAGAACTCCTTGAGAAAAAAGAATCCTATAGTCACGGCTTGTGGAAGACGCTAAGAAGCGACTTCGAACTTGAACTCAGTCTTCCTAGCGTATACCCATCCTCAACGAACTGGAGAATATGAACTGGTTGAACGAGTAAGGACCGTTGGGAAATCTGGAAAGAGGGAGAGATACTATTACTCATTGATCGAAAACGGAAAAAAGATCCTGAAAGGAAGCATCCCTATGCGCTAGTCGACAAGAGACTCCTGACGTTCGGTCAGCTCGTGGCGCTCTAGCTTTCACCCCAAACGATTCACGCTTTCTCTACTACTGGTCAAGGCAGAGGTCTCCGTCTCCAATTCTGACTAATCGTTGGGGCTCCGTTCCAATTATTTTTCGACTCCAACTTTCCTTGTTTCAGCAACTCGATTGGCTATTAGAGCAGCGACAGCCCCTGCCGCAACTCCACCGTCAATATTAACAACAGCCAAGCCGAGCGAACAGGCTTGGAGCATAGCGGTTAGGGCGCTGAGGCCTTTCTCACCTAAGCCGTAGCCGACCGATGTTGGAACCGCTATTACGGGAATATCTACGAGTCCTGCGACCACAGCAGGTAGAGCTCCCTCTCTTCCGGCGACGACTATGATTGCGTCTATATTTTTCTCAATCATTTCCTTCAGAGGAGGAAAGAGCCTGTGGATTCCGGCCACACCCACATCGTAGGCAGATATGACTTCGGACCCCATCTCTTCAGCCACGATTCTAGCTTCCTCCGCGACTGGAATATCAGAGGTTCCAGCGGTCAACAGTCCTATCCTTCCACCAGTTTTCTTAACTTCAAGATCCTTCCTCTTCACCACAAGCATGCCTATCTTGTCGTTAACTCTTGAGCTGGTGCCTTCTGGTGAAGCGTTCTTTATGGCGTTGATCTGTTGCTCGTTTACTCGACTGATGATGGCTCGTCCCTTCTCGCTTAACATCCTCAGCGTTATCTCGGCCAGATCTTTAGGGGTCTTTCCTTCTCCCAGAATAACCTCCGGCACCTTTTTTCTGAAATCTCTATTTACATCTAGCTTTGCAAGTTTGCCAACCTCTTGAATTGCTAGGACTCGCAGTAGCTTTTCAGCCTCGTCTACCGAGATCTGTCCTTTCGCAACCTTCTCCAGTATGTCTCTCAAGGTTAGCTCCCTGATCGCTTGGAACATCTAATTAACCGGATACTGATGAAGGTTGAGATAGATGTTTGAATGGCAATCGCTAGAAGGATCATGGTTATAGACTGTCAAGCAGCCGGGATCTCTGGAGATATGATCTTAGGCGCCTTACTCGACCTCGGCGCAGACTTCAAGAAGATAAATGAAGCGATAAAGTACGTTAAGGACTCTCTCAAAGGATGCCGAAGCCTCGAACTGATAGTTACGGAAGTCACACGAAGGGGATTTCGCGCTAAGAAAGTGGATGTCAAGGCTGAGGAGGAGACGACTCACAGAACGGGCAGGGAACTTAAGGATGCGCTCGCCGATTCTTTGAACAATCTGAAAGTTTCTAGTGATGCTGTCCGGCTTGCAGTAGACACGTTGACTACTCTGATCAATACAGAGGCAAAGCTCCATGGTGAGAGTGTCGATGAAGTTCACTTGCACGAGGCAGGATCCGTGGATACGCTGGCTGAGATAGTTGGCGCCGTAGTTGCATTTGAAGATCTTCACCTTCTTGAGGGCACGATGGTCTATTCGACTCCGGTGGCGGTTGGAGGTGGATTATTCACTTTTTCGCATGGAACGGTTTCAACGCCAGCCCCTGCCACGCTTGAGATATTGCGATCTCGTGGTTTTCCCATGGTTGGTGGCCCTGTTGATTTTGAATTGGCTACGCCGACAGGTGTCTCTCTCCTTACTAATTTAACGCATGGTGTAAGCAGTTTTTATCCTTCCATGAAACCGACCATGATAGGTTACGGGGCAGGGATGCGAGATTATGCTGAAGCTCCTAATTTTCTGCGAATTGTGTTAGGGGAACGGTTTGATCAAGCCCTCGCCCAGGATGAGGTTCATGTACTTGAAACAAATCTTGACGATGTCTCTGGCGAGGTGATCGGTCACGCTGTGGATAGGCTAATGGATGAAGGCGCGAGGGACGTGTCTATCGTACCCATGTTTACAAAGAAGAATCGTCCAGGTTACGTTCTCAAGGTTATTTCAGACCTGAAAGATGTTGAACATTTGGCGTATGTTCTGGTTGAGGAGACTGGTACACTTGGGGTCCGTGACTACCCTTGCAGGAGGCACATACTTACCCGCGAGTTTACCTATCTCGATGTAAAGATTGATGAAGTAAACGCGTCCGTTAGAGTGAAAGTGGCTAGGGATCGGAAAGGAAACATCATCCAAGTGAAGCCTGAGTATGCTGACATCGAGAGGTTGGCAAGAGAAACCAGCAAGCCCCTTAGAGTCCTCATGGAAATCGTTACAAGAAAAGCTAGGTCCTCGCTAGAAAAAGGGACTTGATGCGGCGCCTACTCTCAATTCATGGCTCATGTTTCCTTAGAGGTTCGTTCATGCTACCTGTTCTGTAGCCTTCCAGATCCAATGTAACATAGTCGTACCCCAGACGTTTCATTTCCTGCACGATCTGACCTGATGTGCATGTATTCAACAACTTCCGGAAATCAGCAGGAGGCACCTCGATCCTAGCAGTGTTTCCATGATGTCTAACACGCACCTGTTTGATGCCCACAGCCCTTATGACGTTCTCAGCTTTCTCAACCTGCGACAGTTTCTCTGGTGTAATTCTAGATCCATATGGGAACCGTGAGGCTAGACAGGCCGCTGGAGGTTTGTCCCATGTAGGCAAATTCATCTCTCTTGACAAAGCTCTTATCTCATTCTTAGTCAGCCCCACTTCTCTTAGAGGGCTTCTGACACCATGCTCCTGAGCAGCCCTGGCGCCTGGTCGATAGTCATTAACGTCATCAGAGTTTGATCCGTCCAAAACATAATTCAGCCTGAACTCCCTAGCGATCTGCCACAATCTCGAGAAAAGTTCATTCTTACAATAGTAACATCGGTCCGGCGGGTTGGAAGCGAAGTTATCGTTCTCAAGTTCATGAGTCTCGATGATCACATGCCTAACCCCTAGCATCTTCGCAATCTCCTTAGCCTCTTCCAACTCGCGATCAGGGTAGGTTCTAGAGCTAGTCGTAACAGCCACCACCTCGTTTCCTAGCACATCGCGAGAAACCTTCAGAAGAAGAGTGCTGTCAACTCCACCAGAATACGCGACCAGCACCCTTTCCAATCGTAGAAGGACGTCCTTTAGTCTATCCAGTTTTTGCATAGATATGGCCAGTGCATCACTTTTGAAGCCGCGAGCATCAGACAAAGATATCACGAGTAGATTGCCCCCTTTTGTTTAGAGACTTACGTCGGCAATGCGACCAGTGCCAGCTTAGTCTGTTTCACGCCTCTCCGTCTCACGAGTTCCTGAGCTAGGTTTTGGACGGCTTTCACCTCGCCCCTAACGGCGATCATTTCAAGACAGTAGCGGTCGTCAAGGTGGATATGCATCGTCGAGCTGATTATACCCTGGTTGTGATGCTGAATATCGGTGAGGGCTTCTTCTACACCTCGGGCCTCATGATCGTAGACTACCACGACTCCTCCTGTCATCATTCCTTTGGCTTCACGCGTCCATTTCCATTCGGTCAGGAAGTTGCGCATGGCGGTTTGCACGGCCTTTGATCTATCGAATTTCATACGTCTGATCGTCGCGTTGAATTCGTCGACCAAGTCTGAAGGAGCGGAGACGCTGAATCGAGAAACGCCCTTGCCTCCCAATCTGGATCCTCGCCTTTGAACTGGTTATTACTAGATGGCAAGGATTTAATACTTGATTTTGGTAATACTTTTGCGGGGAGAAGTAATATCGGGGCATCTATGTCATGCATATACCGGATGGATTTCTGGACCTGTCAATCTGCGCCATCATGTACGGTGTCACGGGGGTCTTTTGGATCTTTGCATTTAGGAAAGCGGGTAGAGTCTTAAGCGACCGGCAGGTTCCACTGATGGCCACTTTGACTGCGATGTTTTTTGCAGCGCAGATGATGAATTACCCGATAATCGGTGGTACAACAGCCCATCTACTCGGTGGACCAATTTTGGCCATAACCTTGGGACCCTACGCGGGGTTAATCTCGATGACGATAATCCTTCTAATCCAGGCGTTGCTTTTCGGCGATGGTGGAATCACAACGTTCGGAGCTAATGTTTGGAATATGGGAGTCGTAGGCGTCTTCGTCCCCTACCTCGTGTACCTGCTCGCCTTGAGGGCTATGAAAAGTCGAAGTGGGCTATTCATAGGTGCCTTTGCAGGTGCTCTGGTAGGTGACGTGTTATCTGCGATATTCGCTGGCTTAGAGTTAGGATTGTCCACGC
>CAYXJU010000012.1:0-21533 GCA_964464765.1 uncultured Candidatus Bathyarchaeia archaeon | reverse complement strand
TGACCTCTTTTGCAACAGAGCCCGCCTCAGTGGTCTTATACCGCTTACTGGTGAGAACATATTCTTCTTCAGGGATTACCCTCTCTTCATAAACAATCTTGTCTCTATTCATATTCTCCAAAACATAACATCTCTAGCATTTGCTCGGAAAGAAGCGAACTAACTCAGTCTCTGGCCAGATTGTATCTTAGCCTGACTTCTCCCGGTGGCTCTGTACCGACTACTTGTTGAACAGGTGTAACAGGGATGATTTGATTGTTGAATTGTGGTTGCACAGGAGCAGGCGTGAAAAAGAAAGCATTTGGATTTGTGTGAACCTGTCTTCGAACAGACCACACATTGAACTTGGAAATGAGATTGAGGATTCCACAAGCTATAACGGTGAAAACACAGATAGCGAACCCGATTATCGCCATCGCTCCGATTATGTAACCGAATATTTGCTCCAACAATTAGAGATGTCGCCTCCTGATGTCGATGATCTTCATGTGTTATTCTGAGTAACATGCGATTTTGTTTTGGAAAGACTGCATGGCATATCGCGGCAAAGAGCCTGAGAGGATGCTTTCAACTCGAATGTCTGCAGCTGTACATGGATGCTGGAAAAGGATCTATGAAACCAGTTATTTGTCCTGTAATTCACATTCAATAGGCTGAATCGATTCTTTTAGCAATGAGAAAGTACTAAGTGGGATGGAATAAGCGGACAGCTTCAATGATTCGGGTTGCAAGATGTAGTAAATCATCGGACGGTCGAATTCAAACATTAAAGTTAACCATGCTAAACGATCCTGCACAGAGGGTTTCACTGAATCGGGATGAGTATGAAGTATGCCAATCAGATCAAACCCCTTCTTGACTGCTTCTGCCTCGATTTTCTTTAAGTCGTCAGTAGTAAATAGTGAATATCCTCTTCCGCTCTCGCCACTCAACTGGACGAATCCTTTGATGATGAAGCGATCCGTTCTGAGCTGACCTAAAAGCGCAAAAGTCACCTCTTTCGCTACGGGATTCTTGCCGTGTGCCAGAGCAGCTAACTTGAGCCATTTCCACGTTTCAGGCATGATCTGGCATGGCCCAAAATCACAGCACTCTAACCTACTTACTGCAGCATTCAGTTGATCTTGTTGGTTCAGTTCAACTAGGTCAATCTTCTTTGCATCACTTCCATCTGAAATCAGCGACATCCACTTCACTTTCCTTTTTGCAGATCGGACACTCAGGATCTGGTAGGAAGAAGTTATCTAGAAAGCGGACAAGTTGATCATGCGACTTAGCATCAAATGAATAGTACTGAACAATCTTCTCTGCGCCCGTAGCGAAGCGTGTGATTTCATTTGCTGCAAAACCAACAAGTCTCTGTATCGTTCCAGCGATCACCGCGCCTGGTATGTTCGGATCAGGCTCCGGGCACTTTCCCTCACGCTTGAGCTTCTCAACTCTGTCCTTTTCATTGGGTCTAAATAAGCAGGCCCAACACGCCGTTTTCTGTGGGACAACAAGCATGTAGCTTGCCTCCCAACCGAGGAAACCTAAATGAATGTATGGCTTGCAGGTTTCTACTCTCATACTCGTGATCGCTAGCTTAGTCCATCTATCGTCTACGCTCAGAACGAGCAGGTCAGGTTCTGTGATCTCTTCTTCTGGAACCTTGTCGGAATAACTTGGATAACATTTCATCTCAAGCCTCTGACCAAACCGCGCTTCCAAAGCAGAGCGTAACGCAAACACTTTCGGCTTTCCCAAATCCTTCAGCGAGAATGCGCTAGAGAGCGGTACATTTCTTTCACTTACCGTGTCACCATCTATAAAAACAAACTTCCGGAAACCATTGCCTGCCAGAGACAGGGCTAGGTTTGAGCCGATGCCTCCTACGCCTACCAGAACCACTTTCTTTCTTTCAACTTCTCGAAAATTCTGCTTGCCCATTGCGAGTTTGATGTTGTAGAAAGGATCTTGGTTTTGGATTGTCTGTTTCCTATTTCTTGTTTTCTTTGCTTCAACCCTTCGTGTTCTATCCACACACCTTCAACTCCCCAAGGAATTCTTCTAACAACCTGAGAATGATCATCAACAGTGTAGATTCCTAGCTGAAAATCGCAGGCAGTCATCACCCAATATATTTCATAGCTCCAGTCATACAAAGCGTAAAGACCATCTCGATCCGTTCCGCTCAACTGCGAACCGATAGGATGACTATGATTTTCCAATACAAGATTATGCTCAGGCTCTTCGTTTCGAAGTCGCTTGACGAATTGAGCAAGCCATTCGGGACTAGTTTTGGCTCCCACCTCAGAGGCATACTCGAGTTCGCAGCCCCAGTACCGCTTGACATAAGCCAGACCTATTTCGTCTACACGACCTGAGGTCCAGCAGATCGCTTCATTCGGTCTAGCATTTTCAAAATCGGCAAGCATCTTGGCAAATACTTTGGCATTGTATTGAAGCCACTTCAGCTGGATTCTGCAAGGCTTCACAACGACTACATCAAGAGGTTTAGTCAGATCCAGTTTGGTCGTGGCATCTTTTCCAGTGTGCTCAGTACCACTCATCGATAACCACATCCATAGTGATGCTGGGGATTTTCAAGCGTCTTGAAGAGGAAAGTTATGTAATCCTCGTAAAGCATCATTCCAGGCGTCCATCTTTTCTCGATCTCCCAGCAGAAAGTATGATCGGGAAAAACATGTGGATGCTTCCCTCCGTGCACCGGGCAAGGTGGTATCGCGCCTTTGAAGTAGCCTGCGATATGCTTGGGATAGCCCGCCATGACAAGCTGGTACTTGTACCATCGACTTAAGGAAAGAACGTGTAGTAGAGGGAAAAGCCAATCCTCTAAGTTTCGCGACTTCACCGTCAGTCTGAACTTCTGTCCATAACCAGGTTTGAATGGCAGGTCTTGAATTTCGATTTGCAATCTCGAGTAATCAGTATCTTTGTAACGTTCAGGTGGAATAGGGATTGGTAGCTGGGCCATACTAAGCCCAGCCCACCGGATGCTCCGGAACTATGTCTAGGACTTGTCCTTGGATTTGTGGCGATAGATTTGCGATAGTACTGTTTTTCGAGAGCGGCTGACCATTCAAAGTCAACCTTACAGAGCTTGGATTGGCCTTCCACACATCTTTGGCCAACTTCTGCTCAACATGAGCGACGGTCCATGAGCCATCCACGGTAACCTCTGCAGGCGCCTGTCCAGGGAATCTTCTGACCTGCAGGACAATTTTGTTGGCTCCATTTGTGTATTGTGGTAGACCTAAGTCTCTTACATCTACTTCGTCCAAATCTGTTAATTACCTCCTTATCGTTGGGTTTCAGTCGCCACAAGACCTTCTTCTGAAGAAGGCCCGAGTCCGATTCGCTCTCGATTTAACCTGTGGTTTTCCAAAGAAAGAGATTCATGCATGCTTCCGGAGACTTTCACGCCTTTCGCGCTTCATGCGCTCTTTCAGGGCCGACACCACTTCATTCGGTCGAGGCAAAAAAAGAGGGAGCCTGGGTCCACTCATTTATTTGAGCGACCCCCGCCTTTGTCTTCTGCCATTACTGGCAAAACATTGCAGAGCCTTGATAGCGCACATTCGGCGTATTCGCGCTACTGACTCATTCTCGCCTTCGGCATTTCTATGCTCGCTTTTCACAGGTCAGAGTCAGCTTCTTGCTGACCAAAGCGGGATGAACCGCTTTACGCGTGCCTTCGCGCGCGCCTCAAGCTCCCCGTTTATTCAACAGCCACTTTCGTTGCCACGGAAGTTCCGATTCAGACCACTGTTATGGCGGTCATCATCGAAAGAAACAAAAGACGCGAGTTATTTCAGAATGATTATGACTACATTACTACAGAAAGAACTGTTAGAAATCCGTAGGATTTCGGAAAGAAATTAGCTAACCCAGCATCAAGGCAGTGCGGAGCGCCTTTCCTATCTTCTGAGCAAATTCTTCCTTCAAACAGTACACATTCCGTCTCTTACCAACAGACTTCGATTCCACGAGATCCTGCCCCTTCAAAGATTCCAGACTCCTGGAGACGGTCTTCCATCTGCACCTTGTCTCTTCAGCCAGCCGACTCTGGAGACATCTCCCTCTCAACAGCGATGCTGTGACCTTCCTATCATCCTCTCCTAGATTTCGTGAAAGTTCGGGATAGTATGATAGTGCCTGTTCCAGATACCACATGCGGATTTTGAAAGCAGTAGTGATCCACTGCTTTTGAAGTCTCTCAATGCTCAACGACGATGTTATTGAATTCGCTACTCTTTCTTCTATTGAGAGCTTCCCCTCGTCCAGCTCGCTCCGAATCTGCATAACAAGCTGAAGAAGTTCAACAAGTCTATAGAGGATAACTTTGGAAGTTACCACGCCTTTGCGAGAAGTCGCTCCACTGACTAGTTCTTCTTGATCAAAACGCGCATTGTGTCGTTTTCTCACCAGCGCCTCCGCTTCCCGACATCAGTGGGAACGGTAGCGCCTGATGAGTGCCCCTCCCTGTCTAAGCCGTATACACGCCTAGACTTCATCCGCCATGTAGACTTTGGTTATGCGTGCGCCGCCAGATGCTAGGCATCAGATGTTGGCGTACTGGCTGCTTTTTGCCAGCGCACATACGGACTATTCTACTAATTGATGTCGCTACTAAAAGTTCGGAGCAAATTCTTAAGTTTTGCGGAGAAAATGAACCGCCTACTAGTGGAGTTGGAAGAATAATTCTACAAGCAAACTGAGTTATTTGACCTCAAGAGAAGATACCCAGGCGGTGATGGGAGTTGAATAGATCGACTACTGCTATGGGTGCGACGTGACTCAATGCGAAAGTGAGAGTTCTGCTGCAAGTTCCTATAACAAATATTATACGACCTCCTAGGAAACGATGTTCCCTCCATGATACACTGATGTGCCATAATATTGCTACGGAGAACAATTCGAGTGAATCGTGGCCCCCGTTCATTGACTGGAAAGAGGATTGCTCTTATTCTCGCAGACGCTGACTGCAAGGGGCTCCTTCATAGGTATCGCAATGTATCGTGCTCTGGGTATGCGACAAATGCGCCAAGATAGTACATTTGCAGATTCTGTCCGAGCCAGACGAAACTGTCATGTGAAGGTAAATTCTCAAGATGAGTGTGAGTAATCCACTTAGTCTCACTTTAGCCGGATGAGAAACCAAAGTCTGTTCTCTATTTATCGTAAGAAGACCAAATAATGAATGATGGTTTTTTGGGATCGATGGTTCAATAGAGAAAAAACTAGACTTGAATTGACGCAGCCTAGTGCAAGTGATTCGGAACTGATCAAGCAATGGGTTCAGAATATCAACGACTCGCTCATGGCTATCAAGGAAGAGCTGCAGAAGATACCGTCTGAAACGGTTGCGACATTCAGTGAGAGTTACAAGGACAGAACCGATGACGTGTTAACCAAACTGGATGCCCTACCTAAGAAGATTATCGAACCACTTCGAGAGATCATAGAGCTTTTAAAGCGTGAAGTCCTGGCCGAACTAATTCGCATTAGTGCGAATTATGAGCCGCATGATTCAAATGATTCGGATAGTGAGCGGAAGGAGGCTGCGAAGCCTATTCATGAAATAAGCAGAGAGCTTACAGGAAAGCAGAAGAAGTTATTGGCACTTCTACTGGATTCAGGATTCTTGTCATATACAGAGATCGGAGAAAGGTTGAGAATTACCCATGAATCTGCTAAGAACTTTGTCAACAGACTTCTCAAAGACAGCGAGAAAGCAAAGCTCTTCGTCAAGCAAGAGACGGATCAAGGCATCAAAGTTGGAGTTTCTGCTGAGATTCAGGACGTGATACTGAAGAAGAAGTATCGGACTGCGTCGAACGATTCGGATTGATTCGGTAGGTAGTTCGAATGATTCGCACGATTCGATTTCAAAGGAAAGGAAGCTGAGGATTCTATTCGAAACTGGCATACTGGAGAGGGTTGTGTATCAGTGATTCGGTGAGGAGCTGTTTTTGAAGTTACGTCGCGAGGTGAGGGTATTATGTGTTAGAAGGTGAGATAGAATCTGGAGTCGTGGATTTGAAGGATTTCTGTTTCACGGGGGACGACCATCGATATCGTCTTGATGTTGAGGCGAAAAGATGGTTTCTTTATTTCATTAAGCAGAGGTTCAACGCGGGTGTCAAGCATAAGGGTAAGATATGGAAATGGGATACGACTATTCTGAACAAGACCGGTTTAGAAGCTAGTCGGAAAAGGACTTTCGTCTGGGCGGAGACAGAGACGTGGGTTTCTTGACATGAAGGTTGAAAAATCAGATTTTGATTTGCACTTTTTGATAATAGAAGCCTATTATTTCGCGTTTATCCAGAACGATTGCATAGAAGAGGTGAAAACATTTGGCGTTTGAAATGAAGGAGTTTAGGGTTGTCTATGATTGCCATGGGAGAAGGTTGTCGGATATGATCAAGGCTATCGGCGTAGATACTGCGAAAAGAAAAGCTGACGCGAGGGCAGAAAGATTGGGTTGCATTGTTGTCTCTGTGAATGAGGCGTAGCTCAATTTCCCAAATCAACATTGACTTTCACCACATAATGCAGGCAAGACATGCGATTTGGAAATAAAAGATGTGAAGAGAGGATATCATATATGTTCACACGATATGAAATAATCTTGAGCCGATTCATCATATGATCGTCTGTATGAAGTGCGGATCGGAGATTCCTCATCACTCACGATTCTGCGATCGATGTGGTGCGCTAGTTCAGGGATTCTATCAAAGAGAAACAGTGCCGAAGGAAATTGATTCGCTACCTCTTCAGTGTCCCTGCTGTGAACAGGCAATAGATAATCGATCTCTGCATTGCATCAGCTGTGGATTTGATTTGGTTCAAGCTCTCGACAATCATCTCTCAAGTCCTTACCTCTACTACCCGACTCGAGCTATGCACATGCTTTTTGATATGAAGAGCCTAGCAAGACTGGTCGACCCAGAGAAAAGGGTATGTATACATCATTGGATCGATTGGTATGTGAGAAGATACCCAGGAAAGAAACATAGAGAATATCGACATGACATCGTTGACATTGTAAAAACACCGATTCATGGAACTACCCCTTTGGAGAGATTCGTGGTAGGATTTAGCCACCTTATGGGTGACTGGCTTTCATCATACACATAGTTCAGAGACATCTGAGGCATGTATGCCATGCCTGCGCAGAATGGATTGATAAGCAGCACAACTTGGATCAATGTGAAAAGAAAAGCTTTTTCTTAGGATTCTATGTCAGCTCTCTTCATCACTATTATTACGTAATGATCTCTTTCAATTCCGAAATGCAGACTCAATCAAGATTGTTGCAAAATGGATAGATCTTGGCCAGTAGAGAACGAGTACCTAAGAACCAGAAGTTTCAGTGAACATTGCTGTTCAATTGTCAGTAACACTCACAGCTATTACTACAGTGAGACCTTTATACAAAAGGCTGACTAAACCATTGAATTAGATTGATGTACCTTAGTGTTGTGAAGAAGCTGTGGCAAAGCTTCGAGTAAGAGATCTGCATGCGGTACATGATCGTGACTTACCGGAGTTCCTGAAACGACTAGGCCTGCTGGATGCTATTCAACAATGCAGAGTCAATTGCGCCTCGTGTGGAGGTCCGATCACATTAGACAATTTTGGTGGAGCGTACCCTGAAAGTGGAGAGATCAGAGTCGTATGTGATAGACTGGAGTGTGTTGGGCCGCTACTGAAAGAAAAGGTGCAATGATTGGATGGAATGATCGACTACGTTCGCTTATACGGTTTACCAGGCGTCCTCATTTTCATAATCATCTACATGCTGTTGAATCCTGAGAAAGTCGAAAAATGGAGTTCGATGATTGCTAGGCTTTTCTCGAATCTGTCAAGTAGAGCGGAAAGAAGGAGTGTCTCCGGCGATATCCAAGCTGACATCAACTCCTTCGCCAAAGCTATTGGCGAAAGTATTGATTCTTCGATCTTGCCCTATGGAATAAAGATAAACTGGGAAAACGCTGCGGATGTGTCCTATGAATCATTCGTTAAGAACAATCTAGTAGTTGTGCGACTAAGACATCATTCGAATCAAGCTAGGAATTTCATGCTTGCCACATTGGCGTATGTTCAACGCGGGCTTCTCCCCGACACGCGACATCATCTTGCAGAGGATGTCTCTGAGGCACTTGATCTTGCTATGGTAGAGAAGGTCCTCCTAGAAAGGAAGAGGTTGGATTCTCTTCCTTTTCTGACCAAAGAAATCATTGGAACCCGAGATCCCACATCCTCGGTTGTCCGTATGCACAGGATTCTCCGAAATCTTGATGCGAAAGGAATGTTCAATCACATTCTTCTGCGTGAGTTTGCCGACTTGGGCAAGCGTATGAGTGGAGCTGTGCCCACTGACGACATTCGAAGTGAAACTAGAGATTTCGTCAATTTCTGTGAGAAATTGACAGAGAAAGAGCCAGGTGTGGATGTTTCGCCAACGTTTAGTGGAAGAAATTTGCGTATGAGTATCGTCTTGATCGCTCGGGTTGAAAAGTATTTGAAGCAAGGTATAGAGCCACAACTACGGTGGATTGAGAAATGCCTTGCCAATCGAATTGACTCCATATATCTTTGCGCCTGGGGCGTGAACGTTGGACCTGCCCAGGATCTCGATAAATCACTAAAAACGCACAGATCTCTAAGAAGGGGAGGGGAAGGAAGATTTAAGGCTCTTGACAACAACGGTCGATATGTTGATACTATTTGCATATTCTACAAGCGTATAGAGCCCTAGCAGGTTCACAAAATTTGGCCTTGCCGAAGGCCCAAGGTATGTTGACACAGGCCGCGTTAGATGGAACGTGAAGAAGACATCGTGTGGAATGAACGAAAGGCGAGTCATTCTCGATTCACGAGATGGAAGGATGGATCTGTTGCTTGGCACGGACGAATTGATCCGACTTAGCAATGAATCCCTCTTGGACAAGCCATTAGATCAAATCGACTTGGGCCCTTTCATCTATCCAATTTTCCCGGATAAGGATCTTGCTCTGGGAGAAGATTTGCTAGAAAGTTGTAAGAAATCGTTGGAGGATTTCAAAAGTCGCAGAGTATTGGTGATTTCCTGGCTACTCGCTATTTCAATTGGAATTACTGGGAACATATCTGCCTCTGCTTTTATTGGGGGAATTCAAGGCCCGAGATATGATTTGGGAATCCTTTTTCTTATCATCACGATTGGTGTTGGGCTAGTTCTAATATGGTATTTTCCACCCAATTTTACGCATGTTATTTCAATACAATACGAGGAAACTGTTGAAAAGGTGAGAAATGAACTGCACGACCATTTCGAAGGCCGTGTACATGCCTACGGAATAGAATGGGGCCTATGGTTCAAGTTCTTGCGAATTTACAATGCGCTGCTAATTAGAGACTATCTTAGAAGATCAAAGCTCAAGACTGTGAAGATCAAACGTGTTTTGATTTCCTCAATGGGTTTTGCAGTCTGGCTAGACGTTGGGGCAAGAGGGAAGCTTTCATGGTTGTCTAGGCACATTGAATCGAGGTTGTTAGAAGAATTGGTTGATCTATGCTATGATATAACCATGTGTGTGACGGCACTATTATCGATAAACCTTGGATCGTCCGATGAGAAACTCTCAACGTTTCTCGAAGCTTTGCATAATTTAAAGTTTGAACATCTTATGGTCACCATAACTCGCCAGATAACTCAGATCAAGTAGAAGTAACGGATTTCCTGGTCATTCATTCTCTATACTAATGCGTTACACGATTTCAACACCAACCGGCTGCTTATCGATAGGCGGATAGCAGATCGTTAACAGCACGGAGGTAACCAATTCAAGGCTTAACATTCCTGCAATATCCAACACCTGAAAATTCGGAAGGAGTGTGCGAGCGTTAGCGAGCTGGTGGTTGAGCAAAGAAAGGGTTTGGGGGATTCCTCTGCCAATGTGAGTGTGTTACTTTTTTTGGCGATATGGGTTGGTGCAGCCGCTTGAAACGGACCTATAAAAGTGTTAGAAAAGGACTTTCTCTCTGACGATTGGATGCCTCGAATAAGTTACTATGCCAGTTGAATCTTCGTACTTGAATATCATGTGCTCTTGCACCATCTGTTCCAAATATTTATGAACCGTCTCCCACTTGAGGCTAGGTCTGGCCGCTATTTGCTTCAGCCTAACAGCTATGGTCCAGGTCCTTAGATCACAATTAGCTTGTTCTAAGACTTGCAAGATTTCTGGAATCAATAGTCTGCCTAGAGGCTTGGGTCCTCTCTTCATATTCATTGTTTGGTCTTTCAAGTATTAATACTGGAAAACTCTGGAAACGACTAACAATCCTTGGAAAATCATGGAAGCATATAACAAACTCTGGAAATTCATGGAAATTGATCTCAGATCTGAAATCTAGCCGTGCAAGACTCTCAGGGTATGAAAGCGATAGGCGAGCCGCTGATATAGTAGCTACCTGCTGTATACAGTTACTACTATACAATCATAACATATCATTTTTCGACAAGTATAGGTATAGTAGTGGCTTTTCAGAAACTGTTACGTATCCTTCTCATTTCCGCTATCCATTTCCACTAATCCGAACGTCTCTTCGGTATGCTTGAAGTGGACTATTCTTCTTATGAGGTCTTCCCGGCCTTTAGCGATCTCATAGAACACTGGATTGGTCTTTGATAGCTTTCTTAGGAGTCCGAGCGTAGTCAAACGGTTGAGTCTTCTGCTAATCGTCATCTTTGATATGGCTATGCCTCTGCTCTTAAACAGTGTGTGGATTGAGTGTAGCGACTGAGTGGTAGTATCGTTTGGGAAGGACAGGCGAGTTAGAAACGATCCGAGTATCTTGAAATCGTACCAGTCGAATTGACTGCAGAGCTGTTCGAATGATGCCTGCCTTTGCAGAATCTCTTCCGCGAATTTCACTATTGACTATTGTTTCTCGGAGCATAAATAATTGCATGTCAAACCCATCGGCTTTATGCTTCCCGAAATTCAAACATAGATTATGCGCTTTCCCGGCCAGATGCTCAGGCCGTGATTGGATGCGTAGTCAGGTGCAAGTGTGGTTGATAACGACCAATCGGAACTCATGCATATCCCAATCGAAAAGATTAGGCCAAGCAAGTTCAGGGCTAGAAAGGAATCTGAGGAAAAAGGCCTAGTTGAACTCTCATCATCCATAGAACAACACGGTCTGATAGAACCTATCATATTGAGACCTAAAGATGGAGAATACGAGATAGTAGCTGGCATGAGGAGATTTCTCGCAGCCAAACGACTTGGATTAAGAACAATTCCAGCTAGAGTGCAAAAACTAAACGATTCCGAAGCTTTCGAACTGATGATGGCTGAGAACCTGCAGCGGGAAGACTTCAGTCCTGTCGAGATTGCGTCTCTACTTAGGCATGCTGTCACGAAGCTGGGCTATACGCAAAGGAAACTAGCAAAGAGAATTGGAAAAGACGTAGCGTGGATCAATCGTCACCTGAAGCTGCTTGAACTACCACAACCTGTTCAATCGATGTTGACACGTGGCAACAGTTTGACCGAAGGGCACACCCGGCATATGCTAACCCTAAGCAGAAAGCAACAGATCGAGGTTGCACACGCGGTTGAGGCGCAGAAGCTTACAACACGCGAGACCGAGATGCTTGTCCGAAGGTTGAAAATCGAATCATCTTCGAAGAAACTGGGAGTACCAAGGGAACCGCAACCGCATCCGAACATTCAGATCAACGACTTAGAGCCTGCGAAGTGGAAAGATTACAGCCAGCAATATTATCTCCAGTTCTACTCGGTCTGGCCTATCACGCGTCGGCATGATCCTTTCTTTGGAGTCAATGGAACAGTCTACAGCGGATGCTTCCCTCTGATAGTGCCGATCAATTGCATCCTCAGATATACAAAGATGAATGAGCTTGTCCTAGATCCTTTTGTGGGAAGTGGCACCACACTGGTTGCCTGTGCTATGCTCAAACGGCTAGGAATTGGCGTAGACATTAACCCAGAAGCGGAGATAGCGAAAGACAAACGATTTAGACTCGTATGCGAGAAAGATCCTTCGTTAGCAAATTGCTTGGAGAAGCAGAAGTTCATACAAGGCGATTCCAGAGACTTGTCTTTCATTCAAGATTCTTCTGTCGATTTGATTGTTGCTCATCCGCCCTACCTTGACATGATGGACTACGGCGAGAAGGGAACATACACCGATATCAAAGAGTACACATGTTTCCTCGAGGATAGCCTGAAAGAGATGCTTCGAGTTCTAAAGCCTAGCCGAGTCTGCTGTGTGCAGATCGGGCCTTACGCTGGAAAACATCTACCGCTTCATCACATAGCCCATGAATCAGCGCTGAAAATAGGCTTCGAGTTTATGGATGAGATTGTGTTGGCTTTCCTAGCTGACTATGTTGGCTATTCTTCCTCGGTCTCGGGACGTGACACCTCTATCGTACATAAGCAAGCTTTCGCAAACTGGTTCAGCATAGCGCAGAACGTCTATCATCACAACCATGAGTATCTGATAGTTTTGAAAAAACCTGAATAAGTTCCATTATGCGGATCAGGGATACGCATCGTCTTTAAGCCTCTGAAATCACAAATATACTAGTAGACACAAGTTCGGTCCAATAGTTTGATTGAATGGCAGTTAATCTCCCTGAAGGAACAACAGATCATCCAGTGAATAAAGGAAAGAACAAGACATTAGTCTCGATCTGGGATTTCGGTCCGACTTCGCCACAGAGCGAAAGGGCGCACTACATCTGTAATGATCATCCAGCAAAAATGAGACCTGGTCTAGCCAAAACCATTTTGCAGGTTTATGGTCAGTCGCCGGTCCTAGATCCTATGGCTGGCGTAGGAACTACTCTTGTTGAGGCTATGCTCTTGGGAATGGATGCTATTGGCGTCGAGCTTGAGGCGAAGTTTGTTGATGAAGTCAATAAGAACATAGAAAATGCGAGAGAGTTATTTCCAGGGAACAATCTTGGACACGCAAATTGTGTCAAAGGAGACGCGAGAGATCTATCTTGTCTCGATATTGAAGGGTTCAATGGCATCGTGACTTCACCGCCCTATTATGACGCAATCAAGCCAGTTACTGCTAACAGTCAAAGGCAAGAGATCATCGTCGAGCAGACAGAGAAGATGAGGAAACTATTCGAGGAAGGTAGATTCAAACGTAGTGGAAGTTTTCTGCATGTAGCTAACCCTAGCTCAATGGCAAATCAACTAGAAGGCTATGGGCCTAACTCAGACAATATAGGCAACATCAAAGATTACGGTTGTTTCAACTCAATTGTTTTCAGTCCTCCTTATTGGAATGCGTTGCATGATTCTGCGAAAGACCCAGACTGCTTCAGCTCACGGTTCACAGAAGAGAAGAATCTTCCTAAAGCCTATTCAAGTAATCAGGAAAATCTTGGTAACGAGCAGTATTATCAAACATATCTGGGAGAGATGTTCAAAGTCTACTCAGAATGCTTTCGAGTGCTGAATCAAGGTAAGTTCATGGTTATTGTGGTAAAAGACATTCGCAGAGAATGGCTGACTATACCTCTAGGCGCAGATACGATCAAGCTCTGTCAGACGGTTGGTTTCAAACTGTTCGACATCATTATCAGCAGAATCCATCTTCCATCTTTTTGGCAGTTAATTCGAGCCAAGAGAGATAAAGAAAAAGGAGTGAACCATCCGCTAAGAATTCACGAGTATGTGCTTGTGTTTAAGAAATAGTATGCGTCATCTTTAAGCTATCAGAACACCAAATAACATTATGTCGGATCTGCTCACGGCTCCATTGAATCTGATCAGAGATCTAGTTGGCGGAGTATCGTCTGGCGGAGCAATACCGTTCTTTGATCCGTTCTACAATCTAGTTGTTTTGCTGTGGATGGCTGCTATTGCCGCTATTCTTGTCTGTCCATTCTGGAAGAAGTTTCGAGCCTTTGCAGTTTTTCTGACGTGGCTAGCGATCTTCACGACACTTGCAATGCGCGGTTCGTCGCCTGAAGGTTTGAAGCTGGATGTGCTGAGTGCTTTCTTCAATGTGTCACTCTCAGTCGTGTTGTTAGTGCTGTTTGTCATTCTCACGATTTGGCTGTTTGGAAAGATTCTTGGCAGTAAAAAGCTGGTGTCGGCTCCGAAGGTGGGTTAGTGAGTGTTCTACGACGAGCATTGACTTGGTTTCTGGTAGAGGTTGCACTGTTATCTCTGGGATATTGTGGTGTCATACTATGGCAAGGGTCGTTTGTCACTGGCATTTTTCTAGGAGATGTTCTTCTATTTGCCTTCCTGACAGTGCTTTTTCTACTGAATCTGGCAGTTGTTTCAAGAACTACTGAAGGTCAAGATCAAGGAATTGAAATACCGCCAGCAGTCGCCCAAACCAAGAAGGATCAAGCTCTCAAATATCTGAAAACGTTGGGTAATGTAACTTCAGGCCAACTAGCATCTCTACTCGAAGTAGATGTTCGGAATCTTTCCAAATTCATAAATCCACTAATTCAAACCGGTGTTGTAGAAGCTAGAAAGCAAGGCAAGACCTTCATCTACAGTCTGAAGAATGCACGTACGCTCTTGCATACACATAATCGTCATAATCTCTTAGAAGAAACTGATTATGCAGGCCATGTCGAACTACCTAGATCTGAGGTCAAACTACCAGCCGAAGGCAATGTGCTGGGTAGAATTGCGCTGGATGACTGGGGGCTTGGCGACTTTTTCTATCTGCCACTGAAGAAATATGCTCAGAAAGGCATTCTCGTTTCAGGCGCGAGCGGAAGCGGTAAGACCGTCTCGGCCAAGGTGATTGTCGAAGAACTGTTGGATGATGATATTCCAGTTCTGGTTTTTGATGCTACTAAACAGTGGGAACGGTTGAAAGACAAGAACACGAATGATGAGATGCTCAAGCGTTATCGACTTTTCGGGATGAAGCAAGCTCCAAGAGGACACAAAGTTCAGACTATTGGACAGATAGCGGATATGGAGGAGGTCTTGCAGTACAAAGGTGCAACAATTTTTGATCTTTCAGATGTTTCGGAAGAGGCTGATCGAGTAGAGAAAGTGGCGTTAGCACTAGATCAGATCTTGGAATATTTTGACAGACAGAAAGATTCAGACAATTTGTGTTTGCTGATAGTGGTTGAAGAAGCGCATTTGTGGACGCTAAAAGAAGTTGGCAAGAACGCTGTCAAATTCCTAGACAGAGCTGTCAGAATGCTTAGAAAGAAAGGTGTTGGAGTTATGCTAGTATCGCATAAGATAAGTGATTTCGATCCGGCTATGAGATCCGCTATGAATACTAGCATTCTTTTTAGAACAAAATATGAGGGAGACCTAGACGTGATAAGTAGGATTATGGGAAGCGAGTTATCGAAGATCACGCCTACACTGCCAGTAGGATATTCAATCTTCCACTTGGCAGACCTTGGTAATCCACTTATCTTGGCCTGGCGGCCGACATATTCCCAACCTTAAGAAAATGATATGTCCATCAAGAGAATCCAGACAAATATCGGGTTAACAAGCGTCGGTTTAATCACTATTCACATGTTCCGCCCATCGGACAGGATCCTGGTATCATGTCTTGGGTTAGAGTATGTTTGATGTTCTTCTTTGGGTTTCTTGGGCAAAGCTCGCATTCTACTGCGTTAGGTTCAAATGGCCACATACAATCAGGGCACAATCTACTCAACTCTCTCATCTCTCTCAGGTAGTGTTTTCAACTTTTGAAGATGGCCCGCTTCATTCTTGACAGACGCCCAACTATTCTCCCTCCGTAACGAACAAGGACTATCAATCCAACCAAAGAACCTATCATAACAATTCCGACGGTCAAATGGCTCCAATCCAATTCAGGTTTAGAAATTATCGCGTAGCAAATTAGAATAATTCCGATGATGAGTACCAACGTGTGAATTTCAGTCCAGGTCGAAGAATTGATAGATAGCTCTCTTCTAGAAGTCTCCAAGCTACTATCAACCCCGCAAAAAGAGCGTTATCTCTTCTAGTCTATTTAAGACCAGTCTAAACCGTGAATATTTAGCAAAGGTTTCAACTTCAGTGTTTCAAGGAATCCGAGACACTTTCAGCTTGGTCTCCCTGATCCATCAGTTTCTAGGACCTCTCTGATCTATATGCCAGATCAACCAAAACCAGCAGGTACTCCGATCCAGGTGGTTATTGCAGTGGTGTCTTTCTCCGAGACTTGCGGCTCAACTTTTCCATTAATTTTTCGCAAGGCAAATGAACTCCAAGATGAGCCACGTTTACTATTCCATGATGACAGCCTTGACAGACTAACCAGCGGTCTAGGACTTGGACAGATCGCCTTTCTCTATGGTTCAAAGCGGTGTCTGGCACTTTCCGAACTTCTCTGCATTAGATCACAGGTTGAATTTGACCGAGATGTCATTTTCATCGATGGAGGAAACTCATTCGACCCATACACCTTAGTGCAGTACGCAGAAGAGAATCTGCTAGATCGAGATAGAGCATTAGATAGAACACTTGTCTCGCGCGCATTCACATGTTACCAATTGACTTCGCTGATAACTCAGATGCTGCCGAAAGCTGTTCATCAAAGAAAAATCAAATTCATCGTGGTTTCCGATGTAATCGATTTGTATTGTGATCCCGATCTACGCAATAATAGAAGTCTCGATTTGTTCAAGACTTCATTCAACACTTTGGTTACGTTAGCCAGGGCTGAGCGAAGCATCATTCTGACAACGTGTCTTGATGATACAATATCAGGCCAGTTTCTGTGCGCAGTTAAGCAACGAGCGGATGTCATTTTGAGATTTGAGGAACGAGATGGTTTCACGAAGCTCACACTCGAAAAACATCCAATTTACACTCAGACTGGACAGAGGCTCATAATCAAACAGCCGACACCGAGAGTATTGGAAGAATTCTTGGAGGTAGGTGAATCTGGGTAGGACTATCCCCCCTTGGAGAATGGTGCTTGAAGAAGAACTGAAGCGGTGGAAGAGGTTTCGAGACGCTCTCCGAATAGACGAACGTCCTGTGTTTGACGATTTGATGGATGAATGTAGACGAAATGCATCTGCAGCTGGTGCGACAGCGTTGCCTGCTAAGGCTGAGGGGATGTTTCTTTCGCTTCTATTCTCGCATCATAAAAGCTTGAAAGAACTGCGTGACAAGATTGAACGAATCAATCGCTTTCTCGAAGAGTCCAATCGGTCGCATTGAAGGCTGGATACTTGATATCTACCCAAAGAATGGCAACATGGTAATCTGGATAAAGACGCTAGAAGATCAAACTCTTCGGCTAGTCGATTCTTGGCAACAATGCCTGTATGTGGCTGGCGAATATAGGGATCTCGTTAATCTTGCCGATGAATTGCGAATTGAAGGAATAGGCCTTGAGGAAAGGTTCGTTAGACCAGAGGACAAAGAACCATCCCAAGTTCTCAAAGTTCCAGTTCAGAACTCTCATGAGGCTGAAAGCCTAGCTGAAAAGGTACTAGTCCATGGTAGATACAAACGCTATGAGCTATACAACGTTGACGTGAAACCAAGCCAGCTGTATGTGTATGAGAAAGGAATTTATCCATTTGCCTATGTTAAAAGCACAATCAACTCCAGAGGAATATCCTGGGAAATACGCGACAGCCTAGAGTCTGTAGACTACGAGATTCCACCACTCCGAGAAATCACTCTCTCTGCAGGTATCCAGAAGAAGAAGAGATTACCGACCAAGGCTGACCCAATCGAAAAAATCACGCTAACATCGCAGAATGAAGCCTACGAAATTAATGAATGTGATGAATATCAGAATCTTCTAAGACTCGTTGAAAGCGTTGAAACACTCGATCCAGACGTAGTATACACCAACAATGGCGACGACTATCTCTTTCCATATCTTGCACATAGAGCTGCGGTGAACGAAATCTCAGATGAGTTCATCCTGGGTCGTGAGCAATCACCACTCCAAGTTTCACATGACAGGGGACAAAGCTACGTGAGCTATGGACGAGTCTGCTATCGACCTATGCCAACTCGGCTTCTGGGACGACTTCACATTGACCGTGAAAACTCAATGCTCTACAAAGATTGCGGGTTACAAGGCATAATCGAGGTTGCCCGCCTATGTAGAATACCCGCACAACGCGCAAGTAACACAACCATCGGAACCAGCATGACATCAGCACAATTCTACGAGGCTAGTAGAGAACACGTCTTGATTCCGTGGCAGAAAACGAGTTCAGAAGAATTGAAAACGGCCAGTGAACTCTTGCTTGCTGACCGAGGAGGATTCTATTATGAACCTATAATCGGTCTACATGAAGGGGTCGGCGAACTTGACTTTACTTCGCTTTACCCTATGATCATGCTTACTAAGAACTTGAGCGGTGAAACGGTTCGTTGCGAATGCTGCCAAGATTCGAAGAATCGTGTACCTGAGCTAGGATACAACATCTGTGAGAAAAGGATAGGAATCGTTCCGAGAAGCCTCAGACTTCTCATAGAGAAACGGCGAAGGTACAAGGAACTTAGGCAGACAGCGACCGATAGTCGTCTTCGAAGTATCTATGAGATGCGTCAGGTCGCGTGGCCGAGGAAGACCCAGTGGTCAACACGAGTCTTTCACTGAATTGGCTAATCGCTGGTATCTGATTTGGATTTCAGAGAAATATGAACTTGATACACGTGAGTTCCTTAGATGTTTTCCAGATGCGTGGATACATGGGAAGTCATCGTGCAAGAATGTTTCGACCCAATGCCGCCAGCGCACTGAAAATGGTGGTGTGTTCCTGGTAACGCAGAATCAAAAAATAATCGCACAGATGATCCTGAGCGAGAGGGCATTGAAACGTCTTTCAGACATCGATCTCACAAGTTTTCCATGGAATGAGTCGACCTTTGAGAAGAAAATTGGAAATGCGTTCCCAGTTGACATGCAAATCAAAGATGTAGATCTGAACGTCAAATGGGTCAACCTGAAGGCAAGAGTCCTTGAGAAATCTCTCACAAGGAAAGTTTATTCGAGATTTGGAGCTTCTCACAGTTTATCAACTGCAACAATTTCTGATGCCACTGGCTCCATCAAGTTGCCACTTTGGAATGCGCAGATAGACTTGGTCTCGATTGGCGATACGGTTCAGATCGAGAATGGACGGGTGAAAACGTTCAGAGGAGAAATGCAGGTAAGCATTGGGAAGAAGAGCAAGCTCAATGTCATAGAGAACGAGTTGGCATAGGTTATCAATGGATATCTGTTTTGAGGGCTGGAAACGTCCTATGGTTGATGACAGGCCATGCCTTCCAATCTATTCCAATACTGAAACGAAAAAGAATTTTTGTGCTAGAAGCCCCGTCTAAACCTCATGTTCTTGAAGACTTTCCGCTCCCGACTTGGCTTCATCATATCAAAGGTGCGTAAAAATGAACAAGAAGACACTTGCATTACTGGTGGTAGTCTTATTTGCAGGAATTGCAGTCGGTTTCGTGAGTGAAGCCAGTCTCGGTCAAGCACCATCGAAACCTCCAAAGTACGCAGACATAACGCTCATCAGCGAGGGCCATGAGGGTGGTATGTTAGGACCCGATAATAAGACCCATGACACAATCATGCCAAGCAACTTCACCGTCTATGTCGGAGAGATTGTCAACCTAACCATAATAAACTACGACGAAGGGCCACACACCTTCACAAGTCCGGGCCTCGGGGTTAACTTCAAATTTCCGGGGACCAAAGGCAATGGAGTTCCACCAGTTTCTTACTTCCAATTCGAAGCGACCAAGCCCGGCGTATTTTTTTGGTACTGTAATACGCCGTGCGATAAGGGGCAAGGCGGCTGGGCCATGACAAGCGGACCGAATGGAGAACAAGCGCAACCGGGATACATGGCTGGATATGTAACGGTACTGAACAGCTAGGCTACACGTATCGTACTTGTCGAGCCTTTCTGGGGCTGCATGTAAAACTTCTTTGTTTGAACCTTTCCAATACGGTACTGCCTCTACGGATTTGCCGCTTGCTTTGCATCAACACTCGTCGCCAGGGGCTGAATGCGTGACTAGAAGCATCCCACTCTCAGTGGAGCTTGAATAAGCCTATAATAGTCAGCTCGAATCAAGTATGACCCGTAAGAAAGATCCCATCTATTTAGACTATAACGCCACAACGCCTGTAGACCCTACTGTAACGAGGGCCATGTTGCCATACTTCCAAATTCATTTTGGCAATCCTTCGAGTAGCCATGTGTATGGGAGGCGGGCTAAAGAGGCGATGGAGTACGCGAGGGGGCAAGTAGCTCAACTAATCGAGGCTAAGAATGAGGAGATTGTTTTCACAAGTTGTGGCACAGAGAGCGATAACCATGCGATAATTGGAACGATTCTGGCAAGCGGCAGTGAGAAGAGGCATATCATCACTTCTTGGATT
This sequence comes from uncultured Candidatus Bathyarchaeia archaeon, assembly GCA_964464765.1. Classification (GTDB taxonomy): domain Archaea; phylum Thermoproteota; class Bathyarchaeia; order 40CM-2-53-6; family CAVXDP01; genus CAVXDP01. The sequence goes on along the minus strand of CAYXJU010000012.1, from coordinate 1,106 downwards.
GGAAGAAGCTATCAACATCATTGGAAGATTAATCTTGGAGAGATTGTTGACCGTTCGAGACCAAGAATCATATGAAGGTCTGGGTAGATTTGTCGAATCGGCTCTGAGCATGCTCACAGGAAAACTCGGGAATGGCGAATCAATGCCTAGCGCTGAATTCGACGAGATCGTTATTGATGAAACCGGGTATTTGAGCGTGCGCAAACAAGTCAAGGGCGACATATTGCAGTTCATTGAGAGGCATTTTGCTGAACTTCGAGCGTTTCCACAGTATAATCAGGCCGTAGAATCTCTATTGAAGAGTGATATCGTAACAAGACATATTGAGAAACACGCTAGCAGACAAAAGGATAAAACCTCGATCAAGCCTTATGTCGAGATTTCTCTTGTACGGAAATTTCTTTTTCAGCTGGCTCAGGATGCGCAAAGTCTTGAGTTCAATCGATTTCGATTCGACCGCCTCTACGGAGCACTGGAAGAATTCCTAATAGCTGATGAGATACAATACATAATCCTTGCAGTAATACCGCTGGTAAAGCTTCCTCCAACCACGCCTAACAACCCGACCGCTACCGCATTGGAGGCATCGGAGGCCACCAGCCCACCTGACCTCCCTTAATACCCCAGCACATTCAACCTCAGAAGGCATGAAAGACTGGACGGTTAAAGCCATCAGAACATGAAAAGGCGGAAAGCCCTAAAAAGCGCCACCTTCCTGATAAGAGCGCGGTGCAAAAGTATACAATAGTCGAATCTATCGTTCAAGACAAAAGCGCGTTCCGAATCTTGACCCCGATTATGTACCCCTTCTGACAGCAAGTATGCTCGGATATGCGTTGAGCACCGAGGCTATGTGTAGCAAATACCCTTAAGCGAGTCTCTAAACAAAACTGAGTCTGGTGAAAGACTATTGACTATTTTGAGCGATGAGATAATTGAGATGATGCGGAAGAGCCAGATAAAATATGTTGCTACAGCAAATAGATCTGGAATACCTAATGTAACTGCTATTGGAAGCCCGATGATCGATCCAACAGATAAGAGCCAAATTCTAATCGCCAACATTTCACTGAACAAGACTATAGAGAATCTTCAAGAGAACAAGA
>CAYXJU010000011.1:0-21568 GCA_964464765.1 uncultured Candidatus Bathyarchaeia archaeon | reverse complement strand
GGGCGGACAGTTCAAGACCATTCCATTCCCGCGCATGAGGATGATGTACAAGGATGAACTCGTTGGAGAAGAACTCTATGACAAAGACAAAATTGAAACCTTCAAAAAAGACTCGAAGAATGTCTTTCTCTGGGAAAACTTCGTCATCTTCATGAGAAAGTTCCCCAAAGACAGAGCTGAATACGAACGGATAATGATAATTCACACGCCAAGTGAAGAGATTCCGAAAGATACATCTGGTTTTGGAAACCTAGTTATGGGCGAACCTTGCGCTGAGAGCGACCAGACAATAAAGGAATGGTTCGGTTTTAAGTCTCAAGAGGGTATTTTCGGCACAATTCTGGTGGGTTTCGACGCTGTGAAGTAACAATTCAACTTCTATTGATATCAAGCCATCAAGTAATTCTGATGAGTCACCTACGCTAACTCAAGAGACGGATTCTACCATGTCAAAGATACTCCTCTCATTTGATTCTAAGAGTGAAGAGACAGATAGATGGCTGGCTAGTGATAGAAGGCTGATATGAATGGTTGAGATTGCTTGGCGTGAGTGGAGCGAGGAGGCTTTTCGTAAAGCAAAAGAACTGAAGAAACCAGTTCTTCTGGACATAAGCGCCGTGTGGTGTCACTGGTGTCACGTCATGGATGAAACCTCTTACTCTGACGAAGAAGTTATCAGACTCGTGAATTCAAGTTTCGTCGCTATCAGGGTGGACACAGACCAACGCCCCGACATCAATAGAAGATACAACGTGGGTGGATGGCCAACAACGGTGTTTCTTACACCAGATGGGGATGTGATAACCGGTGCTACCTACGTTCCTCCAAATCAGATGAGAATCCTTCTTCGACAGGTAAGCGACCAATACTCTCGATCTGCGAGTAAAGGTCATCCAAGAAGAGCTTCCAAGTCTAAACCAGAACATGAATTCGCACCCTTGAGAAAGTTTGACCCAGAATCGTCGGAACTCATCGTCAGCGATGTTGTGAACTCGATCCTTCGAACGTTCGATAACGTGTATGGAGGATTTGGTGACCAACCGAAATTCCCCAATTTCGACGCCATTGCTCTAGCTCTTGAACATTACAACATCAACAAAGATCGTGGTCTATACATTCTCGTCATTAAGACACTGAACAACATGGCTTCCGGCGGCATGTATGACAAAGAGAGAGGGGGCTTCTTTCGTTACGCAACCAGAAGAGACTGGAGTGCCCCTCACTATGAGAAGATACTTGAGGACAACGCAAAACTCTTGACGATCTATCTCAACGCCTATCGCGTCTTTGGAATCTCCACATACAAGGATGTCGCCGAACAGATAATCAGCTATGTCGAATCCACATTGCACAACGAATTGGGAGGATTCTACGGCAGCCAAGATGCCGATGAAGAGTACTACCAATGCAGTCCTTCTGAGCGAGAGAGAAGAACTCCACCAAAAGTGGACACGAACATTTACGTGGGCCCAAATGCGCTGATGGTATCGTCGTACCTTCTCGCATCAGTGACTCTGAATAGACCAGATCTCAAAGCTTTCGCGATCAAAACCGTTGATTTCCTCTTGAAGAAATGTCGCAGCGAAAATGGAATGATGTATCACGCTTGCGGCGGTGACCGACCAAAACCACCACATCTTTTGGCAGATCAAGTTTTGATGGCGAAATCTCTATTGGAAACATACATGCACTCATCCGAGAGCACGTGTCTCGAAATTGCTGAGGGTCTCACAAAACTTGTGCTAGCCCACTTCTATGACGTGAATAGCGGAGGGTTCTATGACACACTCTTGGGCCCCGATGCTATTGGGGCTCTAAGAGTTAGAGAGAAACCTATCGACGAAAACGGTGAAGCAGCGGCACTTCTCTTGCAACTATACGACCTGACCCAATATGAGGAGTACCTTGAGAAAGCCAAAGAGACCTTGGGTGCATTTGAAGAGACTTATCCGGGATATGGCATAATGGCATCAAGTTACGCACATGCGGCCTACAGAGTCGCAACTCCTCAGACTCAGATGACGATTATTGGCCAAAAAGACAATCCCTCTACAATAGCGTTGCGTGACGAAGGTTTGAGGCTCTATATGCCGAGGAAGTCGGTTGCGGTGTTTGATCCATCTGTCGACAAGGACAAGATAAATGCTCACGGGCATCAAGTCTCGGACGTGCCTACAGCCCACGTGTGTATCGGGCAAACGTGCCTCGAACCAATCACCCACCCCGAAGATTTGGCTTCAAAGTTTTCAAGAACAAATGTCGTTAATTGACAGAGACAAAATGGGCTCGCAAAATCTTCTATTTAGCAGTAGCTAATTCGGTTTTCCTCTTTTTGATGTAGGGGATTCCGAAATAGCTGACAACTATTCCTATCACGATTCCAAGTATTGTGAAGATTGGTGGAGCAAGCATCTGATTTCTTGCATCACCCACAGCTTCTCTGGACTTTTCCGTTGCGGTCCTCGCGTACTGCAATGCTGATGTATATTTCATAATCGAGTACTGTTCCTCAGCTTTTCCGAGAAGGTCTTGGATTGAGTCTAGTTTGTCTCGTAGCTCAAGTGAAGTCACTCGATCAGCTAGAGTAGCTTTCGCCTGATTCAGCTCTGATGACGCTTCCATTATGAACTGGTCTGCTTGAGATCTTTGCACAGCGTCAAGGTCGAACTGGCTGAAGTTGTATTCCCACGTGTAGTAACTCATTGCGGATGACACATAGTCTCCTAGTGAACCGTATTGATGTGGGTGCATCAAACCGATCATGTGTCCAACCTCGTGGATTATGACCTGTGTGAATCCAATCCCTTTGTTCAGTTGTGGTGGGTCAACGTCGTTGCCCAATACAAAGTCGGAGTGAGCCATACCTATGATTGAGACATCCCCCAGCGAGATACCGTAGAGATCTTTGTTGAAGGACGGGTCATCCATTACGGCCCACTTGTATGTGTAACCGAAATGAATATTATCAGAAAATGCGAAAGCGAAGACTGGAATTGTGAATTCTCTTTCATCACGACGATAGTCTGGTACAAAGGTTCTGAGATGGGTTTGAAGGTAACTGTAGACAGACCTCAGATCGACGTAGGGGCTTTCGCTAGAGTTTACATCATTGTAGGTGTACTTGACTATCTGGTCTTGAAGCTCTGGGTAGCTTGAGACATCTCTTACCTTCACAGAGGTTTCCACTCTTGAGTACGGAAAAAGCTGCTTGAAGGCCTCACTGATCCATTCAGCGTTGACAGTGGACCTTAATGTGACCTCTCTCTTTTCGTTCTCAGTCCTATTGTCTAGGACGTAGGCAACAATTCTGTAGCGTCCACTGTATTGTGGACTATAGACGAACTGCGGGATGGCGAAGTTCCTTACGGCCTCTGCAATGTAGTCAGATATGTATTCTGATAACCATCTCTTCCCGAACTGTGTGGAGAGGTTTATGTTGAAGACTTTGAGTGCCACCTGAAGGGGCACGTATGGGACATCAGATTGGCTCGCCCAAGTCCAATACTCTGGTCCAGCGCTCAGATCCAGATACCAAAGTCTGTGTCCACCACCCCATGCAACCGAGAACTCCCTGTACCTTGGTTTGTAGTCTCTGTCCCAATCTTGGTAGTAGAGGCTGTAGTAGTGAGGCGTTGGGGGAAAAGACTTAGGTTCATTCATCTGGTCATAGGTTGCGGACTGAAGTTCAGTAAGGTTGGCTATGATGAATGTGTACCCGTTCTCCGGCAACCCTCCATAATCTGCACTATTGTCGTATAACCATCCTTCAACCGCATGAGCATCCAAGAACATATTGTACGTTAACATGTCCCACCAGGGATTGTAGGATGGTCCTTCACGACCGATCTCCCTAAGGTAGGTTACGAACTGGTTCTTGAAGGCTGCATCTGCAAAGACAAAGTCATACTTCAGGTTGAAATATACTCCAGTATTGTTATCGCTCACGATTATGGAATTCGTCTGTCTCTCTGGAATGTTCTCCTGCCACATCATGTATTTGGTTTCTAGTGCATCTGAATTCAAGCCGATGAACACGACTTTGATCGTTAGCGGAACCACTCTCTTAGAATTGAAGCCAGTCAACGTTTCATTTCTGGGAGCGTCTAAGCCAGTGGAACTTGGAACTAGTGAAAGAATCACCAGTAAGAGGAAGACTAATGCCATTCTTTTCAAATGCGGTCCCTGAGCAACGTGCCTACAGCTATTGACCAACCCTATTTCAATGTTTATGGCTTGAACAGTGGAGTTCTATTGTTAAATAGCGGACAAATGAAACAATAACAGGGAAAGTCTTAATGAGAAAGGCGTTTGCTTCTCACAAGCTTCTATTCGCGTTTCCTTTGGTCCTAGTATTGTTGGTTGGTCTAGCAGGAGTCTTTGATGCCAGCCCCGCAAAAGCGAATCCCGGCATATACACCGTTTCTGTCACTACTAACGGTCTTCCATCGTTCTACTATGCCGGGGTTTGGGTTGACGGCGCCTATACAACCACGATATACGGAGGACAAACGATTACTTTTGATCTAAACGACACTTACACGCATACAATCACTGTAAGTGACTACGTCCCCAACGGATATCCGTATCATTCGGGTTTTTCGTGGTATTCTGGATACAGTTGGGTCGCCTTCTATTGCCCCGACAACTCGTGGTCATCGTCCGTGTCCGGTTCACTTTCTCACACCTTCTACTACGCGACCCTTTTCTATCTCCAGATTCAATCGGAGCGTGGATCAACTGCGGGAGCAGGTTGGTATCCTGCTGGGACATGGGCCCATGTCTCAGCTAGGGATGTGATGCCTGGAGGAACGGGAACTCAGTACAGATTTGATTCTTGGTCTGGGGCAATGTTCTCGGCCGACGCGCATCAAGCCTCAAACTCGGTGCTTATGGACAATCCTAAGACGATAACCGCCAGTTGGGTGACACAGTACAAGCTGACGGTCAACTCTCCATATGGTAACCCCGCTGGCGACGATTGGTATGACGCTGGGTCATCGGCAACGGCTTCCGTGACAACGCCAGTTGATGGAGGCGCTGGCACAAGATACGTCTTCACCGGTTGGACAGGAGATCTTACTTCAACGACGCCAACAGTCTCGATAACAATGAATTCGCCTCACTCTCTTACGGCCAGCTGGAAGACTCAGTACTTCTTGACCATCAATGCAAATGGAGGAATCGTTGATCATATGAGTGACTGGTTCGACGAGGATTCTTCAGTCACAATAAGTGCCACAACGGTTGCCAACGAGGTGACAAACAAGTCGCGGCTCAGCTTCAAAGAATGGAATGGAGACGTAACTTCAACATCTCTAAGCGTTACTATCTTTATGGATTCTCCAAAAACCATGACTGCCAATTGGGATGTGCAATACTATCTTCGCGTGATATCCCCCTACGGTACAACGACCGGCGAAGGTTGGTATAAGGCTGGATCAACAGCTAGTTTCTCAGTGGGCCCCTCGAAGGTTCCGGTTAAGATATGGGGCTACTTGGGAGCCAATCATGTTTTCTCAGCGTGGACTGGAGACTCCAGCACCTCCTCTTCTGCCTCTACAATTCTTATGGATGGACCGAAAACTGTTAGAGCTGTCTGGACAGACAATTATCTGACCACGTATGCGGCTGCCTCTGTCTTCACTGGAGTTGCAGTTTTTGGTGCCGCCGTATGGAAACGATCTGCAATAGCTCCTCACGTCCAGCCATTCGTTAGAAGACTATACAGAAAGAAGACATCTGGCGTAAGCACAGAACAAAGTGTGAAACCAGTACCCCAACAGGTATCGGGTTTGGTCAGAGTCTGTCCACGATGCAGAACCGAGGTAGCTGAGAAAGCAGAGTATTGCACGGAATGCGGAGACAAACTGGTTTAGTCGTTTAGGTTGTTTTCCCGCAGATCTGCATAGTTGAAGTTTAGCGCAAGCTTTAGATCCAACTTTTTTCTTTGCGCAAACGTTGAATACTGGAGTTCCAGACATATAGGCCCTGATTTAGGAGTGTAGACGATCGTGCCGTATTATTGCACAGAGTGTGGCGGGGAACTATCATATGATATGTCACTCAAACAGTATAGTTGCAAAAGTTGTGGGCTGACATTCACTTTTCAGCAGATCGTTGAAGCAAAGGAGAAGATGCTGGACTCAAAGACCACGAGCGACGACGAAAAGAAGAGACGACAGAAAGAGTACCTGAAATGGTGGCTGTCCAAGAAGTAAGGTCTACGAGACGATGGTGCCGCACTCACTCTATACCGTTGAACTTGTATGCGTAGGTAACGAACTCTTAATTGGCAAAATATCAAACACGAATGCCCAATGGCTGGCAGACCGAATAGTGAGATTAGGCGGTAAGGTCTCCAGGGAAACTACTGTTAGAGACGATCTAGACGAAATTTCCTCTTCGATTCGAGAGGCCCTAAGGAGAAGGCCCAACCTAATCATCACTTCTGGAGGACTTGGACCGACCCACGACGACATGACCTTGCAGGGAGTAGCCAAAGCGGTCGGCCGTCAAGTTCAACTCAATCAAATGGCCATACAATTCATGAAGGCACACTACCGCAGATTTGCTCCCAGCGTTATTCGGTTTAACAAGCCGAGACTCAAAATGGCTCGCTTGCCAAACGGATCCGAACCGATTGAGAATCCTGTCGGGAGCGCCCCGGCTGTATCGACCAGTTGTGGACAAGTAACAATAATCTCTATGCCCGGAGTCCCGAGAGAACTCAAAGCCATATTCAATCGAAGTATCGCGCCACTAATACGAAAGAAGACAGGAAACACTTCTTTCCTTGAGAGGCGTGTTATGGTCCGCGGTATACCCGAATCTGAACTTTCGTCTACAATAGACAAGGTCATGAACCATTACCCGAGTATCTTCGTAAAGTCTCATCCTCGAGGCAGCAGGGGATTGAGAAGCCCGAAGCTTGAACTACACCTCACTTCCACATCATCCGATGAGAGCAGGACAAGAAGAGAACTCTCAAACGCGGTGGCTATGCTCATTAGATCTGTATTAAGCAGAAAAGTGTCAAAGGTCGCTGGGAACAGAGTGATATTTCGTATGATGAAATAGATGTAATGTGAATTAGTTGACCGTAGAGCCGAAGCTCCTCGCAGAGATTGGGGCAACGTTAACTTGTATTCTTGTTGAATACTGGTAACCTTAAATCTCAATCGAAGTGAGAGATCGGGGAATTTCACTGCGATTCTTTGTGGGTTGATGAGACAGTGGATGTAATAATTGTTGTAGGTATGGCAGGATCGGGAAAGTCCCATTTGGTTAGTGCTTTCCAAGACTGGCTAAAAATGAAAGAACTCAATGTCATAACTGTTAACTTTGATCCAGGTGCCATCAGTTTGCCGTACAACCCTACGGTCGATTGTAGGATGTTTGTGGATATTCACCGTCTCATGGAAGAGTATCAGCTAGGCCCAAACGGTGCTCTGGTGATGGCGGCGGATTTGATAGGTGATCACATGGAAGAGATACGGCAGAACATTGACGAGGAAGCTGCGGATATCGTTCTCGCTGATACTCCTGGTCAGCTAGAGCTGTTTGCTTTTAGAGAGAGCGGTCCCTATATCTCGAAAGCTATTTCCGGTGAAGGAAAGGCTGTTGTATACGTCTTTGACGGAGCTTTTTCAAAGACTCCAGCCAACTACGTATCCAATATGTTCATGGCAGCCGCTGTTTACAATAGGCTTCTCCAGCCACAAGCATATGCTATCACAAAAGCCGATCTGCTTTCGGAACAGGAACTGGATCAGATGGTTGCATGGTCACAGGACTTTGAGGAACTTGAACAATCTCTTGAGACTCAGCTTGGCAAAACCGCGTCAATTATTAACCGGGATCTCGCCCGAGCGATATCTCAAGTCGGCTTGATTTCTGAGCCAATCCCCGTCTCATCCAAAACCTTCGATGGCTTTGTTGAGTTGTATGCAACCCTTACAAGGTTGCTGACGGGTGGCGAGGAACCCCTTCCATAGTCTCAGAAACCACGACTTGCATCACAATCTTTCTTGATACTATCGACGCTACGAAGAACTAATTGTCCACCCGAAGGAATACCCATTTCCTTGTTGTTCAAATCTCATGAACTCTTGGACTAACCATTTCATATGTCCCAAGCCAACCACTGCGACCACCAATCCAGTTGTGTTGAACAGAATCGAACGCAGCCTTACCGCCATATGCCTATTACGATCTTCAACGAGACACTCGTAAAGAGTTGGATATCTGTCTCTGAACTCGATCAAAACCTCATCTGGGTTCATAGGCAAACTGGGCTTTCCCCTCCATGGTAGTATGAGTCCAAAAAGAGTTGCAATGCCATCGATGAAGAGTTTTACCTTCTCTGAAAAAGGCAGATCATCGATACAGGATGCTACTTGGGATATGGGCATGTCTATCAGTTCAAGTCGAGCTCCCATCTCTTGAGCTGCTTCACTGGCTTCAAGCATTTCTGTGCCAGGTGATACTCCGAGTTCTTTTCCGATAGTTCTCTCCAAGACTTCAAAGAGCCAGAATAGTATGTTCCTATTCCATGATAGACTCCGATCTTCATGGGACTTCAATGCGGCTAACCTTCCCTCGCAAAGCTCTAGAGCAACAACAGAAGGACACTCTCTATGGATAGTACTTCGTACGCGTTCTACACTCATCTTGTCCACATGTGCTACTCCCATAATGAAGAGTCTGCCTACCTTGACTTCAAACATGTCTAGATTCGATACACGAAAGTGCAATGCGACATTTGAGCCTTAGCTGAGGCAACAATAATCTGGGTGCCATAACAAAGTTTGAAATGGATGTGCCTCACAACATCATAGGCGTTTGGAGGGAAGGGTTATTCCAGATTTCAAGATTGAGCAGATAATCAGTGGAGCTGTGGGAGAAGCTAGGTCTAGTCTGCTTGAACATGAGGCGAAAGAGATCTGCATACAGTGCCGAATCCCAGTTCCCGAGTTCGCACTAGTCAACACTGTCGATGAAGCTGTGAAAAATGCGGACAGAGTAGGGTATCCGGTTGTTCTGAAGATCGTTTCACCTGACATAATTCACAAGACAGAAGCCGGCGGCGTTCTGGTTGGACTTGAAGATTCGAAAAGCGTGGAATCCGGTTTTGGTCGAATCTTGGACAATGCAAAACGCTACAAACCCAATGCCAAGATCGTGGGCGTTCTGGTGCAGAAGATGGCACCGCAGGCGACTGAAGTGATTGTTGGCGCCATCAAGGACCCTCAGTTTGGGCAGACAGTGATGTTTGGAGTCGGAGGAATCTTTGTCGAGATAATGAAAGACGTTACCTTCAGGGTGGCACCGATTACCAAAACCGATGCTATGCAGATGATTCACGAGATAAAAGCCTACCCCATCCTGAAAGGATACCGCAACCTTCCTCCGGCAGATGAAGGTGCCATAGTCGACACTCTCATGAGAGTATCGGATCTGGCTATGGATTTTCCAGTGATATCGGAGATTGATCTGAATCCAGTAATGGTGTACGAGAAAGGTGCAAGCGTGGTGGATGCGCGAATCATTTTGGAAAAGAGCAACTCAACCCCCAGCGACGTACACGTCCCGTAACACTAAGTGATTCGGCGGGGGTTGTATCCGTTGTCGGTTTGTTCTGGTCTACTGTGTTGACCTATCTTCTCTGACTGCGTTCAGTATGAAGGAGCTTTCTACGTCTTGGCATGAGAAACGATGTTCCAGTGGAAGATGGAGAACCATGAAGAAATCTTCCTCTGGGTTTTTTGCCTTGCACCATGGGTAGAAAGTGGAGCTAGGTAATTGATTCAGTCGTAGGCGTTTGACAGCCCTGTCCAGTCGTTGTATCTCTTCATCCACGCTCGTTGGATCGAAGACTAGGCGACTCAATTTTTCTCAAGCAGGTATGTCTGCTTAGCGCCTAGTCTCTACATGGTTCGCCTTTTATGTCTTCCCTATACAAACAAGTTAACTCGTTCATACGCGTTTGATTCATCATGGAGAATTCGGTTTCACATTCGAGTGTGAACTGAGCTAGGTGGTTGCCAAATCTGAAAAAACAATTAAACAATAGGAAACGTTGGCGAACCAGTTCACATAGTTCGGGGAAGAAATGAATCCCTCAGTGAAGAATTCATTCCTCTTCTGGGCGCAGAACAAGACCTCATTATTTCTTCTTCTTCGGTTTTTTTACTTGCCTTGGCTTACCCACTCAACTTCACCTCGCTAAATGAATGACATGCCTAGAGAGTGTTGTTTCGCGCATAAGAATCCTTTCATTGAACGTATTGATCAACTTCTGATGATGGCGATGGTCTTGAGCTATGAGTACATCAATGTACCATAAACAGAACGTTAATATACTGCTGGTGCATGTAGTGCAAACAGGAGGCAGATGAAATGAATTTCGTATGTAGATTGGCAGGACACAACTTCCAAGAAACAATGGTGATCGACAAGATTGAAGACGATTACAACATCAGTGATGCAAGATACTGCCGGAGATGCGGCGGAATCGAATCAGTTCAGTAACAAACAGATGCCGAGAGTGACCAATCGATGAGAGCAATAGACTTGGATGTTGGAGGACTGGGGAGAAGGCTCTGCGATCTGCTGGCGCTACGACCAGGTGACATGGTAGAGTTCCATGTACTGTCCGACGGCTCGATAAGAGTTGTAAATCCAAGAAGAATAAGTTAGTCTTTCTCAACTCCCAAGTTGTTTGAACCTAGTTGAACTAATTGTTTCGACTACTAGACACCCTGTTCACGACCTAATTCAACCAGGCACATACATTGATCGCGCTGAACATCTCAGAGATAGTGAGCACAGCATCAATATGTCTTCGAATCTGTTCAGTAATCTCTTGAGATTACCTTATTCTTATTGTCTGCTCCAACGTGACTAGCCTTGGCAATATCTGGATGCGCATGTTGCCTCCATGGGCTATTTTGCGTGGCGAGATAAAGCTTATCTGTTGAAGTTCTTGAACCTAGAGGCGTCACGTTCAGGTGGCGGCCGAGTGAAAGAGTCGGAGCTTACACAGATTACCGAGAAGATTAGGGCGCTTGACCAACAGGTTGTTGACTCTCGGAGTCAACGGAACGAGCTCAACAAAGAAGCCAAGAAACTTGTTGAAGCCAGAAACGAATTCAACGAGAAATTCAAGAAACTGAGAGACGAGATACAGGCTCTGAAGGGTAAGCGCGATGAATTGAACGCTCAAGTGCGAAGCATGAAGGCGAAGCGAGACGAAGCCAGAGAGGCCGTTTCAAAGAATAGGGCTCAGATCAAATCCTTGACAGAGAAAGCGAACGCGCTTGACTCAATGGCTCCTGGAAGCTACGAGGCAACGGTAAAGGAAATGGAGAAGATTGAGTGGCGTATCCAGACCAATCCACTATCTCAACGAGAGGAGAACAAGCTAATCGGGCAAGTTAAGGAGCTTGAAGGCCAGCTAAACGTTTTGAAAAGGAAGAAGGAGATAGAAGGGAAGATTGCAAAGCTTAGGAATGAATCCAGATCCATCGAGCTTCAAGCCAACATAATTCACAAGCGACTAACGGAACTCGCGGAGGAGAGCGAGGTATATCACAAGAAGATGATGGAATTCGTTGATTCTGCGACGGAGTTGAAGCGTAAAGCTGACGAAGCCCATCAATCATACATCAATACCAGGACGAAAGGTGACAATGCACACTTTGAATACATGGCCAAGATGATGATGATCAGGGAATTGGAGAACCAGATCAAGAGCTATTATGAAGCTGAACAGATGCAGAGAGAGGTCGAAGTTCAAAAGAAAGTCGAAGACTTGGCTGAAAACAAGTTGAAGAAAGGAAAGAAACTAACCTTTGATGAGTTTAAACTGCTGGTAGACAAAGGCGCGATATAAATTCAGGTGAACCACCGAACTTTCACAATTCTTTCAAGATATCAATCCCCGAGAGAGCTGGGATTCGAAACCTTGCATCATGCGAAGATAGCGATAATTGGGGGAACCGGCCTCGAACCCTTGCTGGAGAGCCCCAAGCAGTTCAAAGTAAGAACCCCCTACGGCATCTCACCGCCTATTCTTAGCGGAACTTTTGGCAATTGTTCTGTAGTTTTCCTACCACGACACGGGCTCAAGCATGAAGTCCCACCACACAAAATCAACTACCGCGCCGATATGTGGAGCCTGAAGAAGATCGGTGTTGAAAGGGTAATATCCACCAATGCTGTGGGGGCCATAAATGAAAAATACAGTGTTGGAGATCTGGTGATTCCATCAGACATAATCGACTTTACTAAGTCGAGGATTACTACTTTCCATGATAAAGCCCCTGTAATTCATGTTGATATGACCACCCCCTATTGTCCTGAACTAAGAGAATTCCTATCGTCGTCTTTGAAGAAACTGGGCCAGCAACACTGGAGCGGGAATGTCATTGCGGCCACGGAAGGTCCCAGATTTGAGACTCCTGCAGAGATTAGAATGATGAGAAGCGTGGGATGTGACATTGTGGGCATGACGGGAGCTCCTGAAGTGTTTCTTGCTAGGGAACTGGAGATGTGCTACGCCACAATAGGCTTCGTCTCGAACATGGCAGCTGGGATACAGAGTAGACTCACTGTCGAAGAAGTTGTTGCAGCGGCCAGACAGAATACGCCAATCATACGAAGAGTTCTTGAAGACTCGATATCCTCGATTCCGAAGGAAAGAAAGTGTTCATGCTCGAAAGCCTTAGAGCACGCCAAGATGTAGGGTAGACAACTTGCTAACAGGATTTCTCAGATCCATAGGCGTCTACAAACTGTACGAGAAATGGTTGAATAGACAGGTAAGATCCGATCGGATGCCTGAGCACATTGCCGTTATTCTAGATGGAAACAGAAGATGGGCTGCAGGGCACGAACTCCCCTCTATACTGGGTCACGAGAAAGGAGCAAGAACCGGTGAAGAATTTCTGAACTGGGCGCTCGATCTCGACATCAAGACAATAACGGTATATGTCTTTTCTACAGAAAACCTGAATAGAAAAGAAGGCGAGGTTCAAGATGTCCTAAGACTGATTGAAGATCAGTTGAGACTTCTTGAAACAAATCCAAGATTGCATGCGAATCGTGTTCGCGTCAAAGCGCTAGGGCGCATCGAATTGCTTCCACGCAGTGTGGGTGAGATCTTAGAGAGATTAGAACAAGCTACGAGTGGCTACAATGGTCATTATCTGAACATAGCGATCGCCTATGGGGGAAGGGCGGAAATAGTTGATGCGGCAAAGAAGATTGGAAGAGACATAGAACAAGGCAGACTCGACTCTACCCAGATTGACGAGGATCTTTTCAGCAACTATCTGTACACGGCACATCTTCCAAACCCGTACCCTGACTTGATTGTAAGAACGTCTGGAGAAGAAAGACTAAGTGGATTCCTCTTGTGGCAGTCGGCTTACAGCGAACTGTGCTTTCTAGATGTCTATTGGCCAGACTTTAGGAAGATCGATCTTCTCAGAGCAGTCAGAACATATCAGCAGAGAAAGCGAAGGTTTGGAGCTTGAACAAGAAAGTATGGTATCATGACCCGAGTCTTCTGACATCGGTCTGACCTGCTTTTTACCAAATTTGATGTCAAGAGGGTCGACATCTCAATCATTCCATGGCTAAGTGCGACACGTTCTTGACAGGAACGGCTAAATCCCTAATTCGCTCACGTACGCGCGTATGAACTTAGATGGTTGGTGGGCCTTCTAGCGATTGGTCTACATAAAACGAATCGATCTTAGAGGCTTCAAGACTTTTGGCAGGAAAGTCTCAATATCGCTAGACAGAGGTCTAACCGTTATCACTGGAGCTAACGGTTCTGGAAAAAGCAACGTGATGGACAGCGTCAAATTTACCCTCGGCGAACTAAGCGCCAAAGAGATGAGAGGCGGGTCTCTGGCAGATCTCATATCCAAGACAAGCGACACACATACACGCTCCGCATACGCTGGCATCCAATTCGACAATTCTGACAGAAGGATTCCAGTCGACTCAGATCTTGTGACCGTATCCAGAGAATTCCTTAGAGGTGGAGAAGGAGTCTATCGGATGAACGGCCGCAGGATCCCTAGAAAGCAGCTAACCGAGATCATGTCTTCGGCAGGTGTGGACGTTACAGGCTTCAATATTGTGCCTCAGCACGCAGTCACGAGACTGGCAGAGGTCACACCCGAGGAGAGAAGAAAAATTGTGGAAGACATGATAGGAATCGCAGTCTATGACGCAAAGAAAGCTGAGGCTGATGTTCAACTCCAACAAGCCGACCTCAATCTCAAGGTTGCGTCAGCAAAAGTTGACGAAGTCAGATCACGTGTGGAATCTCTTGAAAGAGAAAGAAACAACTTCCTGAGATACAATTTTCTTAAAGACGAGGTTAGCCTTCTTCGAGCTCTCATACTTTCCAGCAAAATTGGAGCTCTTCGCGAAGAACTCTCAAAGATCAAAGAATGCGCGGAAAACAGAAAACACGAGGCAGACGAGATCAAACAGGAAAGAGACAGGCTATCAAACGAGAAAACTGAGGTTGAGGAAGAGAAACAAAAATTCGAACTGGAAGCGGTGGACCAGGGCACGGCGAGAATGTTTGAGATTGAGCGAGCAATCGGAGATAGAAACGCGGAGATAGCAAAGTATCGAATGGAATTTAATTCCAACGAGACAAACCTGCGGAAACTTGAGAATGAAAGACAGGAACTGGAAAAGCGAATAGAAGAGGTGGCAAAATCTCTTGAAAGCCACAACACAGAGCTCTTGGACTTGAAAGAAGCCAGAGAGAACTTATCCAAGATACTTGACGACAAAACTAGAATTGAGACAGAGCTTTGGAATGGAGTCCAAGAAACTGCAAAGAGCGTGGATGTTTTTGGCAAAGAGATGCAAGATCTGGAGAAAGCCATCAACGAACTATCGAGCCAGCAAGCAAAGCTCGACGCAAAGACAGAAGCAGGATCGGTCAAGCTTCAACTAATCTCTGGGCATCTGAAAACACTTGAGACTCGAAGATCCGAATACGAACAGTCGATGGAGGACATAGACAAAAGATCCGGAGAACTTGCAAACCTACAGATTGAAGAACAGAAGCGACTCGTAGAGATAGGTAAGAAACTTCAAGATTACGCAAGTCTCAAAGAATCCAAACTGAACGACGTTCGCAAATCCAAGGAAACGGTGGAGAAAGCTTCGACAACCATCATGGAATTCGAAGCTCAAAAGAACGTTGTCCAAACCTTTGGAGCCGAAGAAAAGGCCTTACAAACGATTGAGGAGATGGGCCGAGCTGGAGCAATTCCAGGCGTTATTGGAAGACTCGATAAACTAGTGAAAGTTTCAAAGGACTATCAACGGGCCTTGGAATCGGCCTCAGCAGGTTGGATCAAAGCCCTAGTTGTCAAAGATGTGGAATCCGCCATATCATGCATAGAGAGCCTCAAACGAACCAAGATGGGCAGAATCAAGATAATCCCGCTGGAAAGCGTCTCATCTGCACAAACCATCGGATGGTCGAGGGAAGATGCTGGAATCGTCGGACCGATCGCAACCCTTGTCCAAGTCGAAGAATCCATCAAGCCTGCAATCAACTTTGTCTTTGGAGACACAGTCCTGGCCAACAACCAGAAAGCAGCATACACCACAGCTGCAAAGGGCATCAGAGCCGTTTCACTGAGCGGTGAGGTCTACGAACCTAGCGGCGGGATAGAAGGTGGATACTATCGAGAACCATTCAACTTTGAATCACTTATCTCAAGAGCTGTCACCGTGGAGAACCTCGAAAAGATAATCAAGTCACTTGAAACGCTAATTGCCAAGAGTGAGGACGACGCAAGGAGACTGGAGATCGAGATAGGCGATCTCAAAGAGGGCAAGGTACGATGCGAGGGGGCGATCGTAGAAGTTCAAGTAGAACTCTCAAATGTTCAATCAAGTCTGCAGAGAGCAAAGAATACACTCTCCAACGTCATAAGAAGAATTGAAGAGCTTTCGATTGAAGCTCTAAAGGAAAAGGATCAAAATAATCTGGAGACCGAGGAACGAGATAGAATCAAGAATGAACTGGATGAGCTGATAAAGAAAAGAGAAACTATGAGATCAAAGGTTGATTCCACAGAGCTCTCACAGTCCCGTCAGAGGCATGTGGAATTGTCGAAGGAGAGGGGTGAGCTACAGCAGAAACTGACGGAAATCAATAGCAGAATCGGAATGCTTGAATCATCTCTTCAGATTCTGAAACCAAACCTTGAACAAATGAAACTGCGAATACTAGAGATCAGTGAACAGACAACTGGGGGAAGAGAATCTGTACAACAAGCGAAGACAGCGTTGGATGAATCGCTGAAGAAGCTTTCCGAACTTGAGAATGAGCGCAAAACAATCTCAGAAAAGCTTTCCACGGTTCGAAATATTCGCGAAGAATTTCAAACCAAACTCAGATCACTGGAATCGCAAACCAAATCCCTTTTCGAGAAGTATGATCATACTAACGGAGAATTGGCTCAAGTAACTGCTGAATTGAAGGAGAAGGAGATACAGGTTTCCTATCTCGTTAGAGAACTTCAAGAGCTTGGATACCAAGACACGCTTCAATCCACTCAGGAGGATGTCAGGGAAGCCGAGTCTGCACTCGCTTTAATCAAACGAGAACTCGACGAGATTGGGGCGGTGAACCAACTTGCCCTAACACAACACGAGGAACAGAAGAACATCTACAAGCAGCTCTCAACTAGAATAAACGAAGTGTCGAATGAGAAACTCTCCATAATCAATTTCATGACAGAGTTAGAGAAGAAAAAGTTCGATACGTTCATGAACGCGTTCAACAGCGTGAACAAGAACTTTCAGGACATATTCGGTAGAATATCGAACGGCGGATCTGGGAAGCTTTTGCTTGAGAACTTGGAAGATCCATTCAAAGGTGGAGTCGACGTTTACCTTAGGTTTCCGGGAAAGGCAGATCTCTCTATCGGCAGCGCAAGTGGCGGTGAGAAGTCAGTGGCCACAGTCTGTTTTGTTCTAGCTTTGCAGGCAATCAATCCAATGCCCTTCTACATGTTCGATGAAATCGATGCTCACCTTGATGTTCTTAACACGCAGAGATTGGCTGAACTACTTAGAGAAAGGGCGAAAGGTTCTCAGTTCATCGTGATCTCACTCAGGGACATAACAATCTCGAGAGCCGACAGAATATACGGTATCTACATTCAAAATGGAGTTTCACAGGCAGTGTCGCTTCCAGTCCCGGAGGCGCGAACATGACAGAACTCGACAAACCCTTCTGGCTTCGCCCCCCGTATATCATACTATTTGACCTGTTGCGGGTTCATAGGCTCAAGCCATGGGATGTCAATCTAAACAACATATTGAATTCATTTCTGGCTCAAATGAATGACAGAGGATACATTGACTTTCCTGCCTCTGGAATCGCGTTACTCTCATCATCAATAATTCACAGACTGAAATCTGAAATTGTTCTGAAGATGGAAGAGCCTCCAAAACCTCCTCAGCCCAGACCTCAGGACTATGTTCCTCCAGCCCTTCCCATGCCTATTAGATTCGAGTACACGTCAACATCGATTTCTGAGGTGCTGAAGGCTCTGGAACAAGTGCTGGATAATGAACGTTTAGCCTTGCTGGAGAAGAAGCCTCTCTTGACTCCTCCGGCCATTCTGGAACACCTCGACGAATTCATGATGAACATTGAAGAACGCATAGATGATTTCTACGCCAATCTGATCAAGAGAGCGAAAAAAGGACGTTCGATATCGTTTCTGGCTCTTGCCGGAAAGAGGCCTTTTCTGGAAGTAGTAAGAGATTTTATCATGCTTCTGTTTCTTGCGATCCAAGGTAAGATAACATTACAGCAAGATCAGGAGTTCGGCGACATATCCATTCGAGTATGTGAGGCGAAGCCAACGTTTGCAGCCTGAACCACTATCAGAGAAAGAAAGGATGCAACTCGCTTTGATCGAGGCTGCACTCTACGTTACAGGTAAACCGCTAGATCTGAGACTTCTCGCGGCAATTCTGAAGACAAAATCAGAAGCAGTGATCCGAGACCTTGCCAGAAAACTTCGCGAAAGATATGATCAGGAACATAGCTCAATTCAAGTGTTGGAACTGGAGGATGGCAGGCTCGTAATGCAGCTCAAGCCCGAATATGTGGGAGCCGTCAAGAGACTCGCAACACGCCAACTCCTCACGCCTGGCCCACTAAAGACTCTCTCATTCATAGCTCTCAAACAGCCGGTCTCACAAGCATACGTGGTTAAGGTCCGTGGAAAACTTGCATACGAACATGTAAGACAACTTAAGGACACAGGGCTAATACTCGACGAGAAATCTGGAAGAACACGAGTCCTAAGAACAAGCGAGACCTTCGCAGACTACTTCAACCTAAGCCACGACATTGGAGCCATGAAGAGACAGCTCCACAAACTATTCAGAGAACTTCAACCAATCAAACCTGAAGATGCAGTTGACGAAACGAAATCCGCTGAAGGCATCTCTGGTAAAGTTGGTACTTCACCGGTAGAAAACCCAAAATAACGTGGAATATGTCGTGAAACGCAGACGTGTTCTGACCGACATTTCTCCAATCATTGTTTCTAGTTACTTCTGTATATCCCGGTCTTGTGCGGCAACCTTTTGGTAAAGTAGTTTCCTGTGCAGCTGCACTCTCCTACAATCATTTCTAACATAATCGGGATCAGAAAAACCTAAGTTGCTGATAATCCAATCTGCCTTTTCACGGTGTTACGCATGGCATTGTCTGACGTGGCGATATTGAAATTCATTGAAAGCGGTGAAATGGGTATACATCCGTTCGAGGAGTCGCGGCTATCGCCTGCGGGATATGATCTCGGAGCAGCCAAGAATACTGTGCTCAAACCGAAAGAACAACAACTTGTGGCAACACTCGAGAGAGTCGAAATCCCATCTACCCTTTTGGGGATTCTCCATTTGAGGTCCTCATTCGCAAGAGAAGGCCTCGTTGCAAGTCTGGCCGTAGTCGACCCAGGTTTCCGAGGACAACTGACTGTTTCTCTGGTGAATGTTGCTAAGAAGTCAGTTAAGATAGCGCACGGAGAGAGCTTTCTGCAGCTGACTTTCATCCAGCTTTCTTCTGAATCCAAGAGACCGTATGACGGCCATTATCAGAATAGTTCGGGCATTGTGGAAAGTAAGCGTGAAGTAACGTCCTCGCTAGTTCAAGAAGGTAGGGATTAGTTCATTTCTTCGCTCAACGTGCTCGCGTTTGAACCTTTGATTCCAGTAATGTCCAGATCCAGTCCACGAATTCCTTCAAGTTTTTCGTCTGAACCAATACCTCTCCAGGCCCCGTTATCTCCGTTACGAGTCCTTCCCCGCCCAAGATGGTTTCTTTCCATCCTCCGAACTTCGTGACTTTGTACTGGCAGGTATCACTGAATGCCACAAGATGGAAGTTGTCTACTACGAGCATTTCACCCGGGCCCAGGTTGTGACGATCTAGCGCACCGAACGTGTTAATGAAAAGAGATCCCTGGCCTGCTACCTTTATCATGAAGAGGCCTTGTCCGAACAGGCCTTTTGTAAAGCCTTGCCATTGAATATCCAAGTTAACTCCGTTTGTTGAAGCTACGTATGCTGCTTTCTGGATCACGTAACCGCCTGTGGGGGTTATCTCAAGTTTTTCTATGTCTCCAATTGGAGCTGAAACGAAAGCCGCTTCCCCCGGTGCATTGACAGCGGTGAAGTCATTTACAAAAAAAGATTGTCGACCTAGGACGGAGAGCCCTATTGTTCCTAAGAGACTTTTCTCCCTTTTATGAGTCTGAACTTGAATGCTAGGGGTCATGTAGGTCATCGCACCAGCTTCCGCGGTGATTGACTGATTCGGCTTCAGGTGAATCACAAGCATCGAGTAAGATGGTCTATACTTTATCTCAAAATCCAACGGTTGCGATGTTGGCATACTTGACACCGTGTTACCACAGTAGGGACAAAAAGCAGATCCTTCCGAGATATCTTTGCCGCAGTTGGAACAAGACACCAATTCACATCACATGGAGATATCGATGCTAGTCTGCTAATAAGCGCTTTGAACCACTACACTTGGCAAATCGTAGACTTCACGAATGTTGCAATTGGCATGCTTGGAAACGTCGAAGTAACCTACGTTACATATGTTAACATTATATGCCATCCCAAAGTATATCAAAATAGGAGAGCAGCTTTTGGGAGACGTCCTTCTGGGTGGCTACCTGCACATAATTTGGCAGCTCGGATTTCTAAGCCTAGGTGTGTTCGCTTTCTTTGTTGCCAAACTCGCTAAGCCTCCTCTGCGTCGACGAGCGCATATGACCCTGGGAATATTCTATACTGCGGGGCTTCTTATTGGATTCGTCTGGGGGGTTTTGTCGATGACGCTAATATTTCATAGAATTCCGTTTGAGACTGCCCATGGGATCGTGGCAATCGTGATAATTGCTGTTATAGTGACCGGCACTTCTCTTGGGTTTGCGATACACTTCTTGAAGAAGCAATTGTTCAAGATTCATTTTATTATCCAATTTACCGGACTGCTCTTGGCGTTAACTCAGATAGTCTTGGGGACTGCATTGTTTATCATAATAGGTTGAGATGAACCAGTCGTAGTCAATGGATCTTGAACATTGTCCTGTTACTGGGCAACTTGCAGTTCTAGAATCCCATGCAGAATGGCCAAAGCCCTTTTGATAGAGTTCCAAAGCCTCCAAAGTGAGCATCTACAAAGTGCAACTTGAATAAATTCGATCGAGTGAAGAGACTCAAGACAACATCAATGGTTATTAGAGCAACTATCTTTTGAGTTATCCGGTTAGGGATGCAGAAGAGGGACTACTACGAGATCCTAGGTGTCGCTAGGAACGCTTCAAGAGTCGAGATAAAGAACGCGTATAGGAGATTGGCTCTACGTAATCATCCCGACCGTAACAAATCTCCTGAAGCGGAAGAGAAGTTCAAAGAAGTATCCGAAGCATACGCGGTCCTCTCCGACGATGAGAAGAGGAATCAGTACGATCAGTTTGGACGTTCGGGAATAGACAGCAGATACACCCCGGAGGATATCTTTAGAGGAGTTGATCTCGAAGATATTTTTCAAGGGTATAGTGTCAATGTCGCGTACGGAGAACAAGTCAGTTCCTTTAGGCCAGCGAGACTACATTCGTTCTCGTGGGCAATTATCGCAGCTCTGATTGGTATTATTATCACAATTGCTCTCGCAGCTATGTGGTACGTTCTGAATAGGAGCAGACTGCCAATCTGGGAGCCAGGAGCTCCATCAATACCATTGCAACTACGATATCCAATGCTTGCTCTTGCTGTGATAATTCCTGTTGTTGTAGCTGTTGTCTTCGTCTCTCGCCGACTCAGAAAGTCTGGCGTCAAGTCCAAGCGTACGTTTGAGCGGCCTCGAAGCCCGATGGAACATCAGGTGGAATACTGCTACTATTGTGGGGCTGCAATGCCTGCCAGCGCAATGTTCTGCAAGAAATGTGGCAGGTCGCAGACCTGAGAATACTTTCTCGTT
>CAYXJU010000010.1:0-28561 GCA_964464765.1 uncultured Candidatus Bathyarchaeia archaeon | reverse complement strand
CTGGAGATCATACTTAATTCCTGACCAGTGCTACAGAGATACGCCTCGAAAGATGAAAGCGATATGAACAAATCTTCCCGCTTCAGCCGCGCCGAGTGCAGAGGATGCCAATTCAAGAATGGACCTTACTGCTGGCGCACATGCCCGTACAACATTTGGCGATCAGAGTATTGGTGAGTTCAGTGAACGCTGTTTTCACTCTTGAGGTTTCAAGGTTCGCCAAGCTGTGATCGAAAAGAGAAGAAACAATACACCCGCTATCCAGAACGGAGCCACGTACCCAAACTTTTCAATCAAGTAACCTGCAATAAGAAATGATGGTATCAACACTAGGTTTGATGGCACATGCACGAAACCTATGGATGTCGCTACGTTCTCAGTGTCCTTGATTGATTGAGTTATCAAGGACTCCCAGACAATATAGCTCGTAGATTCACCGAACGCCATAATCAAAACCATGCACACCATGAACCAGCCTCCAGAGACTGGAATTAGAACAACTGCTGGAACATAGAGCAGCGCTTGAACGAGAATCGTATTCTTCACAGATGGCGTTCTTCGAAGAGTCATTGGAAGTAGAAGTGCTCCAACTCCAGTGTACGCGGCAATAATCATGCCTATCTCCCAGTATCCAAGACCTCGTGACTTTAGGAAGATCGGCAGGACGAATCCTACGGCAAGTGTAGAGGCAGCCACGTAGGAACTCATCACCAGTGAAGTTCTCCAGATCCTTCGATCAACCAATCTTGGATCAAGTTTCTCAAAGAGTCCGTTCAAGGTTAGCTTCTTCTTTCGAATACCAATGTCAAGTGACCTGGCAGGAATAAATATCAAGGCTGAAACTACCGCCAGAAGCACGAAGACCGATTCAAAACCCGCCCAAAATATTAGGAATCCTGAAACAACGGCTCCCACAGCAATTGCCAGAGATCGAACGAAGATTATTGTGGAAGTAACCATAGCGGGATTTTCGTTGCTGGTGATTTCGTATGCAGCGTTCCTGTTCACGGCCCAGAGCGAGGACTCTTTTATTCCTTGAGCAGCTTTAGCAACAGCGTACGAAAAAGGTGATGACGAGATCGCATATAAGATTCCTGAAGCGAGGTTGCCCAGAGCGTTTAGGTTAAAGAATTTCCTGAGGCCGACACTATCTGCCGCTGAAGCGAAAAGCATTCTACTTACCACGAAAACAATCGGAAAGGCTGAGAATACGATTCCTATCGTGGCAACGTCAATATTGCGTTCGACAAGTAGCAGTGGAATCGTCAACGTGTAAGCACCCAAAATGAATGCATCAAGTAAGTTGGCCGCCACTAGTCTGCGCAGATATAGTCCTCCCGCGGTCGTTCTTTCCTTGACCGCACCAGAAAAATCTTCCCCGACACCAAATCCTGCAAATTGCCTAGTGAACGTTCGCTTGTTCTCTGTTCTTGGGTAGGAAGAATACCAAAACAAGTGAGATCAGCGAATATATCAAGATGAGCATAATCGTGAAATCGGGGCCCATGTGGTCGACTGAGTATCCTGCAATCGCAACGGAAAAAGATCCGAGACCATATATCATGAAGAACAATGCGCCATAGACGGCTCCTCTTACCTCATATTTCGAGTAAGTTGCTGCAAGTGAAGTCTCGGCTGGTTGACGAGCGAAATACGATACTCCATAAATGATGGCAAAAGCTACAACTCCCACCGCGAGGCCTGAAAACCGTAGAAGAATGACAAGCCCTACCATTGTTCCTAGGCCTGAAAGAATTAGGGTAGTTCGACCTCCCATTCTGTCAGAATACCTTCCTCCCAAGAGCTGCCCTAACGCACCAAAGGCCAGAACAATAGAAGACGCCAGCCCCGCCATCTCGATTGACAAACTTCTCCCTTCTACCAGAAATGTAGGGAGAATGAACTCTAGACCTTTCAGGCAGAGACCTGCAAACATGGCTTCAATGAGGAGAATCCACACAGCACGCATCTGAAAGGCTTCCATTATCCTTCTTCCATAATGAAGTCGTTTCGTATGATCGGACTTCACAGCTACTCTGAAGAAGAATAGAGAAACTCCTGTGGCTATCATTCCAAAGAGAAAGAATGCAGAATGCCATCCCAATGCGAGGCCCACAAGTACTGCAACCACTGGTGTAGCAGCCTGACCTACGCTTGCCGCAGCGCCATGAATTCCCATGACGACGGCCGTATTGCTGGTGTAGGCCTTTGATATCACGCTATTCGCTGTTGGGTGATACAAGCTCGCCCAAACCGCCATGAAAAAGAATCCTACAGCCAGTCCGGCAATCGTAGGAAAGAAGAATATGATAGCGGTAGACAGTCCAGATAGTCCCAAGCTAATGATGAGCACTTTGTCTTCACCTATTCTATCGGAGAGCGCCCCTCCCGCCAGAGATCCTACACCGTAGACCACGTATCCTGCGGTAGTCGCAAGTCCTATCATTTCGACTGAAGCTCCAGTATCTTTGATGATGAGCGGAATGATGGGAGGCAGGACTAGGAAAAATGAATGATTCAGAGAATGAGCTGCCGCTAACAGCGTGAGCAGTATACGATTTTCCAATCAGTATCTCCCTCATCTCTCCGATAGTGGATTGGTGATTGACTTATCGATCTATCGCCGAGAATTGCCTTGAGCATCTCAAGACGAGACAGCGCAAGGAACCTTTTCAGAATCTAGAGGGAATTGGCGGGCCCGCCGGGAGTCGGACCCGGGACCCTGCCCCCGTTGGTTTTGCGCCAGCGTCCGGGTGGCTTCCAGGTTCCGTTAAAAGCCCGGTGCTCTACCTTTTCAGGACTCCGAGTAACTAGAGTCAGACTGAGCTACGGGCCCGCGGTACAGACAACCTTCCAAGCCGTTGATAAAGTCTTTCTTGCTCTCGCGCACGGGATGAAAAGAGAATCCTGAGATGGCTTAGCTAATGGAGCCCTCGTCTTCTTGCAAGCAACGTTGCAAGAAGAATTGGAATGAGCATCAGCCACAGCATGTCTGAGATTGGAAACTCAGGTATGACTGTGTAGGCTGTCTGATTGCTGTCTTCCATGTATCCAGGTTTGCTCGCGGTCGTGAAGACTGTGTATCCTCCGTCAACAGAACCTGCAGGTACTGTAAACTGATCCGTAAAAGTTCCGTCAATGTTTGAGAAGATAGATGTTATGTGGATCGGGTTTCCATTGGGGTCATTAACTTGAACTGACACGCTCGCGAAGGCCACGCCTTGGCTGAAGTCATCCAAAACTTGACCGTTTATTGTTATGAGTTCTCCAGGTCCATAGCTCTGTTTGTCAGTTGTGACCGTTACGGTAAGTTGCCCCACTGCATTTGAAGAGCCCAGAAGGAAGAGTTGCAGGCTTAACGCTAGTAGTAGTGTGACAAGTAGCCTTCGTCTTTTCATCTGGACGGTCACCAAGCCTAAGCCATATACCGAGATCTAGGTGACTAGGAAAGTCGTCTCTTTCATGTCGAGGAATCTTCCTCCACTCATGATTGGAGCGTTCGAGACGAGACATCTGATTGTGTATGTTCCGATCGGTGCATCTGATTTCAATGTGACTTGGATTCCAGTCTTCATCTGTTCTCCAGTATGAATTGTTGCCATAACAACAACTACTGTTATGGGAACGTTGTTGGCATCCAAGACTTCAACCCAAACTCTGCCGTCGTTCAATTCGGCTCCGCTGTTGTTCACTGCAACCCACACAACAAAGGTTTCTCCAGGATGAAATTCAGATGAAACCGTGCCATTGACCATTGCAATCGTAGCGTTGACTATGCGTATGCTCGGGGTAAGACTTACTCCAACCGTGAAAGTTGCCCTCGCAAAACCGTATCTGTACCCGGACATATCTGCGGAGACATAAACCGCGTATGTTCCTTCGACTGCATCAATCGGTAACGTGAAATTGTCTGAGTACCGTCCAGCCTGATCCGTAACCATAGATTTAACGTGAACATCCTTTCCAGTCGGATCAACAACGTTCAGCGAGACTGTTGCGCCAGTCACCGACTCACCTGAACGTGACTTCACGTATCCAAAAATCGCAATAACGTCACCTTTCTTGTAGTTTTCTCGGGTTGTTGAGACAGTAACCTTCAACCTCTTCTCATGCGGCGTAGTTGCCGTCATAGTGGTTGACGATGTAGTGATCGTTGTTGTAGTTGCTTCTCCCTCAACGATCAGAGTCGTGGTTACATGATGAACCACTTTCTCGCTAGCCGCAATTATAGTGAGCGTGTAGGTTCCTGCAGGGGTGGACGAATCCACCCGAATCTTCAGGATTGATAAGAAGACGGGTCTCGGTCGGCCTTCTTCCGGATTGAACATCGCTTCAGACGATTCCGGCAAGCCTTCTATGGAAAGCTCCACCTCATCTCGAAATCCCTGCAGAGCCTTAACCATTACAGAATATGTTGCTGATCTAATCCTTCCGTTTCGATGAATCGTGTGATAGGGTGGATCAACCTTGAGAACGAATCCTCCTGTTGACTCGCTTAAGGTTGAACTCGCACTCGTGGATGCGGATGACTCAGTGGTTGTTGAACTCGTCGAGATAGACGTGTCCGCTGTAGTCGTTGCCGAACTTGCAGTGGATGACGTAATCATGGTGGTTACGCTTGAAGAACTGGTTGTTTCAGTCTCTGTGGTTGAAGTTGTTCCACCATCTTCACCTCTAACGTGCATTGGTGGAATCAGGGCCAATAAACAGACCGAAAGCAGGAGAAGGGTAATCCAAGACTTGCGCATAACAAATCGCCTTAGGCCTTAGGGTCAATCCGCCGACATTTAAGAGATTGTATGTGCTACAGCGCTACAGTCGAATCGATGGCATGTGATCAAAGCCCAAATTCTACTCGACGAAAAAGTATGATTCTCGACCCTTCCGCTTCTTCTTGATGAGCCCCATTCTAACTAGTTGATTGAGGTAATCACTTTCAGCGGCTCTCGCTCTACCAGAACGAACAGCAACTTCGTTCGCGCTCGCTTCTTTGAGGTTGCAGACAATTATTGCCGTCTTTCTGAGATGGTCGGGAAGTGAAAGAAGAGTTGAAGGACTAAGTGCTAATCCCTCCACGTATTCCGGGGAGTCTTTGGGAGGTTCGATCCGCTTCTTTCCCACCCTTCTTCGTCTATAGAGCAGAATTCCGGAAATAACGGCTATCACAAGTGCAACTGATACGTAGTATCCTAGTCTATTCGCTTCTCTCACCACAATCTCTGCGTTAGCTCTACTTTCCCCTTCTGTGGATCTACCAACAACAATCAACGTGTATGAACCGGGGTTAAGTTTCTCCGAAGTCTCCACAGTCAATGTGATGGTTGAGGGGGCGGTTCCATTGTCTGAACTCAGGTGATATGTGGCGAGTGTTGGGAGATCTATCACCTCAATTTGTATTACGGGCGATACCTGCCCTTTGCTTTCGAGTGTGACCTTGAATGTGCCAGTTTGTCCCTGTGTGATAGTTAGCGAAGTTGGTGATATTGAAATGTTGAACGGCGCGACACCAATTGAAAAAGTGAATTTGGTTTGCGCGTCTTGAAATCCCACTTTGCTTGCCGTGACATATATCGTATAGTTACCCGGTTGCCGAGTACTTTCCAGTTGGAAAGTATCAGAGTATGACCCGTCAGTGTTGGAATAGAGGAATGCTATGTGAACGCTGCTTCCGTAAGGGTCGTTCACTTCAATCGAGATCGTCGCAAGATTGACTGGAGATTGGCTTAGTCTTGAGACTTTCCCGTAGACTGTCACAGCTATTCTGTTATCCTCGACTGTCCGGTCAACATAGACGCTGACGTAGAGAGGTTCAGCGGCGGCGAAGACGACGGGAAACAGTATCAATGCAAGGATCACGAGGAGAGGGATCTTCACTGAATTCAGTTTTCATGATCCTCCAACGACTGTCCATGTGACCAACGATCACTGCAAGGGGATGGATCTTTGTATGCAAATAGTTCAATATCAATATCTCGCGAGATCAATTGAGTAGCATGCGTGCATTGAAATACATTGACCTTCAACTGTCGAATTGGAAGCTGCGGAAAGACACTAGAACTCGCGTCTCGAAAGCCTATCCCGTGGTCTGACCATGGCCACCCCACAGAGTGTTGCTCAATTGTTCAAGCTTGAGGCTGAGTCTTACAGGAGGGTCAACCGACCCCGTCAAAGTCTTGTATTTCGCAGGTAACCTGGCAATCTCCTTCTTGGCTCTATCTTGGATCGTATCGAGGCTCGGTAGATCGAGTACAAGTCTCCCATGTTCAATGACTTTCACTAATAACGGACCCGTCTTCGGGGGAGGCTTCTCCTCCTCTAGCGTTAGAATGTCCTCCTGGATCTCTCCGTTCTCTGCGTATCTTCTGTAGATCTGTTTGCCACCAGGAATCGTCCGCTTGCCTGAACTTGTTTTCGCTCGATAGATCGTTCTTCCCTCACGTCTTACTGAAACCAGCTTGTATATTCCCGATAATGCGGGATCGTCACGTGAGGTAACGAGTTCTGTTCCAACTCCAAACGAGTCTATAGGGGCCCCGCGAGATGTCAAATCATCCAAGACGTATTCATTTAGGTCGCCACTCGCAAAAATCTTGGTATCCTTCAATCCTGCATCGTCCAAAATGTTTCGAGTCTTCAAACTGAGGTCGTAGCGGTCGCCGCTGTCCAGCCTCACCAAAGAAGGTTTGACGTTTAAGGACGCAGCTTTCCTTGCTCCTTCAACCGTGTCGTATGTGTCTACAAGTGGAGCGCAACTTGAAGGGAATACCTTGCAGAATCTTTCGAAGGCTTCCTGCTCCGTGTCATAGTTCATTATGAATGAGTGAGCCATTGTCCCATATGTTGGGATGCCAAACCTGTAACCTGCCAAGACGTTCGAAGTGCCGATGCAGCCTCCAATGTAACTTGCCCTAGCCGCGAGGACGGCTGCTTCGGGACCGTGTGCACGTCTAGCACCGAACTCTACGACGCCTCTTCCTCTCGCGCTCTCAACAATCCTGGAAGACTTTGTTGCTATGAGCGTTTCAAAATTGATCGTGGATAGCAGGTATGTTTCTACTATCTGTGCCTCTATGATCGGGGCGGTAACTCTCATGATAGGCTCGTTAGTGAAGAATACTGTACCTTCCGGAAATGCCCAGACATCTCCAGTGAACCTGAAATCCCTTAGGTAATTGAAGAAGTCTTCGCTTACATGTCTGAAGCTTGGATGTTTCTTAAGGTATTCTATATGTTCCTCTTTGAATCGTAGCTTTAGCAGATACTCAACAGCCTGTTCCAGACCGGCCGCAACTAGATATGAACGGTTCTTTGGAAAGGTTCTGACAAAGAGTTCGAATGTAGCATCGCTTCTCTCTTTGTTATCGTAGTAAGCTGCGGCCATTGTAAGCTCATAGAGGTCTGTTGCCAAAGCGATATTGTCGGAAACCGACAAGGACTTCACACTCCAGTGAACCTCATTGATGAATATTCAGCGCTTAAAAAGTATTCAAGGATTGTCTGAAATGTGTCTGCGTAACGTGATCACATAATCCTTAAATTGAATCTCCATTCCAACACTATTGCGCGCAGAAGGTCGGGCCGTAAACCGCGCCCAGTCAACTGCATGTTGATGCGTAATGGTAGTATAGCCCGGTCACGTAGTCTTCTGCGCTGGAGTAGTATGCGCGGCTGTCGCCCGCACGACGCGGGTTCAAATCCCGCCCAAAGAGACGCGTAAAATCACGTTTCTGGCGAGGGGCGCCACTCTTTCGCGTTGACGCGGGCAAGTCCTGCCCTACTCCACAATTACTTGGATCCATCCTTGACCTTCTGATCAGGTTGCAGTGGAAAAGAATCAGGGAAAGTGATCTTGGTTCAGTGCCTGAAATGTCTGATCCCTGTAAACAGTATCGTCATATTATATTCATCTGCGGCTTGGATGACTTCTTTATCTCGCAATGACCCTCCCGGTTCGACTATGGCTGTTATTCCTGCCTTCTTTGCCTGATCAACTGTATCTCTGAATGGCAGGAAAGCGTCAGAGGCCAAGGCTGTGCCGACAGTTTTCAGTCCTGCATCTTGAGCCTTTGAAATCGCTATTTTGCAGGAATCTACTCGACTCATCTGCCCTGCGCCTACACCTATCAACTGGGTAGGTGAGGCGAGAACGATTGCATTGGACCTGACGTGCTTTACGAATTTCCAGCCGAAAAGGAGCGCTTTCATCTCTTCATCCGTCGGTTTCCTCTTTGTCGGAATAGACATGCGTTTTTCGTCAAGCAAGATGTCGTCGGTCTCTTGGTACAGCATTCCACCGAGTATGCTTCTGAAACTTTTTCCAGCTAGTTTTCCGGAACGCATTGTCTTCACAAGTTGCGTACTGTCGAGAATCCTTCGGTTCTCTCTCTTCGAAAGAATTCTCAATGCCTGGTTCGCGTATCCTGGGGCGATTGTGACTTCGATGAACTGATTAGATAGAAAGTTCGCTGTTTCTACGTCTACTTCTCTACTAAATGCGTATATGCCTCCAAACGCCGATGTTGGATCTGTTCTCAGGGCCTTCCTGCACGATTCTACCAGCGTCTCGCCAACCGCGCCGCCACAAGGATTTGCATGTTTCACTATGACGGTTGCCATTTGATCTTCAAATTCTCTGATTAGGTAGAATGCGAAGTCTGTATCCAAGATATTTGTGTAACTCAGTTCCTTCTTGCCACTCAGAATCTTTGCCTGAGCTACGCACGCTCTTGCGCCAACCTCTTCATACACGGCGGCTTTCTGATGTGGGTTCTCACCATACCGTAGGTCACGAATCTTCTCAAATTCCAAAAGAATTCTTCGGGGAAAAACCTCGACAGGGACACTGGCTTCGTGAAGGTTTTCAAAATAGCGTTCTATAGCCGCATCATATTCCGCAGTTCTTCGGAACGCTTTTAGCGCTAATCGAAGTCGAGCTTCTGGGGATAGGGTGCCTTTACGAGTGTTCAACTCCTTGAGGATGGGTGCATAATCTTCCGCGTCGACGATGACTGCAACATTGACATAGTTTTTTGCTGCGGCTCGTATTAATGCAGGTCCACCAATGTCTATGTTCTCAATGATCTTGGCTATATCGCTTGTCTCTTTCACAGTCTTTTCAAATGGATACAGGTTTACTACGACGAGATCGATTGGCAAGATGCCTTGAGCCGCGATAGACTGTTCATCATCAATGTTTCCTCTTCGAAAAAGTACGCCGGCATGAACTTTGGGATGGAGAGACTTGACCCGTCCCTCAAGGAGTTCTGGGAAACCCGTGTAACTTGAGATTTCCTTGACCTTGATACCATTTTCCACGAGAGTCTTGGCGGTCCCACCGGTGGACAGTATTTCAATCCCCAGACCTGCAAGTCCCTTGGCAAAGATCACGATGTCTTTCTTGTCGAAGACGGTCAGAAGCGCTCGCCGAACTGGGGCACTCATACGATCGTCCTTCCTACAAACTTGAACCTTGTCCACTATATCGTTTCAAGGCTTATGTGAGTTGTAAGGCGAGCTGCATCGATCGCTATGATAGTCTTTGGACTAAGGCTTAACATACCTATTCAGTTCGACTGGAGTGGCAGATGGTATGGGCAGTCTGTTCATTGTATACAATCCTGGTGGAGCGTTGATGACTTTCGGGATTGAGTTTATGATCATGGCTGTTGTTCCGATGTCGCCGTGAACTCCTCCTTCAATCTTCAATCTCACGTTGGGTTTGCCATCTATCTCGATTGAGTCGTATTCTTCTTCGACTCTTGCATGTGATACAAATTCAAGTTCAATGATTTTTTCGCCACCGACAATTCCATAGGCCACGCTCTTCAATCCAGCCACGCAACCTTTCATCACGGTCGTATATTCAGTCTTTACTGTGTCGTCTGCTATTACCGGTTCTGGAGGCATTTCTACAATGTCGTCGAGTTTCCACTCCAGAGAGTCCGCTATCATAGCTATGGACGAATCCAAGCCAACATGCCCCGTAATCTCCTTCTTCATGATTTTTTCTCTGAACTCAGTTTCAGTTAGGCCTGTCCCAACCTTCTTCTGGAATGGTATCCTTCTTTTGCCAGAATTCATCATGCGTGTGACTTTCACCTGCCTAGTTTCGAGACATGGCCCCGTAGCGGTGATGGGGAGCGTATCCATCAGGAACCCAGGGTTTATTCCGGTGCCTAGCACTGTGACTCCATGTTTCTCAGCTAGTTTACTCAGTCTTCTAGCAATAGCTCTATTCTTCTGGAATGGGTAGACGAGTTCCTCGCATGTAGAGACTACATTACTTCCTGCCTTGATGCATTCGGTTATCTGTGGACACACTTGCTTGAGGCTTGATGACGTGGCGTGGATTACAATGTCAGGCTTAGCTTTGATGAAAGTCTTCCTAGCATCTTTCTTGACAATCAAATCAAGCTTGTGAGGCAGTCCAAGCAAATCTCCAAGATCTCTTCCAACCTTCTCTTCAGCTATATCAATGGCTGCGACAATCTTTACGCCTCTCTTCTGAAGCAGAGCCCTAGCTATCAAAGCGGAGATGATGCCCACGCCATAGAATGCTACCTTGACTGGTCTGTTCATGCAGACACCACGGCTAGAGATTCGTTCTTTTCAGTGTACTCTCTAAACGCCCTCATAACTTCTTGAGTTATGGGCCCCGGTCTTTTATCTCCTATCCTTGTCCCGTCGATTTGCACTACAGGTACGACCTCATGGCTCGATCCAGTGAAAAATGCTTCATCTAGAGACGGAATCTCAGAAATCCTTACGAATCGGTATTCAACTGGCACATGTCCCCTAACTAGTTCAAGAATTGTTTTTCGAGTTATGCCATCAAGTACGTCCTTTCCAGCTGTAATGAGGGTACGGTCCTTCACGGCGAAGAAACTGCATACAGTGCATTCAGTTACAATGCCATCGTGTGTATAGAGAGCTTCTTCAGCGCTGTTCTGTCCGGCTCGTCTTAGGGCTTGGATAGCTTGAGTATAGTTCAGTGTCTTGGCTTCGGGAATCTGCCTTTTGCAAGGGAACGTTATGATTTTGACACCATCACTGAAGAACCTCTTTGGATAAACGTGGATTGGTTTGGCTATGATGATAAGGTTCGGTTTGCCAGCGGAAGTGAATGCATCAGGGCTTTCACCGCCAGTAGCTATGATCCTTATTCCCTTCTCTCCACTGGGATTCTTATCCAAGGTCCGATAGACAAGTTCTGCAAGTTCTTTCCTGCTCCAAGGTAAGTCAAGTTCTATGGCATTTGCAGAATGTTCCAATCTTCTTAGGTGATCCATCAACCTGAAAGGCTCGCGATTGTAGGTTCTAGTATAGTCAAAGACACCGTAGGCTCTAAGGAGACCTAGGTCAGACACACTGACTGAGGCGCGCTTCTCTGCCACAAATCTGCCATTCACATAGAGAATTGATTGTTTCATATCAAAACATTCTTCCCTATAATCCTGAGGAAAGATTATGACAACGAACCCAAAATCAGGTTCGTACTATTATTTCTTACGGCCTGTCCGGTTCGGATGCTAACGATACAGCCATCAAGCTGGTCCGGCAAAAAGTCAACTAATACTGTAAGTAGCTGGTAGTCGGAATCGGAAGTGATTTAGCCATTGCGTTCCAAAAAAACCTTTTAATCTGAGTCCAATATTGTCCAGCGCGAGTCGGGGAAGATGAATTGGGTTTCGATGACCCTTTAGTCAACGAAGCTGTGAAATTGGCTGAGAACGCTGAGGGCTCAAAGATAATTCTGAGGATGCTGGGTGCCACGGCTATTAGACTTCACTGTCCAAGAAATCAGAAACTCTTCGAAACTCTCAATCGAAAAATTACTGACATAGACTTTGCCGCTTATGGAAAACAGAAAAATGCAATCACCAAGTTCATTTCTGAGCGTGGATACAAGCGACCACAACATCTTACAATAGGCGCCTTTGTGGATAGAGAAATCTTTGAAGGCGCAAACGGCAAACACATAGATGTGTTTTTCGACAAGCTTGAGTTTTGTCACACGATATCTTTCAGTGGCAGACTGGAAAATGATCGACCTACAGTGCCATTGTCAGAACTTTTGCTGGAAAAAATGCAGATCGTGCAGATCAATGAGAAGGACTTGAAGGACACGACCGTCATGTTGCTTGAACATGACATCGGTAATGGAGACAATGATATTGTCAATTCAGAGATAGTTGCGAAAGCATTGGCGAGCGACTGGGGCTTCTACTACACCGTTACTGTGAACTTGGGTAAGGCAAAGGATTACGTTGAGAAATTTCCGTGGCCAGATCAGGAAGAGGCCGGATTGGTTAAAGCAAGAATTGACAAATTACTTGAGATGATCGGGCGAGAGCCTAAATCTATGGGCTGGAAAATGCGAGCTAAGGTAGGGCCCAAGAAGAAATGGTACAGAGACGTCGAAGAGGTTGACCGCGCAGAGTGGCTTAGTGAGCAAGGATAGAAGGCGTTAGAGTTGGCTGAAATTAAGAAGATCTTCTTTTCGACCGATATCCACGGATCTGAAGTATGTTTCAAGAAATTCCTAAACGCCGGAAAGTTCTACGGCGTTGATGTATTGATTCTAGGTGGAGACATCACTGGGAAGCTAATGATCGCATTCATAGAGCAACCGGACGGGAACTACAAAGCTTTCTACCTTGGTTCAGAAAATATCGTCAAACGCAATGAGGTAGAGAAAACTGAAAAAATGTTGAGAGACTCAGGCGCCTATACTTTCAGAACTACCTCAGGTGAATATGAGGAGCTAAATGCTGACCCTGCGAAGAGCGAAAAACTATTCAAAGAACTCATGATACGAAGATTGAGAGAATGGCTAGCCTTGGCAGAGGAGCGCCTCAAGGATTCAGGCATCCCCATGTACATGACGGGAGGAAACGATGATCCATATGAAATTGAAGAAATCATTAGAGGATCATCCTATGTAAAGGATCCAGAGGGTGATGTCGTGAAAATGGGCGACTATGAGTTGGCCAGCACCGGCTACAGTAACATTACGCCATGGCACTGTCCACGTGATATTCCCGAAGAGGAAATGGGAAAGAAGATCGATCAAATGGTGCAAAAGGTGAGCAACTTTAGCAAGTGTATCTTCAATTTTCACACCCCACCCTATGACACTCCAATAGATCTGGCCCCTGAACTCAAGGAAGACTTGACACCCGTTTTGTCTCGAGCAGGGGGCTTCAACATGATACATGTAGGCAGTAAGTCAGTGAGGGCTGCCATCGAGAAATATCATCCATTTCTGGGTCTGCACGGTCACATTCATGAGTCTAGAGCCTACATAAACATTGGAAAAACGGTGTGCGTTAATCCTGGAAGCGAGTATGGAGAAGGTGTGCTGCGAGGTGCCTTGATAACTCCCAAGAAAAAGGGAGGTATTGAGAACCCCGAGTTCACGTATGGATGAATTGATCCTCAGAAGGAAAGTGAATATCGTTGTTTGAGTATTTCCATTATTTCTAGCGCAGCTTCGAAGAATCCGCGCCCATACGACTCAAAATCAAAGTTTATGTCAGACATGTGAAACTGAATGACGGCCCACAGAGCCCATTGAAGATTCGAAGTGAACTTGTAGCAGTCAACCACACGTTTGTGGCGCTCTTTTTCTCTTCCGAAAACAATTTCCAATATGTGATCCTCTTCTTTTTCAGTCATTAGAGTGGGGGAGTGACTGCCTTCCGCTTGTCCAACAAGGAAGTCAGCAATCTCATGACGTGGATCTGCCATGCCACCATATTCCCAATCTATGAGAGCCGCAGAATCATCACGTAGGATGACATTATCGGAGACAAAATCATTGTGACAAGGGACAGGTGGAAGTGGAGTCTTATTCACCTCACCTTCAATTATTTCTTTGAATCTTGTCATTTTTTCTATTGGATAATCTCTTAAGATCTCGTCGCCATAAGTCCTTATCCGGCTCATGTACTTGCTCAGCTCGCTGAAAATACTATACCTTCTGCATAATTCCACCCCAGACTCATTGAGCCACTTGACGATCTTGAAGAATCTCTCTCTGATTTCTGGCTTCTTGAAATCTTCTTTCTTAGCAGTGACGCCTGGAACATAAGCGAAAATTGCTATCTTGCTATCGTATCTGTAATCTATTACACCAGGAATCACACCATTTGGATTCGAATGGCCGGGTTTCCATATCAGGTCGGTCGATTCAAGAATCTTTAGATCGTTTATTTCGCCGTCCCTGTCAGAAAAGAAGCTAGTGTTTTTTCCAGGGATTCTAACCTTGTAGAACTTGTCGTCATCTTCCACCAAGAAATTCTGGTTGCTGAGGCCGCCTTCAAGTACACTTATCTTGACGGGCCTTTGCATCCAGTCGGATCTTAAGGCTCTGACAAAGTCGGCCTCAACCATCTCTGACTGTGCCCCTTCCTTGGTTGTCATCATGCTTGAACCTTAAGTTTTCTCTGGAACCATCTATTGTTTTTCCATTTTCTTACCTAAATCCATCTACAAGGATGGTTGTCATATCTTTCAAGAAATTTGTTGTCTCTGTGAGATTTGACGCAAGTTTGATCAGTGCATCGTCGTTGGAGCAGAGATGTGTTACCTCATGGAGCAATTGCTATTATGGAAACACGGGGATGTCAGCTCGAGCGACTTCAGTGTCACAGTCGAAAGAATAGAAATCTATATCAATATTTTGACATTGTAAGCAATAACTATGGCAAAATACGAAAGAGACGAACTCGACGAGAAGGATAAGAAGATTCTGGAATTGCTTCAGGACGATGGTCGGCTGCCTCTTAGCGAGGTAGCTCGCAAGGTAGGAGGGATAACAAAAGTGGGCGTAGCTTACAGATTGAAACGATTGACAAGGAAGGGCATTATTGAGGGGTTTCATGCAAGGATTAACCCCGAAAAGGTTGGAAAAGAATACGTGCTTATAACTCGTGTTCGTTGTGACCCTAGGGGAGTAGCTGAGGAGAAGGTTGCGGGCAGAATCGCCTCGCTGAAAGGGGTGAGTTCTGTGTACCAGCTATTCGGTGCTGATGATCTGTTGGTCATCTCGCGATGTTCAAATAAGGAAGAGGCGAGAAACCTTGCCTATGCTTTCTTGCGCACAAAGAATGTAGGCGACACCAACACAGTCGTATGCTATAAGGTATTCAAAGAGAGCTGCAAGATCGACCTGCTATGATAAGTTCACCTTCACTCGTTTGAAATCAGATCGTGGTGACTCCTTCTTTTGACAAACAAGTGGCCGCGTTTTTTTTACGCAACGGCCAATTTCTGGTATGATGCTTTCCAAAGACTTAAATAAAAAACGGAACCGCATCTGAGGACACACAAACAAGGTGGACAACATATGGCTCAAGAAGGCATTTTCGTTAGGAAAGCTTCAGGGCTGATCCGTAGAGTGAGTCCGTTTCAAGCTCTCTCTTATTCGTTTCAAGCCCCGGCTTTGCTCTTAGTTGCGATATACATGATTTGGGGGACTATCCTGTACCCCGGAGCCAACTATGTGGTTGGTTCTTGGGCCGTGATCGTGATTTACCCGTCAGTTCTCATTTATGTGCTACTTGCCATCGCGATGCCACGGTCAGGAGGCGAATATCTCTACGTAAGTCGGTCTCTTGGACCGGGGTGGGGTTTGTTCACTTCTTGGCAGATGACTATCAACTCATACATATGGCCTGGGCTGCTAACACAATTTGGAGTTTACTACGGGGTGCCTCCTCTTCTAATGGCGGTTGGGAACGCGACAGGCAACGTTGCTTT
Source organism: uncultured Candidatus Bathyarchaeia archaeon (assembly GCA_964464765.1). GTDB lineage: Archaea > Thermoproteota > Bathyarchaeia > 40CM-2-53-6 > CAVXDP01 > CAVXDP01. Next base: position 12,799 of record CAYXJU010000010.1, on the reverse strand, counting down.
GAGAGACCTTGCTGTTGCGATAAGCGACCCGGCCAATCCAGCATACATTTGGATGTTCATTATGGGTTTCATCTTTCTGGTGTTCAGTAACTTGGTGCATTATCTTGGAGTTCAATGGGTGGCACGAGTTTCCGTTTTGGCTTTCTTCGCGATTATCCTTGAGTTCATTGTTTGGACACTGATATTTGGTACATCAAACCCAGCGAGCTTCATGGCAAACGTTGAAAGGAACCTTGGTATCAACTTCCAGAACGATATAGTTGGAGTAGCTAGAGCCACTCCTGGTTTTATGGAAGGCACTGTTCTTTCTATGACCATCTTCGCTGGAGCAATTTACGTCAGCCAGAATACTCTTGCATCCACATTCCCCGCCAACTTCTGTGGAGAGATCAAATCCGTTGCGAAGTCACAGTCGCTCGCTCAGATCGGGTCAATCGCATTGTATGCAGTTCTGTATACTTATGCAGCGGCGTTGGTCTATCATGCAATAGGACTTGAGAACTATCAGGCCATATCTCAACTCACAACGATCGGAGCAGCAGCGCCCTACTACTCCAGAGCTTCTGAACTTTTTGGAACGTTCCCGTCATTCTACCTTCTCGCCATGTTTGCTACTGATAATGTGTATCTACCGGTGATTTCATCAATACTTTACATCGTTGCCATGTTCTGTTCAGTCGCCGCCTTACCAATGGGAGCGAGTAGAAACGTGTTTGCATACTCAATAGACGGCCTTTTCCCTGGGTTCTTGAGCAAGGTCGATCGTAGAGGATCTCCATGGATTCTATGCTTAATATCGGCGATAATGGGCTTCTTCACATTGTACCTTGCCCTGTACACGCTCTACCTTCAAATGATCGCCTATTCTACGGCTATATGGTTCATAGGATGGGTTGTCCTTGGCATAGGAGCAATGGCCTTTCCATACGCCAAGGGAAGCCGCGGCATCTACGAAAAGGCACCACCAATCGTCAGAATGAAGATCCTCGGAATTCCTGTCCTTGTAATCTTGGGATTCTTAGGCTTGATTTCCAGCGCATGGATCGTCTACATATTGTTCATGCCCGCGTTCACGGGTGGAGCTCTCTCACTGATGCCACTCATAACGACCGTTACTGTATGTTCAGCCTTTCCATGGATTGTATACGGATTAGCACGAGTGTACAACAGGCAGAAGCACATAAACATAAATCTACGATTCAAAGAGATTCCACCAGACTAGGAGGTTCAACTCCAGTCTGGCACCCTAGTTTCACGGCTGGGCTGTTTGTCCAGATTGCTCGAACTCAACTCTTAGGATAGAGCGTGAAGTTCAGCGCAAAGTTTTTGAAAAGGGGGCTCACATTCGACATCGAAATTCGAAAGGCTCCTTGCGGGGGATTTGGTAGAATCAATTGTCAAAGGTAAGTAAACCGACGGGTGTATCGCGATCTGTGACTCCTGAACGTGCAAGAATGGTGATGGAAAAGTATCCGAAGATGCTGGTTGTCTACCCAAAACGTTGCACCGCATGTGGAAGATGCATGCTGCACTGCACATTCGCCCACGAGAAAGTCAACAATCCGCTAAAGGCGAGAATTCACGTGGTGCGATACGAGCCGTACGTTGATTCTGCAGTAGTCTGCTGGCAATGCGGAATATGTATCAATAGTTGTCCGATTGGAGTTATCAAGAGGAACCGAGCGACCGGCGCCGTTGTGATCGACGAGAAGAAGTGTAATGGTTGTGGACAGTGTCAATTAGTTTGTCCGATTGGTGCGATCACGATGGATCCAACAAGGCTTGTAGCTTTGAAATGTGATCTCTGCAAAGGTGATCCAGCTTGCGTTAAGGGTTGCCCATACAATGCGTTGGGTTTCGAGAAGCCTGAGAACGGCGCCTACTATAGGCGCCTTGAATCGGCTCTTGTACTGGGCCGCAAGGAACTGGGGTGAAGGTGAACCAATTTGACGTTTGGGTTTGTTGGGAAAATCGCAAGGATAGACCTTACGAACGGCAAAGTGAAAAAGGAACCGATAGACGACAAGACGGCGAAGAGATTTGTAGGATGCGTTGGATACGCTGCGAAGATACTTTGGGACGAACTTGAGCCAGGCATGGATCCACTAGGCCCTGAGAATAAGCTGATAATGGCCACTGGTCCGTTAACTGGGACCTTGGTGCCGAACTCCGGTTCTTACGAGGCTTGCTTCAAATCACCTCTTACGGGCGTTTGGGCCGAAACTCGTTCTGGCGGAAGATGGGGGTCATACCTGAAATACGCTGGATACGACATGCTGATCCTTGAGGGGAAATCGGAGAAACCCGTCTACTTAACCGTCCTCGATGGCGAGGTTGAGATAAAACCCGCAGACAAGATATGGGGAAAGACAGTTCCCGAAACGGAAGCTATCATAAAAGAAGAGATCAAGACACCGGAGGCGAGTATCGCAAGCATAGGAGTCGCCGGAGAGAACAAGGTAAAGATCGCCTGCATCATGAATGACCTTGAAAGGGCGGCCGGCAGATGTGGCGGCGGCGCCGTCATGGGATCCAAGAATGTAAAGGCTATCGCCGCGTATGGACATGGAGACATAGCTGTCGCAAAACCAGACGAATTCATGAAAGTTCTGAAAGCGACCGAAGAGAACATCATGAAGCATCCGGGAAGAGCCGGGATGCTTCTCGGAACCATAGGAGCTTTTACAACAGTCAGTCAAATGGGCGACCTTCCAACAAAATATGGATGGAGTGGACGTTGGGACAAGGCTGAAGAGTACTATGACAGATTCTTGAAGACTAACTACATCAAGAACCGAGCATGCTGGACATGCATGCTCGCTTGCGGACGGTATTCAGAATCGAAGGGAAAGTGGCCGACTATTGCATACGGTGGACCCGAATACGAAACCGCTGGTGTCATGTCAGCGTTTTGTTTGATTGATGACAATGACGCATTGATAAGGGCAAACTATCTCTGCAACATTCATGGGCTCGATACGATATCGGCTGGTCACATGGCAGCGTTCGCGATGCAATGCTACGAAAAAGGCTTGATAACCAAAGAGGATACTGATGGCGTCGAGCTTACATGGGGAAACGCGGAGGCGCTGATGACAATGCTTGAGAAAATTGCCAAGAGACAAGGTTTCGGAGACGTTCTTGCAGAGGGGATTAGAGGAGCAGCCCAGAAGATTGGGAAGAACTCGATAGAACTCGCATTGGAAGTTAAAGGTCTTGATATGCCCATGCACGACCCCAGAGCGGGGAAGAGTCTGGCGGTACAGTACGGTACGGCGAATAGAGGAATGTGCCATATTCATCCACAGGAAGTTCATGACTGCGAACATTTGGGAGCCGACTGGGATCTCAGACCATACGGTCTACCTGAAGTAAAGGATAGGTTCGGAGAGAACAAGGATAAAGCGCTCATAGCGAAATTAGTCCAAGACTTTGGGGTCGGACCTGACATTCTGGGAACATGTAAATTTCCACAAGGCACAGGCTTCAGACTTGATTTCACGGCGGCACTGCTGTCAGCGACTACTGGATGGCAAGTTAGCGGTAAGGAACTCCTCAAACTAGGCGAACGTGTTATCAACCTACAGAGATGCTTCAATATCCGCGAAGGCCTACGACGAAAAGACGACATGATTCCATCAGCACTAAGACAACCACATGCAACTGGAACTACGAAGGGAGTTGCGGTAACGAACTATGAGGTCATGCTAGACGATTACTATGATCTGAGAGGATGGGACAAACAGACAGGAATACCGACAAGACAGACACTAGAGAGACTTGCCCTCTCAGACGTAGCAGACGATTTGGCGAAATATGTGAAGATCCCCTGAGTATACTACGACAACAACAATCACCTCCGATCTCTTTCTTAAGGTAGACCTGAGATGGCATCGAATTGAAACTTGCAATCAAATACTATGGGACGATACGTGAGGCTGCCAGAAAAAGGGAGGAAACCATCGAGGCTCGCGAAGGAGTGACTCTGGAACAACTCTTTGCAATACTTTCACAGAAATATGGAGCAGAATATACGAAGCTTCTAAGATCTTCCTACCTAAGGGTTTTTGTAAACGAGAGACTGTTTGATGAAAAGGATCGCGAGCAAAGAATAGACGAAGGATCAACAATCAGTTTCGTCTTGGCTTTGCATGGCGGTTGACAGAATTATCCTTCCATATTACATTCAACATGTTTCAAAGCTCTCGATGTGAGTGCCAAGAATTCATAGACGGACCCGCATCTTCTTGGATGAGAATCTGTGGACAAATCTAGTTTTCAATAGTTGAACTCTAGTCAATCCAGACAAGAATCAGGCCTGTCTATCTTGTTGAATGTTCTCGTCAGATTATGGAAATGTAGCTGCTAGAACCTATGACGTCACATGAGAAAATGCGTTACCATAGTCTATTTATCGAACAAGATTGTGTAACACCTTGAAACGACGGATGGACTTGGTTGATTTGTGCTGTCTTAGGGTAGATTACAAACAAGCGCCGAACTGGAACACCCCCATAGCAGAGCTCACGACAGAGAGTAAGCGGTTCCATTGCCACGTTTACGCGAAACTCGAGATTTCCAATCCTACAGGAGTCCACAAGGACAGAGAGAGCTCCATGATTGTGCTCGACATGAAAGAAAAATCTATGGACGAACTCGCTTGTACGAGCACAGGAAACGCGGCTATTTCAATATCAGCATTTGCATTCATGAATAAACTCAGGTCACATGTTTTTGTTGGCGAAATCTCCGAAGACAAACTGCAACTCATCAGAATGTTTAACCCAGAAATCCACAAAGTGAATGGGACATATTTGGAAGCGTTACGGGCCATGCTTGAATACATTAACGGAACGAATATCTACAATGCCAGCGCAGGATACTGCCAAGCGAAACTGGAAGGAAATTCGTACATCGGACATGAAATTGCTAGGGATCTCAACCCTGATTACGTGATCTGTCCGACTAATAACGGAACTCATTTCGTTGGAGTAGGCATGGGTATCACAAGAGCGGGTTGCAGAGCCAAAATGATAGCTGCTACGGCCCCTCACTCTACGGTGGCTTCTAGCATAACAGGATTCTATGCTGTGGAACAACCAAAGATTGACAATACAATCAAAATGAGCGATGGCCAGCTTGTTCAAATCGAGGACGATGAGCTCCTGGAATCGACTAGAAGCCTAGCGACGCAGGGAATCTTTGCTGAGCCAGCTTCAGCAGCTTCTGTTGCAGCACTTTCACACATCAATCTTGAAAGCAGTAGCGTGGTGTGTTGCACCGTGACTGGATCTGCCTTCAAATACCCCCTTGCATTGCAGAACTCATTGAGGGCACGCATTTGATGCTCATATGACTTTGGCAAGGTGCAGAAATAATGATACTTGAATTCAGTTAATGGCGGGCCCGCGGGGACCAGCCCAACTTCTTTGGCGGGCCTACTCTTTCTATCAATCTGTAGACCCTCCATCACGACGCGTTAAGCATTTGACGATCATATTAAGCTTTCAAATTCAGTAACAACGAAAGCGTTACTGTGGGTCTCTATGGAGCATGTCTGCTCTACTGAGTAGAAAGAGCGCCTATCGAGCCATAGAAGCCCCTTCTCGCCTTTATGTCGGTTTTTAGGGTATGGTATGATGGGTTCTACCCGCCTCCAGCATACTTCCGCTCGGAAGGGGTCGCTTGAGTAACCTCGGTCGGCTATGAGGGGTCTGACCCATCTCGGAAGCCTTCTTCCAGTGGCTTTGAGAAGGTTTGGATACCACTTACCCGATCTAGCGGCGCGATAATACTTTCTGAGAGTGCCTCTGGATACGATTCCTTGGACTTCCTGCGCAAGTTTCATAGGGTTGTAGGTCGTGGCGTTTAGCATTTTTCTATACCCTTAGCCATTGCGCAGTCCATACATGGTTTCAAGACAAAATAGTTCCATTGCCTATCCGAAATCGAGGAGGGTAGTCTTCTTCTTGATAGTTCTTATGCCTCTGGCTTTTGCTTTCGCGAGGATTATGTGCATTCGTTCCTCTTTTCGTACACTGCTCCAGTAATAGGCTTCATCAACTGTATCCTCAGCCATCAAAACGGTGACTTTTCCGATACGGGTTCTTCCAGTTCTTCCTCGACGTTGTATGGTACGTATCTCGGATGGGACTGCTTCGTAGAAGATGACATGGTCCACGTCGGGCACGTGTAAGCCTTCTTCACCTATGCTTGTAGTGACAAGCACGTTGTATATCCCCGACTTGAATTTGTCCAGGATCTCAACTTGCTCATCTTGGGTAAGCCCTTTTGCTTCATCTCGCGTGGCTTGGCCTACAAAGCGGATGGGTTTTGCTAGTTCATGGTTTAGGGCTGATACGATTTGGTCAACTGTGTCTCGGTATTGTGTAAAGATTATGATTCGTGCTGTTGGATTGGAATTGAGTTGTTCTGAAACTAGTTCGGAGGCTATTTTGAGTTTTGGATGTGGATCATCGAGGTTGTCTGCGAGTTCCTTCGCATGTTGAATTCGCTCATCTTTGAGTAGGCTTCTAACAGTTCGTTTCGGATTTTTTGAGATGCGTTCAAGGTACGCTTTCAGATTCTCACTGCTCTGAGTCTCAATCAGCTCAATCCCATGAAGAAGTGAAATCGCTTGGGAAGTTCTCGTTTGGTCAAGAAAAAGGTGTGAATGTGAGAGATAATTGCTGAGCGGATCTAAGACATACGTTTGAGCAGCCTCGAGATGAGCACCGATGAACGTTGTCGCGAGTCAGTACTGGACGCCGCCAAATGGGGCGACATCATCATGGTCGCTGTTCCATTCAACGCTGTGAGAGATACCGTCCGAGAGATCGGGTCCTCTGCTGATGGAAAGGTGCTTGTAGATGTTACCAATGCATTAGGACCGAATATGGAGTTAGCTGTTGGGTTTACAACATCAGGTGCGGAGGAGCTTCAGAAAATGTTGCCTAAAACGCATGTTGTGAAAGCGTTCAATACCGTCTTTGCTCAGAATCAGAGCACTGGGAAACTGGGGCAAGACTCTCTTACGGCATTCATTGCTGGTGACGATTCAAATGCAAAACAGATTGTGATGCAGCTTGCTCACGATATAGGTTTCGAGCCGGTCGATGTTGGTGCGTTGAAATCTGCGCGATACCTCGAACCAATGGCCATCTTAATGATTGGGCTTGGATACGGAATGAAGATGGGAACGAAAATGGGACTGAAACTCCTAAGAATCTAAAATGATACTGAGGGAAATTGTAATGGAGAAGGTTACTAAACTTGCTTTTCCATACCTTGAGACTGACGGAGCTATAGTTGTAGGATACAATCCTGAAAGATATTCGGAGCTATAAGTTGTAGGATACAATCCCAAAAGAGCCTTCGGATTCCGTCACGTTCCACAATTGGATCCATTCCTGCTACTGGATGATTTTCATTCGGATAATCCCGACTACTATATCAAAGGTTTTCCTTGGCATCCACATCGAGGAATCGAAACCATAACCTACGTGAGAAACGGCGAAGTTGAACATGGTGACAGCATGGGCAATTCTGGCATCATTCACCCTGGTGAGGTGCGGTGGATGACTGCTGGGAGCGGTGTAATCCACCAGGAGATGCCAAAGGGCCAGAAAGACGGTTTAATGTGGGGTTTTCAATTATGGGCTAATCTTCCAGCTTCGCATAAGATGATGAACCCCCGCTACAGGGAGGTGCTGAGTGAACAAATTCCAAAAGTCACTCTGGGTGACGGAACTGAAGTCAGAATCATTTGTGGCGAGGTGAATAACGTGAATGGCCCGGTTCGCGACATAGTGATTGACCCAGAATACTTGGACATTAGGATTCCAGCAAGATCGAAATTTACGCGCGCCATTAAATCTGGACACACAGTCTTTGCCTATGTTATAGAAGGGAAAGGATACTTCGATGAAGGAAGAGACTCGTATGCTTTTGAAATTGAAGGAGCCAATTACTTTGATTTTCAAAGAGATTGCCTGATTGGTCCAGAGAGTCTAGTCATTTTCGGTGATGGTAACCAACTCATGTTCAGGACGACTGATGAAGCTGTAAGGTTCCTGCTAGTATCTGGGAAACCAATTCGTGAACCAGTTGCATGGTATGGTCCTATAGTAATGAATACGCAAGAAGAACTGAAAAAAGCCTTTGAAGAATACAGAAATGGAACTTTTCTCAGCCATAAAGAATAGAATGGTCTGCGTGAGCGCTCAATCTATGCATGCTGGATACTTGATTCCTACTGAAATTGTTTGGGCACAAAAAAGCTGGTGACACCTCTCAAGTACTCAGGAAGACACCGCTCAGATTCAGGAAATTGTGTCATGCGACACAATGCCACGTTAGTGATCCATTTCTTTGCGTCGAGCTTCCAATACCCACATTGCACATGGTCACTCCTTCGCTTAGAACTGCAACGAAGTGCATCATTTAACTACTCGACTACTCGATAGTCATTCCTCAAACTCAGCGTTGAGGCACGTTTTAATGCCTTCTGTTGAAGATTCTATGTAGAGCAGATAATACTCTAGGATCCTATCCTGAAGCAATAGTTTTCTTTTTGCTTATCGGAATGGAAAGTAGATGGCGGTCTTGTGTCAATTCAACTATTTTTCCTGCAGGACAGAGGGAATTGCATTCTTGACATATTGGGCATATGTCAGGCGCTATTTCTGGCATAGGCGAAATGTCTCTACTGGTTCCTCTTCCTGTGAAGCAGACCGCATTAACCTTCTTGACCTCAGCACAATAACGCACGCAAAGTCCACAGAGAATACAGTCGGTAGGCTTTGCCTCGAACCGGCTCTTTGTCACACCGTATTTTTCAGCTAACTCTCTAATAGGCCCTGTATCTGCCAGTGGAAGCAATAGCTCCAAGAGCATTCCTCTAACTTTTCGGATTCTTTCATTGTTAGTTGCGACCTCTAGACCTTCTTCTACTGGGTAAGCACATGAAGTTACAAGTTTCCGTCTTCCTCCCTTGGTTATTTCAACCATGCAGATCCTGCATCCTCCATAGGGGGTCATTTTTTCGTTATAGCATAAGGTTGGGATGTCTATTTTGTTGGCTTTAGCAACTTCGAGTATCGTCGTCCCTTTCTCTGCCTTGACTTCTTTTCCATCAATTGCTAGGGTAACTTCTTCACTCAATCTTATCATCTCCTCTTCTTCGGTGTAACTTTTATTCCATAACTAGCCGTGGGGGGAACTGCGGGTGATAATTTTTCAATCGCATCAAATGGGCATACTTCGATGCACATTCCACATTTTATGCATTTTTCTTGGTCAATCACGTGAACTATACTCTTTTCTCCAGCGATAGCTTTTACAGGGCAGTTTCGGAGGCATATCAGACATGCCTGACAACTCTCCGGTTTAATGTAGTAGGCTATAAGGTCACGGCAGACTTTAGACGGGCAACGTTTGTTTCGTATATGCTCCTCGTACTCATCTTTGAAGTATAGTGATGAAGTTGTAAGCGGGTTTGCAGCGGTGCTCCCAAGAGCGCAAAGAGAAGCGTCTCTTAAGAGTTCGGAGAGGTCGTCTAAAGTTTTGAGATCCTCTTCTCTACCTGAGCCTGCACATATTCTATTCAATATTCCAACGATCTGTTTCAGCCCTTCTCTGCAGGGAACACATTTACCACAAGATTCGTCCGAGAGGAAATTTGCGTAGTATCGTGTAACGTCGACGATGCATGTATCTTCATCCATGACTATCATTCCACCAGAGCCCATCATTGAACCAACTTTAGTGAGTTCATCAAAGTCGACTGGGGTGTCGAGGTATTGCTCTGGTATGAAACCTCCGGAAGGGCCTCCGGTCTGAACAGCCTTAAACTTCTTTCCATCCTTGATCCCTCCACCTATTTTGTAGATGAGGTTGCGCAGGGTTATGCCCATTGGGACTTCTACGAGGCCAGTATTGTTTACTTTGCCGACTAATGAGAAAATCGCGGTTCCACTGCTGTTCTTGGTTCCTATGCTTCTGAACCAATCAACGCCGTTTAGAATAATCAGTGGAACGTAAGCCCATGTCTTAACATTGTTTAGGCATGTAGGTTTTCCCCAGAGTCCCTTGATTGCTGCATGGACGTATTTCGGTTTAGGTTCACCCACCGTTCCTTCGATAGCTGATATTAGAGCGCTTGATTCGCCTGAGACAAAAGCTCCCGCTCCTCTATGGACTCTAATAGTGAAGTTGAAACCTGAGCCCAGAATATTTTCGCCTAGCAACCCATGTTCCTGAGCTTGTCCTAAAGCTATGTTTACATTCTCCACAGCAAGTGGATATTCTTCTCGCACGTAGATGAAGCCCTCGTGAGCCCCGATAGCGTAAGCCCCAATGATTAAGCCCTCAATAATACTATGTGGGTTACCCTCCACTATTGACCGATCCATGAACGCGCCAGGATCGCCTTCATCGCAATTAGCTATCACGTACTTGGGTTCTCCGGGAGCATTGCGTGTAGTTTCCCATTTTCGTCCTGTTGGAAAACCTCCACCTCCACGGCCCCGGAGATTCGATTTCTTAACTAGCTCTACTACTTGTTGAGGGGTCATCTGAAAAAGTGCTTTAGGTAGCGCATCGTAACCTCCGAGTGTGATGTAATCCTCAATATCTTTTGGGTCTATTTTGGCGTTCTTTTCTAGGAGGATCCGCTGCTGATGCTTATAGAATGGTACATCTTCAAGCGTCGTAGCGGTTTCGCCCGTACCGTGGTCCACGTAAAGCAGTCGCTTTACAACATCTTTCTTCATGATGGTTTGTGATACTATTTCTGGCACGTCTTCAGGCTTGACTTTAAAGTATGATATCTCCTCAGGGTAAACTATCACTCTCGGTCCAACTTCGCAGAATCCAAGGCAACCCGTCTGTTTTACTTTCACTCGCTCCTCAAGGTTCTTGCTTTTGATTTCTTCCCCAAGAACTTCAACTACTTTCTTAGCTCCTAGAGCGGTGCATCCTGTTCCAATACATATGGACACCACGGATTTGCTAGGATCTCTGTTTGCGATTATCCTCTCTCTCAGATTCGTCAATTCCGAAGCGGACTTCAACTTTTCTACCATTTCGATTATGCCCCTTCTCAACTATATTTTGAAAGTACCTTTCCTACATCTGCGGTCTTGAAGTTCCCGTAATAGTCATTATCTACGACAATTACCGGGCCCAAAGCACAGCAGCCAAGGCAGTTAACCCGTTCCAAGCTGAACTTACCATCAGAGGTTACGTCGCCCTGTTCTACGCCCAATGTGCGTTCCACAGTTTCCATGACCTTTGGTCCTCCACGAACATGGCATGCCGTACCAAGACATACCCTGACCAGGTGTCGTCCTCTCGGTGTAAGCGTGAAGAATTTATAGAAGGTGGCGATTTGATAGATGGAAGAGGTCGGAATCTCAAGTCTTTCTGATATCCAAATTACAGCGGTTTTTGAGATCCAATTAAATTTATTTTGGATGTCGATTAGTATCTGAATTAATGCGTTCTTATCATTATATTTATCTACTATTTGATCAATGATGCGAAGTTCGTGGATTATCTCCTTTAACGCGTCCTCTCTGCGTCGAATACGTTTGAGAGCATCAGCGTGTTGAATGGCCTCCTCTTCGAGTTTCTTCAATTCGAAACTTAAAGGTGGTTGATCTAAACCTAAAGAGTAATACTCGCTAAGAATCTCCAAGCCTTTGAGCAGGCTCTCTGTTTTGGTTAATCCCACTTTTTCCTGAATTTTGTCCAAGATGGAACGTTCCTCTTTTGTCATCCTAAGCCCAACGAAGAAAGGTTTCTTTCTATCGTCTGCGGGTTTCATGGGTGCGTTTAACAAGTTAAACCTTAAAAACCTTTGTCTTTACGACGCTCATGTTCCCAAAATGTTGCGTTTTCGGTGAACTGGTCGAGGAACCATACACGGCGCTTTCCCGGCTGCGTCCGACCCTTTTATCTTTTTCTTTCGCTGGGTATCGTTGAGCTAGCTACCCACATGTGTCAGTGATAAAAAGACAATGAAACATCTGGAAAAGTCTGGTGACATATGTGGATCGAACTTTGCGCCAGAGAAGATGGATCATTCATAGAAAACTTGAACATTGGAAGAGCGGGGAGATCGCGACAGCGCTACGAATCGATGAGAGAACAGTCTATCGCTGGTGGCGGGTCTACAGGAAACAAGGGTGGGAGGGTATACGAGTCAAATCCAGAAGACCCCACCATTACTACAAGACTCCTCAGCCAACGGTGAACCTCATCTTGGAGCTGAGACGTAGCAAACATTGGGGACCGAATAAGATCGAAGGGTACCTGCGGAACTATAAGGTTCAAGGGATCACGCCTGTCAGCCACAGAACGATTCATGGAATCCTCGTCGAGGCTGGATTGAACAATCCTATTCCATCGCCGAGAAGGGTTTGGGGTAAGCGTAGATTTGAGCGTGAGCATAGCAACAGTCTCTGGCAGGCTGACTTCAAGCTCACAAGCCAAGATGAGTGGATGATCAGCTACCTCGACGATCATTCACGTTTTGTTCCAGGTTCAATGATTCATCACAACCCGACAGCGGAGCATGCGATTAGGCTTCTGGAAGAATCCATTGGGTTGTTCGGTAAGCCTGACCAAATCTTGACGGATCGGGGAACGCAGTTCTATCCGGCTAGAGGTGGTCGGTCTGAGTTTACAGAGTTCTGCAGTGGAAACGGAATCGAACATATCGTCACGAGCGTGAGGAGACCGTCTACGATTGGTAAGATTGAGGCGTTCCATAAGGCGTATGTCTGCGAGGCGTGGA
>CAYXJU010000009.1:28243-31194 GCA_964464765.1 uncultured Candidatus Bathyarchaeia archaeon | reverse complement strand
AAGGAAAGGACTTTGTAAACTTTGAAACGGCATTCGTACGAATTGGAAAAGACGTATTTCGACATCGCAAGAAGTCGTCTCTGTCGTATCCTTTTCCGGGGCACTCCAAATGAAAGGCTTAACAAGATATATATTCAACCGCGAGCATGCTACGCCTCCGTCAGAGTTGAAACTAATGCCGATTACCGATGTAGCGAAAAAGCAGTTGGCTCAAAAGCATAGACTCCACTACAAGGTTTGCAGGAACTGTGGCGCACGTAACCCCGGGCCATCGATCCGCTGCAGAAAGTGTAGAGGCTACAATCTACGCTGGAAGAAACGTGAACTCGGCGCCAAGTAGTCTTCTTGGAGATATGATGGCCGGTTTGCAACCGGCCCTTCAAAGGTTTCTATTCTTCTATGTATTCGTATTCTGCGTATTGTAGCATCTCACCGCATCTTCCACAATAGGATGCGGTTGGAGGATTACTTGTCAAACAACGATTGCACAGAACAGCTGTCAACGCGCCGCCACACACATTGCAGTACACGTTATCTTCCGGGTTGATAGAGCAGCACCAAGGGCAAGATACACCATAACCATACGACATATGATTCTACCTCTACCCTAATGATTCAAGTTCGATCATCTTTAAGATTTGCGTGAAATTCTCCATCCCCCTAGCTTCGGCAACCGTTCTATGGGATGAGTCTAAATCGATCTCTGGGGAACAGCACTACCTCTTTGATACTCTCCCTGCTCAGGATAGCCATCAAGAACCTGTCTAAACCCATGCCCCAGCCAGCATGAGGAGGTAGGCCGTAATCAAAATTGTCCAGATAAAACTTGAACTTTGCAGGATCCAACCCCTGTTCTTTCAGTCTGTTGATGTATACGGCCTTATTATCGACGCGGGTGCCGCCGGATGTTATCTCGATCCACTCGTACATGAAGTCGAATGCATCGCAGAGTTCAGGTCTATCTGGTTTCGGTTTTATGTAGAATGGTCGCACTTTGGTGGGCCAATCAACGATGAAATAAAATTCTCCCTTGTGCATGTTTGCAAGTTCCCTGTATGCCGTAGTGGAGAGATCGTCTCCCCAAGGTATGCCTTGGCCAACTTTCTCCAGTTCTCTAAGGATTTGATCATATGTATACCGCGGCAATGGAAGACTTAGCGACTTCAATTCAATTCCTAACGTCTTGAGATCCTTCTGGCATTGTGTCTTGACTTGGTCTACGATCCGCGCCGCCAACTCTTCTTGGAGTCTCATGACGTCTTGAATATCGACAAAAGCTTCTTCGACATCGACCGAGATGAATTCGCTGAGATGGCGTCTCGTGTGTGATTCTTCAGCCCTGAAGTAGACTCCGATCTCGTAGACCTTCTCAAATACGCTTGTCAATTCTTCTTTGTAGAGTTCTGGACTCTGAGCAAGGTACGCTTTGTTCTCAAAGTACTCGACAGGAAAGAGAGAGGAACCGCCTTCAGTGGCCGTTGCTATTATCTTCGGCGTGTGAACCTCCACGAAACCTTTCTCTCTCAGAAACTTTCCAATCTCTCCAACAACCAGATGCTTTACGTTGAATATGGCTCTACACTCTTTTCTGCGTAGATCAATAATTCTAGAATTCAACCGAACGTCGATGTCTGCTGGAACTCTTCCCGTTGGATCCATCGGAAGTGGGTGACTTGCCAAACCGAGTATCTTGATTTGTTCAGGGAAGATCTCAACGCCCTGAGGGGCCTCTTTCTTGGCCTGCACCCTTCCACGTACACCTATCGAAAACTGTTTGCCAAGGTTTCGGACTTTTTCCAACACATCGCTTGAGACTCTCTTCTTCGGGATGGTAACTTGGACTGTGCCTTCCTTGTCCCGTAGCGATAGAAAAATCAGGCCTCCGAGATCGCGAACATCCTCAACCCAACCAAAAACAGTCACTTCCTTCTGATCAAGGTCGGGAGTTATCATCGATGAATAGTGAGTTCTTCGCCAATCATTCAAATGATCTAGTTCCATTTTTGTTTCACCCATGCAATCTACGCGACAATTGGCTTGGGATGGAATGTTTCCCTTATGTAATTAGCAGCCTTGCTAAGTCATTATTCTAAGCTCGACGCCTAGAGACTGTACTGGGTTTCCCATGCCGAGCTTGTAGTCAAGTCCTTGCCCGTGGCCAGATAGTTGTGGAGCCTTTTTTTACTTGATTTTTGGAATATTAGAAGACTTTTAAACTGTTATTTGGTCAATATTACATTTAAGAGTAATTTCACACTTATATTGTGATGCAAAGCTTGCTATTGGCTCTTTTTGGATTATCGTTTTCATAATGGCCTGATGGTAATCTATATATACAAACATCTACATGTTACCCTCGTTCGAGTTCTAAATTGGAGCTCGATAGGTAAACTTACGGAATGATCGTCTGACGATGATTCCAGATGGTAAGAACTATACTGGACAACTTCTGTGTGAAGAGTGGAACTCTTTGCCAGAAGTGCGAAGAGAAGGTTAGAAAGGGGCAAATAACCCAACAAGACCTGAAGATAATCAGAACACTTTCTGAACTTGAGAAAGAATTCAGTTCCCTCCAGAATATCTTCTTCCACAAATCTGTAGAGACCGGGAATACACTGGCAATTCTTGTTGACAAGAGTGACATAGGAAAGATTCTGGGGCATGGTGGAAAGGTAATTCGGACTCTTGGAGAGAAGACGGGCAAGAGAATCAAGATACTTGCTTACGGAACAGATCCCAGACAGTTCTTGGAGGAGCTCTTGAACCCATTCTCCATTCTAACAATTAACACAGTCTGGTTACCTGATGGAACCACGGAAACCAAAGTTATTCTCCACGGTCGAGAGCCAAGACATATGCCAGTAGACCTTGATGTCGCGAAGAGGTTGGCGAAAGACATAGCAGGACTAACGCTTAGAATAGAATTTGAGAGATCATAGTACAGCAGTCAG
>CAYXJU010000009.1:3352-28143 GCA_964464765.1 uncultured Candidatus Bathyarchaeia archaeon | reverse complement strand
AGTACAGCAGTCAGTGTCTTCTTCTACAGGTTGATTGTACTCCCTTTCACTGGTATCTCAATCTCAGCAATGTCATTAAGGAACTTTCCCACCAACTCCGGATTCTCTGTATGTATTGGGAAGATCTTCTTCGGGGCTACGGTTTTTGCAATTCTTTTCATGTCATTCGGCATCATATGCCCAGAGCAATGTATATGGTAAAGCGGCAATCCAAAATGATCTAGCCAGTTTGTGAGTTTGTCGAATTCAATAGCCTGTTCCTCATTGTAGGGTTCCGAAGTTGAGAGGATGAAGTTGCTTCCATATCTCGGTCTTATGTCAATGAGTTCCTTCATGTCGGAGAACGACGATACGAGAATCGTTTTGTTTTGTATCGACTTGACTTGCGAAGCGTCTTTAATGTTCCCGCGATTGAGAATCTCTTCCTCCCAATCGTAGAATCTCTTCTTGCTCTTTCTGTAGATAACGATGCTTCTGTCGGATATGTCGGGGACACTAAGGTTACTGTCTTTCTTCAGTTGGCTTAGGATGTGAGCTTGCTTCACAGAGATAGCTAGTAGTCTCTCATTCTTCTCGGCTACGTTTCTGAATGTATTCAGCCTGTCTATGTCCGAGTAGGAGAAATCTGCCATAACAAGTTCTTCTGTTGCAGACACGACATGGTCCAGTTTTGTTTCAACTTCTAGTTCACCTAGGACACTCGCTCCTAGTATGTTAGTTCCCTCTGAGAGGAAAGCTATGGGTTTGGATTGCTGGGCGGCTCGTACAAAATCCTCTGTCATAACGGATTTTGTTCCATGAATCCTTACGTCTCCGCTGTATGCGATCACACCTTCAGATGTATGGATTAAGAATCCATATGCCCCTGGAACTGAATGATCTACATGATATGGTTCAACCTCTATTGATCCGACCTTGATCTTCTGGCCAGTTCTAAAGGGTCTGAATTGAATGTTGGAGATGTCAGTTTCAAACCTCCTAGGTCTAGTTTTATTCAGGGCTTCTAGGATGGTTTGGGTAGTTTCGCCACAGTACACTGGAATGTCTCGGTTAAGAAATGAGATGTAGGCTGAATGATCTGCATGAGAGTGTGATAGGAATATTGCATCCACGCTTCTCGGGTGGTCATCGAATCTGTAGATGCCTTTGATCTTTGGGAGCATGCCGAATTCGAGAAGGCCTCTTTCGTCTCTGGGAGACAGCCAAGGTTCAAGGTAGAATTTTCTTCTCTCCGAGAATCCCATACCGAAATCTAGAAAGATCCTAGTATCCTGATCTTCTACGAGGAATTTGTTTCCTCCTATCTCTCCTACTCCTCCGTGGAAGGTTATTCTCGTTCTCGATTTCTTCGAGTGCTTCATCTCCTGATCTTCCTATTGATTAAGCGCCTGCCATAGGAAGCGCATGAGGTTCACAATGGTTCTGGGTTGTTTGGCTAAGCCGAGAAGGCTTGATCCTTGAAAGTCTATGTCGTCCAAGTCGCGAAGGTCGTTCATGATCTTTGTTTTCACAGCCAGTTCAAATAAGTTGTTCATTTGCCCGTCTGACAGTCTATCCAGATATGTCCTAATTCTTGTCATTACACGGAATTCTTTCCAGATTCTCTTTCTCCACTGGAATTGATATCTTGAAAGAAATTCGGCTGTGTAGTTGGATCTCTTCCAAGCTTGGGTTGCAACCTGCCCTGCAATTTGGGAGCAGAGCATGCCAGTGACTATTCCACCTCCGGTGGTTGGTTTGACTTGCGACGCTGCATCGCCCACTTCAAGAAGACCGTTGGCGTAAGTTTTCGAAGATGGTCCACCGAGGGGTATTGGGTGAGCTGTCACATTGAGTATCCTACTGTTTCTTAGTTTTTTTTGTGCAACAGGATGTTGAGAGATGAATTTATGAAGCAGACTGATTGGATCTCGACCCTTTGCTCCTAAACCAACCTTTGCCGATCCGTCTCCTTTTGGTATTATCCAGGCAAAGAATCCTGGAGCGTATTCCTTTCCAAAGTACAGTTCGACAAGTTCATCCTCGACGTTAGTCAGGTTCTCAACTTCCGCAGAGACTCCATTGACTATCTTGCTGGATTGCGTCCGCTCAAGGCTGGCGCTTCTCAGTAGAGCTGCGGGATATCCTTCTGCGTCTATCACGAGATTACACGACAACTCTCTCATGTCGTTTGAATCTACAACCAATTTTGTTTGTTCTCTTTCGAGAGCAAGGGATCGAACCCTTGAGCGCAGATGATAGGTCGCTCCATACTGTGTCGCTTGCTCCGCAATCCAAATGTCAAACTTGGGTCTATCAAGTACATATGTCACTGGCGATCCATGATCGAGAACGAGTTCATGACATAGTGGAGAATAGAATCGAGCCCCTCTTATGCGGTTCTGTATCAGATTGGTTGGAATATCTAGTCCGATTCTACTCAGGCCTTTTATGCCAACGTGTCCAGCGCAGTGGGATGGAACGCCAATTTCTTCATGTTCTTCCAGAACGAGTACGGGAACATGTTCGCGTGCGATTGTAAGTGCTGTGAACGATCCACAAGGTCCAGCGCCGACAACTATGATCGGAGGTTCCTCTGACACAGCTTTTACCTTGAGAAATCCAACATGTCGACGTATTCCAATTTTTTGAGCCGTATTCTAGGTCGAGGTGGCTCTATGAACCAGTTCGACCCTTCTCTTACCTTTCATCAGCCTAGATACTCTGACGACTCCGGTAACTTCGAGTTTAAGTAGCAGTCCGTTAAGTTCTCGGAAACTCATTTCGCCGTATGCATCTTCGACCTCTTTCAGAAGTTCAGTATCGGTAGTTGCGCCTTTCTTCTCTAAAACTTCAACTATCGCAAGCTGCGGAGGCATTGGTCCCCAAATTTTTCCCATTTTGAATTATCCTCAAGTCATAGTGGTCATGGGGATTGAGGTTTTCTCTTTCCGTACCCGTTTTATGAAGCTTTGGTACCACGTCTCAATGTCTGGGGTTATGCTTGGTTTTATGTTCTCCATGGCGGTTGTGAAATCGTCTGCTGTGACTTCTTTTGCCTCAGAATTCTTTCTCAGAGCGTTCAATGCGGCTTCGCGACAGAGGGCTTCAACATCTGCCCCTGAGTAACCCAACGCCATTCTTGCGAGTTCTTGCACGTTAACCGTCTTGTCCAACGGCATGTTGGACGTGTAGATCTTGAAGATCTGCTCCAAAGTCTTCTGATCTGGCGCTGGAACGTAAATCAATCTGTCAAATCTTCCCGGTCTAAGGACAGCGGGATCAAGAATGTCAGGTCTATTCGTTGCCGCTATGACCACGACACTCTCCAGCGATTCTATTCCATCCATCTCCGTGAGCAGTTGGCTGATGACCCGTTCTGAGGCGCCTGAATCAGAGTACCCCATCCCCCGTCTAGGGATGATCGCGTCGATTTCGTCGAAGAATATGATGGCTGGAGCGGCTGTTCGACCTTTACGGAAAACTTCTCGGATCGCTTTCTCGGATTCTCCAACCCACTTGCTGAAGATCTCCGGCCCCTTTATCGAGATGAAGTTTGCTTCACTCTCCGTAGCTACAGCTCTGGCTACCAATGTCTTGCCGCATCCCGGGGGACCATAGAGCAATATACCCTTGGGTGGACGTATCCCCATCCTCTTGAAAGCTTCCGGTCTCTTTATCGGCCATTCAACAGCCTCCATCAAATCATTCTTAACGTTCTCAAGTCCACCAACGTCCTTCCAGTAAATTGTCGGAACTTCGACATACACTTCCCTCATGGCCGTTGGAGTAACTTCACGATAGGCATTCATGAAGTCATCCATCTGCACAACCATTTTCTCAAGAATCGATGGAGGAACCCTCTCCTCTTCAAGGTTGATCTCAGGCATATATCGCCTGAGAGCCTTCATAGCCGATTCCCGACTTAACGCTGACACATCCGCCCCCGTATACCCATGCGTAATCTCAGAAAGTCTCTTCAATTCCACATCTTGAGCCATGGGCATGTTTCGAGTGTGTATCTGTAGTATCTCATATCTTCCCGCCTTATCGGGGACGCCGATCTCAACTTCCCGATCGAATCTGCCCGGTCTACGCAATGCTGGATCGATTGCGTTGGGTCGATTTGTCGCGCCGATTACGATTATGTTTCCTCTAGCACCCATTCCATCCATCAGGGACAGGAGTTGAGCAACGACCCTGCGCTCAACCTCTCCAGTTACCTCTTCACGTTTAGGCGCGATTGCATCCAACTCATCAATGAATATGATGCTGGGCGCAGTCTCCTGAGCTTTCTGGAATATCTCTCTCAGTCTAGCCTCGGATTCACCGTAAAACTTCGACATAATCTCCGGACCGGAGATAACATAGAAATTCGCGTCTGACTCGTTCGCCACGGCTTTCGCAAGCAACGTCTTTCCGCATCCAGGCGGACCATAAAGAAAAACACCTCTTGGCGGCTCGATTCCTAATCTCTGGAAGAGTTCCGGGTGACGCAGGGGAAGCTCCACCATCTCCCTAATCCTCTGTATCTCTTCCCGCAGGCCTCCAATATCTTCGTAGGTGACTATCGGAATGCCTTTCTTTTCAGGGGTAGGTTCACTCAGTACTTGGACACTCGAGGCTTCAACTATCTTTACGGGTCCGCGAGGTCTAGTTCTTGTAACGACCAGCGGAATGGCGCTTCCAAATATGGAGAGCATTGTCATATCGCCCTCGATAAAGGGAAGGTCCATGAAACGTCGTCGGACAAAACTGATGAACTCATCATCAACGCTAAGTCGAACATCTGTAGGAGCGAAGATTATGCTCTGGGCCTCTTTCACATCAGCTTTCCTGACTGCCACGTACTCGTTTAGCGCGACACCAGCGTTTCTTCTGAGGAGTCCATCCATACGGATGATGTCTTGGCCTTGATCTTCTGCGTAAGCAGGCCATGCTATGGCGACAGTCATCTTTTTGCCATGGATCTCTACAAAATCTCCAGCAGTTATCCCAAGATTCTGCATTGTGTCATTATCCATTCTGACTTTGCCATGTCCAACGTCTCTTTGTCTTGCGTCTGCAACTCTTAATTGAACTTCTTTATCGGCCAAGTTGCACTGCCCTCATGTATCATTCTTACGATACGTGGCTTTTCAGACTTACCTAGAGCAAAGGCCGAAAAGCCGTTCCTAGCTACTGACAGGGTCTAGAAAAGTCTTTCTTTGGGAAACGTTTCTAGGAACCTAGAGTCTCCTCATCATCGTCACTTGGATATCACTAACGTTCTTGATTGACTTGATCGCTCCTTCGACTTCTCCCATCTTCTCCGTCTTCTCTTCTGGAACGATGACGTGAGCGATCACAGCTACTAACCCAAATGCTATGGGTTCCTCCTCAAACTTGTAAACTGTCGTTTCCTGTGGAAGGCCTTTTTTGATCTGTTCCTTCAAAGCTTGAAGATCGACCGTTGTATCCGATGGAAATACCTTGATAGTCGCCATCATATTAGTCAAAGAACGTTCACTCTGGTTAAGGTCCTGTAAACCCGCACTTTGGACACTTGTATGGTCGTCCAAAGAGTCTGCATTTCTCACAGCGCCAGATTACAACTTCACCACAGCTTGGACATGGGAACCTCACTGCGGCTTCTGCTGGTAGTATCATTCTCCCACACCAGGTGCATGCTGGCATCTTGACGGTCTTGGTTTGGCTCAAGCTTTGTGCCTCGGTGCAAACGATTCAGGGTAGGCGTATATAAATTGCCCTACTTGTAGCATCTGAACCACTCCTTCGAAATTCACGTCGAGCTTGAAGAAAATAGAAGATTCGGGGCTGTTGTTTCGTGGGAGTTCCTCTATTACACACGTTCTCCAGCTTCGCCTGGAAGTAGGATGTCATGTGGTCCTGCTTCAGCGGCCCCAGATGGAGTGAGGAAAGCTAGTCTCGCTTTCTCCCAGAGTTCCGGAATGTTGGCTGCACCGGAGTAGCCCATCGCCGCCTGAACGGCTGCTGAGAGCTCTTGAACAACGGTGCTTGTCTCTCCTTTGTATGGAACCCATCCCTCAACACCCTCTGGTAGACCTTTTGCTGACCCACCATAGCGGTCGAGAGAAAACCTTTTGGCCATTGCTGACGGGCTTCCCATTCCTCTATACTGTTTGTAGTATCGGCCGCCTATTGCAATTAGAGTTCCAGGGGCTTCTTTGCATCTTGCGAAGAGGTTTCCGATCATGACGGCGGAGGCTCCGGCTGCTAGGGCGACTGTTACTTCGCCGCCGCTTCTTATTCCTCCGTCGGCAATTATCGGTACGTCTGCGCCCATGGTTCTTACTGCATCCGCCACTTGGGCGGTTGCGTATAGTGTTGGAGCACCTGCTTTAGTGAATTCTGAGGTTGTGCAGATGGATCCTGATCCTATTCCAACCCTGAAGCCAGCTACCTTGTCCAGTTTTGAGAGAGCGTCTTCCGCAGCTTTGTATGTTCCAAGATTTCCAACAACTACGTCTGCAGAGACTTCGTCCATGATTTTCTTTGTTGCCGTGAATACGTTTGAATTGTGGAAGTGAGCCACATCGATCACTATTATGTCAACGTAATTATCGAGTTCCTTAGCTCTCTTCAAGTCAAATGGGGAAGTGGCGGCGGCGCAGAGAAGTTGACCGTTCTCATCGCGTGCCGCGTTTGGAAACCTTCCTCTAAGCAGTATGTCCTTGATCGTTATGAGTCCCTTCAAGTGACCTTGCTCATTTACAATTGGAAGCTTCTCTATTCGATGTTCGTGCATTCGCTCTTTAGCTTCTTCGATACTCATGCCCTCAGGAGCGGTGACAACTTCGCGTGTCATAAGATCCTTGACGCGCAGGTTTGTATCAGCGAATCGAACATCTCTTCCCGTGAGTATGCCTGTGACTTTTCCATTATCGACTACCGGAAGACCGGATATGTTGTGTTTCTGCATCAGCTCCATGGCGTAGGCTATGCTCTGTTCCGGATCGATCGTGACAACATCTTTGATTATCAGTGCCTCGGCTCTCTTCACTTTTCTAGCCATCTCAACCTGGTCCTCTATGGAGCAGTTTCTGTGAAGGACGCCGAGTCCGCCTTGGCGTGCCAGCGCTATTGCCATCTCACTCTCCGTCACCATGTCCATTGGAGAAGAGATGAATGGAATATTGATGTGGTATCGTTTTGAGGCTCGGGTTCTAATGTCTACTTCACGAGGTTCAATTTCCGTCCATCCTGGAATCAGTATGATATCCCTGAAAGTGACGGCTACGTCGCTGTTCTTCAGTTTATCTCGAAATATTGACTTGGTCAAATCTGAGATCTCTCAACCTAGATTTTTCAGTATAGTTGACTCTGTTCTTTAAAGGCTTTAGATGCGAAATGATTCAGATCTGGCACAGTGATTGGGTTTGCTTCCTCAGCGTCTACTAGAGGCCTGGGTCATTTGAGTACAAAGGAACAAGATGAAGTGTCCACTTCATTCGCAGATCGGGCTGGGGCATCCACCAGAATATTCCGGATCTGCACTCGTATACTCTAGCGTTTCGCCACGTTCTCTCCCTAGGATCGAGCCAACGTAAAGAACCTGCTCCCGCTTACTTCCGTACCTGTACACCGTTATTCCCTTGCAGCCAAGCTTGTAAGCTAGCATGAACGCTTTCTTCACGTCATCTACGGACGCGTCATGAGCGAAGTTTATTGTCTTGGAGACGGCGTTGTCTGTGTGCTTCTGGAATGCCGCTTGTACCCTCACATGCCATTCCGGTGTGATATCGAAAGTGGTTACAAAGATGCGTTGTAGGTCCTTGGGTACGCCACCTACATTTTGGACAGATCCCGTCTTCGCGATTTCCATCATCAACTCTTTGGAATAGATGCCTCTCTTCTTCGTTATTTCTTCGAAAAGGGGATTGACTTCAAGTAGCCTTGTTCCTTCCATTACGTTTCTAACAAAGCAGACAGCGAACAATGGTTCGATTCCGCTTGTTGTGCCTGCAATGATGCTTATTGTTCCTGTTGGAGCAATCGTCGTTACGGTGGCGTTTCTCATCATCTTGTACCCTCGTTTTTCCCAGAGGCTACCTTTGAAATTTGGAAATGATCCTCTCTCTCTAGCCAATTCAACTGATGCTTGAATCGCTTCTCTTGAGAAGAACTTCATTAGACGTTCAGCGAAGGAAACAGCTTGATTGGAGTTGTAAGGTATGCCTAACCTTATGAGTGTGTCCGCGAAACCCATCACTCCAAGGCCGATCTTTCGATTTGCTTTGGTCACTCTCTCTATAGACCTGACAGGATACCGGTTGGCGTCGATGATGTTGTCGAGGAAACGAACAGTTGTCCTAATCATCTTCTTGAGCTTCTTGTAGTCGATTTCGTTATTCTTCACCATTTTCAGAAGATTTATCGATCCAAGATTGCATGATTCATTGGATAGGAGAGGCTGTTCACCGCAAGGATTCGTACTTTCGATATCACCAACATCTGGTGTTGGATTGAATCGATTTATTCTATCTATGAATACGAGTCCCGGATCACCTGTCTTCCAAGCCATCGTCGCTATCAGATCGAACACATCATTGGCATTCAATCTTCGTACAGTTTTCCCAGTCCGAGGGTTCACCAGATCATACTCTTCCTTCTTTTCCACAGCCCTCATAAAACTGTCCGTAACAGCGACCGAGATGTTAAAATTCGTCAGAAAATCCTCTTTCGTCTTAGATGTGATGAACTCCATTATGTCAGGGTGATCCACTCTAAGGATTCCCATATTTGCGCCACGCCTCCGTCCACCCTGCTTTATCACGTCAGTTGCTGTGTCGAAGGCGCGCATGAAGGAGACAGGACCTGAGGCTATTCCTTTCGTGGATATTACGACATCTCCTTTCGGTCTCAGCTTGGAAAATGAGAACCCAGTTCCACCCCCAGACTTGTGGATGATCGCCATATTCTTGACAGCTTCGAATATACTGGCCATTGAATCTTCAACAGGTATGACGAAACATGCGGAGAGTTGGCCGAGACGTGTCCCCGCATTCATCAATGTGGGAGAGTTCGGAAGGAATTCAAGGTTCGACATCAAGCCATAGAACTCTTCTTCGGCTTGGTTTGCATCTCGCCCATAGTTACTTTCGACAGAAGCCACTGTTCTGGCTACTCTTCTGAACATCTGAGCTGGAGTCTCGATAACCCTGCCTTCTTCATCTTTTCTCAAGTACCTCTTTTGCAATACGCTGATCGCGTTGACTGTGAGTTTAAGTTCATCTGTAACTCCAAAGAATTGTTTTGCTTCTCGAATCTCGGATCTCTTTTGACGATACAGGATGTAGGCTTTAGCGATATCGGGATAACCCCTCCTTATCAAGACTTCTTCAACAGTATCCTGAACATTCTCGACCGTAGGGATCTTTCTCTTGAATTTGGTTACGAGGAGCTGAGCTACTTCATCAGAAAGTTGCTGAGCAGGTTCGCCAATTCCACCTCTGGTGGCAACGAAAGCCTTTCGGATAGCCTCAGTGATCTTTCTTGAGTCGAATTCAACTATCCTTCCATCACGCTTCACGATTCTAGATATCTGACCTTTTGATTCCATTAACCCACCCTTTATGAACCATAAAACAATAAAGACGAACTATTGAGAGGCGACTCAATTAGAACAGGGTAGTCAATTGATTTAGCTCTTATGTTGTCAAGGTTCCTATTGGTTGAGGCGCCATTTCTCAGAACAACTCGATTTATTTCTTGGATTACTGAAAGGCGGGTTCGGTCTTGACGGACTTTTCAGTTGATTTAGCTCTTATCCTTAGTGAAACGGTCCGCCACCAATCGGAATCTGTTTCCACAAGCTTAGGTATCGTTCTGATCAAATCAGGCTCAAACTGTTGCAGGGTTGTTATCATCCTTTCGAGGACAAACGCTTTGAGATTGAGCTTGTCGTATAGCACCTTGCTTTCCGTTTTCCTAGCAACCTCGAGTATTCGTGTCACATTTTCGTCATCATCATTAATCCGTGGAATTATTGGTCCAAGAAATATCCAAGTTTTGACTCCTCTCTGGTGAAATTCCTCTATGACCTGTATTCGTGAGTCAGGCTTTGAGGCTCCGGGTTCAATTCTCTGTGAAACATCATTGTTCAGTGTCGTCAGCGTTATGCCAACTTCGAATCCATTTGGCTTTATGATGTCAACATCGCGCAGTATCAGATCTGACTTGGTTTGTATCGAGACAGGAAACCCCTTCTTAGAAAGAATCTCGAGACATTTCTTCGTAAGGTTGAATTTTGACTCCGCAGGTTGGTAAGGATCTGTTACTGTGCTGACTCCAACCGTGCCTATCGCAAGTTGCTGAACCTCTTTTGCAAGAACCTCAGGGATATTCGTTTTTGCCTTCACGGATCTTCCCCAGTTTCGAGCAATTGCTTCGTTACGGAATACTGATGGGCTGTAGCAATAGATGCAGCCATGTTGGCAACCGAAGTACGGGTTGAGAGAATACACTAAACCTGGGAGTCTGCTCTTGGATAGGGCGGTACGGCATCTTTGCATCTCGTAGTTCAGGGTCGTGTTTTTCCTACCTCCGTGAAGAAGTCACTGATCTTTCTCTGGAAGAATGAGTTTCTTAGAATCGTACTGTTCTTGATCCAATGTTTCAATGGTATCGTAAGTTTTGACATGGCAAATCTTAGGGCTGTGTCAAATGTGTCGAAGATGTTTGGAGAGGTTCTAAGGGCGGTTCTAACGCTTTCCCTTACGTTCCAGACGCCGACGGGAAGAATGTAGCCGGGGTGTATCTCTCTGAGGACAAGTGCTGATGCCTGTCTTCTTTCGATGCTCAACTTCTCTGTTACAGCTAGTCTTGTTGAGTAGTAGCAGCCTCCGACGCTGGCGTAGGTTGTTCTTCCCCAGTATCCCTCGTAGTCCCCCATCAGTGCAGGTGCTTTTCCTTCAGCGTTCCATGTTGTTCCTGGAAACCAGGCTTCGATCCACTCGAAATTCCACTTCTCTGGCATGAGGATTGCGATGTAAATGTTATCGAGGTATGTGAAAGTGTGGACTCTGTACTCGTCGATTGTGGGATATTGCTTGATCTGATCGATCAGTTCTAGTGAGATGTTACTGTCGACGGCTGTTATGCTCCATCTTGTTGGAACGAGTTTTCTTCGTTCTTCCTGACCGAACATTCCAACGCTGAAACATCTTTGAATTCTTGTGACCAATACTCCATCTCGATAGAGTTGCATCACTGCGTCGCTAGCCTTCAGATCGCGGTCATAGAAGGCTTTCTCAATTCTCCTGTCCACACTGATATTCGATGTCTTGAAGGACTTCAGCGGCGCTGAGGGACCGAAGGGTTGTATCTCGTCGCTGAGGACAATCGTTCCCCTAGGTTTCTTCGCAAACAGGGCTTCGGAGTCCGTTGGCTTGGAGCCCATAGCCAGTTCTTGAAATGTGTCTAGCATTCGATTCTCAGTCTGAGTGTCGAATATACTTGCTCGAACCTTTCCTCTAATCAATGAGAACCTGTAGTCAATTATCTCGTTTATGCTCTTGCCAACCCATTGCTCTGGAGTATCCAAGATTTCGGTATCGCCAAAGTATGGTGGAACCATTGGTCCAATGGATACTCTGGGGTAACCGTATCTTCCAACGAAGACGCCGGGCGGGGTTGATCCTTCGATGGACTCCGAATCTATGAGGTTCCGGTACTTCACAAGCGATTGTGCCTTTGCTATTATGGGGCAGCCAATCTTTCCACAGAGCATCTTCCCTCCTTTGCATAGAAGACAAAGAGAACCGTAACGTGAGGGGGTGACTTCAATCGCTTCAAAGGCGCTGATATCATCTACCTGTTGTGGAGAGATGACGTCGCTGAGCCATCTTATGGGGTTGTGCAAGAGTTCTAATCTCTATATTCTGCTGTTAGGATGAGAAATTTAAGCGCTATTCGATACAGTTGGTGGTTTTAAGGGGAGGTTTCAATTCGGCAAATCGGTGAAAGGTATTAGAATAGAATATTGAATATTCGTATTGGTGTGGTCTTTGGGTGTCGACCTTTCGGATTTGGTGTCGAGAAAGAAGACGAGCCTTGATGTTCTTTCTGGAAAGTCGATTGCCGTAGATGCCTACAATGCAATGTATCAGTTTCTAGCGATCATAAGAGGTTTTTCTGGAGAGCCATTGATGGATCGACAGGGTAGAGTCACAAGCCACCTCAGTGGTCTTCTGTACAGGACGACGAATCTTGCAGAGAGAGGAATAAGGCTAGTCTACATCTTCGATGGAGAACCCCCTGCATTGAAGGAAGCTGAACTGAAGCGAAGGATGAAGGTGAAAGATGAAGCCGTGGCGAAGTATGAGGAAGCTCGTAGACGTGGAGCTTTGGATGAGGCTCGGAAATATGCGCAGATGACTTCTCGATTGAAGGATTTAATGGTTGATGACGCCAAACGATTGCTAGGATTGATGGGAGTTCCTTGGGTGCAGGCCCCATCCGAAGGAGAAGCCCAAGCCGCGCATCTAGCTGCAAGAGGCGATGTTTGGATTGCGGCGAGCCAAGATTACGATTCACTGCTTTTTGGAACTCCTCGCCTCGTGCGGAACTTGGCAATCACGGGCAAGAGAAAGCTTCCGGGGAAAGAGGCCTATGTAGAGGTTGAGCCCGAAATAGTAGAGTTGCAGCAAGTCTTGTCTGAATTGAACTTGACTCGAGAGCAACTTGTGGATCTGGGAATCCTGATCGGAACGGACTTCAATCCGAAAGGTCTGAAAGGGGTAGGCCCCAAGACCGCTCTACGTTTGATCAAGGAGCATGGAAGCCTAGAAGAGCTAGTTCATGCGCATAAGGAAGGAGAGTTTCCAGAGGATCTCACTGCTATCCGAGAGATATTTCTTCATCCAAGAGTTACCGATGACTGTCGACTCGATTGGAAAAAACCTGACATTGAAGGAGTCGTTCGTTTCTTGTGTGGAGAGAGGGATTTCTCCGAAACACGGGTAAGAAATGCTCTAAAGAAGATGACGGCTGAACCGAAATCAGAGAAGGGTAAGAAGACTCTAGAATCTTTCTTCGGTCAAAACTAGAATCCATATTTTCCAGTCAAAGGAACGAAGGCGCATCCGCCTCTATCTTCCATTTTCACCTTTCCATCTCTATCCTTCCTGGCCACGACCAAAGTTTGAAACATATGCTGACCTCCGACTGGAACAACCATAATTCCATCATTCTTCAACTGTTCAAGCAGAGGCTCAGGGATCCTTGGAGCAGCCGCCGTTACGACAATCCTGTCGTATGGTGCCTTGTCAAAGTATCCTACTGACCCATCTCCCTCAATTATTGTAACTCGATCTCCATATCCAGTTTTCTCTATGTTCTCTTTTGCGAATTTTGCCAGTTGAGGAACTATCTCTATTGTGTATACATGTCCTATGGAACTTGCGCCTTCTGGAGCCACAATCTCGGCAATCGTGGCTGCATGATATCCGCTTCCAGAGCCTATTTCGAGGACAATTAATCCAAGTTGTAGTTCGAGAGCTTCATTCATAATTGAGACCATATGAGGGGCACTTATTGTTCTTCCACTAC
The DNA here is from genome assembly GCA_964464765.1 of uncultured Candidatus Bathyarchaeia archaeon. GTDB lineage: Archaea > Thermoproteota > Bathyarchaeia > 40CM-2-53-6 > CAVXDP01 > CAVXDP01. The sequence goes on along the minus strand of CAYXJU010000009.1, from coordinate 14,592 downwards.
CTATCGGCAGTGGAGAATCGACATAGGCGTATTCCCTCTCCTCGGGTGGCAGATACTCTTCCCTCTTGACTTTCAACATTGCTTTGATAACCGTGTCAGATCTAAGAATCCCTTGTCTCCTCAGGCTCTCTACAAGCGATCTTCTGTCTTTCTCAAAATTGCTAGAACTGGAAACCATTATCTCAAGGGTCTCCTAGAAACCATAGTTCAATGGAGCTTATTTGGATGAAGGTTGAAGAGTTTATCGAGGCACGTGGCCATACAAAGATACAAGGTACTCATCAAACAACCTTAGAATTCACGAAAGAAACCCACTTAACTGAAAGAGGAAATTGTATCATTGGAGTGGAAGCGTCAAAGGGTGCCGTAGATCTTTCATACGAATTCAAACGAATTGTGCAGAACCCGAATTCTCGGATAAGTCTATACTTTGACGTTGGGAAATACCGTGAAGTTGTTAGAGGCTTTGGAAGTCAAGGGCTTCTGCTAACCAACCCAACCGACTTGGTCGTGCGAAAAAGCAACTATATCTGCAACAGAACCTTGATGATCAGATCCGACAAATCAGCTATTGATCTTCCAAGGGGGCTAATTTCACTTCTGCAGGATCCCTCACGTAGAATTGAGGTAAAGCTTGTTGCGGAGGTTGATGCTAGGTGACACTGACGTCGAGCACCACTTGTAGCCTGTATGGTGCAACGGTCTTGACAATTCTTGCTTCAGGTGTTCTCTTTGTTGAGCGTCCCGCAGATGATATCAACTCTTTCATCTTGCCTTTCAAGTTTTCAAATGGAACTGGTTCATCAGAGAATGTGTACACGTGTATTACTCCACCGGTTGGTTTTATCGCTTCGCAAGCCAGATCCAGATACGCAAAGCTTTGGCCAGGAAGGTTCATTATTACTCGATCAGCAACGCCTCTGAATTTTTCATGAACTATGTCTCTGCAATCTCCAAGAATCGCTGTCACCTTTCCAGCAACTCGATTCAACTTGATGTTTTCTTCAAGATACCTTACCGCTTCTGGATTCGTGTCAATCGCATAAACCCTTACGAGATTTTTTCTCTTAGCTATTGGAATAGAAAAAGGGCCAACCCCAGCGAACATATCGAGAACAGTTTCACCCTCATTTACAAGCCTCGATACCCTATCATGTTCGTATCCGAGTCTGGGACTAAAGTACACTTTTCGAACATCAAGAAGATATCTACAATCATATTCGCTGTGCACCGTTTCAGTTCGATCTTCTCCTGCGAGAATGTCAAACTCTCTGATGCGGTACTGTGTATTGATGGGACTCGCTTTCGCAAGTACGGTTCGAACATTCTTATTCGCAGCCAGGACAGCTTCTCCAATAAGCGGTCTGTAAGGGTCCAGCTCAGGGGTTATCTCAACAATTGCAACGTGTCCAACGATATCCAGTGATTTAGGCAAGCTAGCTAGGATGTGCGGAGGAAGCTTGTCTCCTAGCATGTCAAGAATCGTCATAGGCTTTGCTTCAGCTTGAAATGTGGCTGTGCCGAAAGCAATGGTATTGACCTGTTTTCTCAGAGCCTCAACTTCCATTTTAACAGGTTGTCTGAATATCGGAATGAAAAGGTAATCATCCTTAGCAAAGATTCTGAGGTTGGTCGCCAACAGCTTCAGTTCAATCAAGAGTCTTCTTACATCCTCACCGTCCCTTCTTCGCACCTTCAAGAAGAGAGAATTTCCTATCGTTTCATCGGATTCTTCCGAACTGCGTTGACCAAATTGAGTTATGAGCGGCCCCTTCTGTTGGGAACGTCATGCAAATGAATGGTTTCAGTTATACTTCAGGGTAACACCAGTTGATAATTCTCGAATCCTACAATTGGTGCGTCTCTGAAGGATTGTGAAAGCGACCACGTAACTTCTTGATGTCATTCTGACTAACGCATATCTGGTGTCATCACAATCTTCCGGTGGGATATGAGAGTATGATGAGGCTACATGTGTTCGATTAGGCCTTTCAGTTCTGCCATAGGATGTTTGAGAACTACGGCCTCTCCGACTTTTTCGATTAGTGCAGTGGGAACCTTACCTTTGCCGTGACGTAGCACTATCCTTTTGTCGAAGAGTTCTTTGGTAGCCTGTCTTTCAAGCTCAAGTATCAGATATGTCACTTTCATATCATCGAGGTTAACCTCAATGTCTTTGACTTTTCCAATTGCAACCATGTTTTTGCTATAAACCGCTACATCTTGGAGGGTGCTGATCAGCAACTGAAACACCAATTACGGTTATTCGCAACCTTGTTAAAAAAGGTTCCACGATGCTTCTTCGTTCATTCAGCCGCAGTTTTCACGGTTTGCAGCTTTTGCTCATTTGGTTTGAACGCTTTGAACAGGTAATCTAATAGTGAACGTGGAGCCTTTGCCAAGTTCACTTTCTACAGTGATTCTTCCATTGTGAGCTTTCACCAGTCTTTCACTGACAGCTAATCCCAATCCCACACCTTTAGCTTTGGTCGTGTAGAGAGGAGAAAAGATTCTGTCAATATTCTCTTTTGGTATTCCTATGCCTGTGTCTTGAAAGCTGATGAACAGAATTTCGTCTCGCTTTGAAGTTCTTATGGTAAGCTTTCCTCCATCGGGCATCGCCTGAAATGCGTTTAGAATAAGATTGGTGAAGACTCGTCTCATTGAATCAGGATCGACAGAGATTCTTGGAACGTCCAAGACATCCATGGAAACTTCAATGTTCTCAGGGGTCTTGATTGTCGAGAATGTTTCTTCGATCAAATGTCGTGGGCTAGTCTCTACAAGCTTTGGAGTCAGAGGCTTCGCATACTCTTGAAGGTCAGAAACTATCTTGTTCATGTAGTTGACTTGATTTTCGAGTTCGCCAATCAAACCTCTCAAACCCAGTTTGTCAGCAAGTTCCGAATAGGGGTGGCTTAGAGAATCAGTTGCTTTCTTGGCCAAATAGAGCCTGTTAACAATAGTCTGCAATGGATTCCTGAGGTCGTGCCCAACCATGGCGGCTGTTTCGCCAATTGTGGCCATTCTTCTAGCGTCGTCTAGGTCCCTAGTTCGTTCCTCAACTAGTTCTTTCAAGTGCTCAGTGTGTTTCTTCAACTCTTCTTCCAGTTTCTTTCGTTCGGTCACGTCTTCCATGAACCCGTCGATTCTAGTGACCTCACCGTTTTCACTAAGCACGGGTGAAGCTTTGTCTCTCAACCACTTGACAGAACCGTCCTTCGCAATTATGCGATACTCTATGTCGAATGGCGTCTTGTTTCTGACATGTTCCTCCATTTGTTCCATGACATGTTCTTTATCGTCTTGATGAAGAATTTTCGACCATAATCTTGGGTCTTTTGCATAATCTTCTACTGAGTAACCTGTTAGTTCTTGGATTCTTCCAGAGGTGAAGGTGTTCGTGGAATATTCGTCTGGCAACGCTGAGTATACAGCCACAGGAATATTTTCACTAACAAGCCGATACTTCTCCTCACTCTCTCGCAATGCGGTCTCCGTCCGCTTGCGATCAGTTATGTCAATGAGGATGATCTCCTCTGCCAGTTTTTTTTGGTAGAGGATTCTCTCGGCATGGACTACTACAGTGATTCTGGAACCATCTCTCGTTAAGAGATCAACTTCATACGGAGGAATGGCTGTTCCTCCTAGCCTCCTAGCGATTATCGCTTTTATCTGACTCCGAAATTCACACGGAGCTAGTTTCTCAACGGGGTCGAAAGAGGATGATGTCATCTCTTCAAAAGTCCAACCCAGCTTTTCAGTCGCAGCTCTATTGACATATTTCAGAATACCTTCCTGCAAGATTCCTATTGGGTCTGGCAAGTTCTCGACGATCGCTCGGTACTTCTGTTCGCTCTCCCGCAGCAGGTCTTCAATTTGCCTACGTTTGGTAACGTCTCTCAATACCAGCACGGCTGCAGGTTTCTTCTTGTATTCAACTTTTGTTCCATTGACTTCCATCCATAGTGTCATGCCACGCTTCGTAATAATCTCAAGTTCGAACGGCGTTACATTGATCCCTCTCATTATTTTGCTCAGTCTCTCTGTTGATCTGCTCTTTCTCTCTTTTGCGATGATATTTTGCAGCTTTTGCTGAAGCAAATCTTCCTTTACAAATCCCGTTTTTTCCGCAGCTCTATTGTTAGCCGACACAATTCTGCCCTTGGAATCAACAATAACTATAGCGTCATGTATGAGGTCAAAGAAAACCTCCGTCACTTTTCCAGAACCATTCAATTTCTCCACTAATCCGTATTTGTGCCGAGAACCTGGGATGAATGCTTGTTAATATCTCCCATAATCACTGGTATCTTGAGTGCCGCCAAGATGATGGCCGGCCTCAAACAGTTCAAATTCAAATCTTCGTATTAATCATGTCTGATGAAAGGGTTTCGTATGCGGGGGACTGGCACTCAAGCCATCGCAAACGCTATTCAAGACTCGGGTGTGCACGTTATCACCCACGTTCCTGGATTCGGAGGCACTGAGGTTTTTGCAGAGTTGTGCAAGATAAGTTCCGATGCGTATTCGAATTCTTTCAACGAGGAAGTGGCGTATTCGATTTCGCATGGTGCAAGCCTTGTGGGACAGAGATCCGCAACGTTGATGAAGGCACATGGTTTTGCCAAGGCTGCAAACAGTACAATAGACTCGCTGTCTGCGGGCACAACTGCGGGTTTTGTATCACTCGTTTTCAACGATATCCACGGAAAGCATTCTGACAGTATCTTCGACATAGCCGAGTTCTTGCGTGGCTCTGGAATGCCATGTAGAATGTTGCATGGGCAGAACATGTACGAGGAAACGTTCAAGTCATTCAAATGGTCAGAAGTACTGCAGCTACCTGTCGTTCTGCTGGTGGATGCAGATGATCTTGACCAAATGGAGACGTACACACCTCTCCCATCGTCCAAACCATCAGCTGGCTATCAACGTGATGTGAGACAGCATGTGCTTTGTCCATTGCTAGCTGAGTACCAACATCAGGTGTTGCAGGCCAAGCTTAAAGGACGGGACTGGAAACTGGTGAGAAAACCAGTTCTCCCCAGAATACCCGATGATCTTCCAAAGGTCTGGCATTCGACGGTACGCCTTTATGCGCCTCTTTTGACGGTCTTCAAGAGAATGCGGGGAGAAGTCGTCACCGGTGACACGGGTATGTCAACGCTATTCGCTTTTCCGCCCTTTCACTGCGTTGATATCTGCACATACATGGGTGGCAGTATTCCTTTGGCAATTGGTGCATTTCTATCAGGCTACGAGAACACTTGGGCCCTAACCGGAGATTTCTCCTTCATTGCCGCGGGGCATCTCGGACTGATGGAGGCGATTCAACGCGGAATTTCACTCAAGGTGTTGATTTTCAGCAACGGAAAAGCGCAGGCCACTGGTGGACAATTCATTCAAGCTGGCATCTTAGAGCACATTTTGAAAGGATATGAGTCATACTTGAGACATATTGACAATCCTCAAGACACCAATGAAGTTGAGAGTGTTCTTGAAGAAGCCAACAAGGCAAAAGAGATGCGGATCGTGATCGCAGACTACCTTGATGTGGAATGAATAGAATCAGTTGGTTGAATCGAGGTCCTTAAGAGTAGAGGCACTCTTCAGAAATGTTCCATAGTCTGGAGGAACACGGTCTTAGATCATATCGTTGAGGCTTTTGCCATTTCATTGCTATCAATTGCTGTAGCTGAGCTTGGGGACAAGACCCAGCTAGGCATGATTACACTTGCCGCAAGCGTCCGAAAACCAGTAGCCATATTCCTGGGAATGATTGTGGGGTATGTTGTTGTGGCAGGACTGGCGGTCTTAATTGGACAGGCGTTCTTAGCCATAATTCCCTTGTCGGCGCTCACACTTGCGTCAGGTTTGATCTTCGTGGCAATAGGGTTATTGATGCTCAAGATAGATGTGGGGAAGGGCGTCTCCAGCCCCCGCGCAAAAAGTCCCTTTCTGGCTGCCTCATTGATGATAGTCTTAACTGAACTTGGCGACAAGACGCAAATCGCTACTATTGCGCTGGCGGCACGTTTCGCACAGCCTACAGCCGTATTCCTCGGCGTGCTATCAGCATTCGCCTTAGTCGATGGCCTAAGCATCCTCTTAGCTGACCGACTGGGAAAGCGACTTCCAGTCAACAAGATCAAGAAAATATCAGCGGTCATCTTCATAGTTCTAGGGGTTCTCACGCTCTTGGGAATAATCTAGACTCGGTGAACACCAAAAGTCTAAAGATGCACCATTTCAAAGAGTCTTATGAGGTGATGTGGGTGCCAATATGTGAAAGTTGTGGCATGCCCATGGAAAAACCAAGCGACTTCGGAGGGAGCGACACGAAGAACAAATACTGCACTCACTGCACAACTTCTGATGGCACGCTGAAGAGCCGAACAGAAGTCAGAGATGGCATGATTAACTTCTATATCAATACTATGAAGAAATCTAGAAAAGAAGCTGAGAAATATGTCGATGAATCTATGAGCAAGATGCCAGCATGGAAAAAATGAATTCGCTTAGTCTGAATTCAACCACGATGAGGCACAGAGAATTCCACTTATATCTTGGTTTCAAGGTACAATAGAGGTAGTGAATGCTTTGAACCTAATGTATCTGTTGATTCAGATAATCGTGGGCATCATAATTGTGTCGCCAATACTGTGGCTTGTCGGTCGCGCACTGGTTGGCAAAGACAAAGCAAAATTCACCGACGCCATATGGATCGTGGCAATAGGAATTGTCATAGGCTCCTTGGTGGGTTCCTTCGTCCACGGCCTTCTGGGAATGGTAATCAGCCTCATAATATGGTTGGTATTGATCAAACACTTCTTCGATTGCGGATGGTTGAAAGCTTTTCTCATAGCCATAGTGGCTGTTATCGTGCTCATCATCGTGGCAATAGTTGTCGGATTAATAGTCGGAGTCGGCATACTCGCGCTGTTGGGAGCTGGATCGATTCCCCACATCTAGCAATATCTAGCAGTCTTCCACCCACTCTATTTTTTGTTAGAAACGAATCTGCGCTTTTGAATAGTTATCACTGAATATCCGAAACGGTCTCGGCAAAATTCGACATAACCGTGTTTTTCCACCGATCCCTCTCGAAGGAAATTTTATCGAGTGATTACCTGAAGAATTATGACTTTTGAGTTCTCAAACACGATGGCAAAAGTGGGATCGTAAAGCAGGTGTTCGTAGGCTGGAAGGCTTCGAGTTTTCAGGGGTATTACTCCGCCAGGTTGAACAGTGGAGTTTCTGAAGATCGCAATATATGATACTCTAAATTCTCTCAGTATTTCGTTTCTATCGATGGCGATAGTTGTTCCAGATCTTGTTTCAGGTAAGTCTGCTTTGATAGTCATCTCAGTGGACATAGATCTAGTTGAGTTAGGGTTGACAGCAATGAATATTGCATCTTTGCCCTGATATGTGATAGAGAGAGCGCTCAGAACCTTTCCGCTGATTGAGATCTGGAACCATGATGGTCCCTGCCTAACGCGGATCGTATTGTTGGATTCCGCGTAGACTTCGTCAAACAGCTTGTTTTCTGCAGAGAAAAATGGAACTGTAAGGTTCAGCAGTCTAATACTCGAATCTGTCGTCGATATAATGTACCTTATTGATGTGGCAGCATGGTTTTTGTCTAGATCGATTTGCTTTTCAAGCGAAAAAAAGTCTGAGTCGTGAGACATTCTATATGACACGCCAGTGGAGTCAGTGGACAGACTGTATGATCTGTTTGAAGAGTTCTGTGAAAGTCGTTCGAACCAAGTATGTGTCCCATTTGTCATGTATAGCTTGGAGTCCACATTGTTAAGGTACAACGTGTCTTCGTACACTCCTTCTCGTTTGAAAGATATGGATGGCGTGAAATTTCCATATGGTTCTTGGTCGCTAATTCGAACCAGCTCATTTCGAAGTTCGAATCTGCTTTCAAGAACGGTTCTAGCTGCCATGCTCCGTTCGGTTTCCCCCTTGAAAAAGAGGTACTGTGGAGGAGTATACATCAAAACTCTTCTTGACGCGTATCCCTCAGTCCAGCGAGCAAAATGTTCATCAGCCACGAAGACTGCATCATCAGGCGTGTGACCTCTGATCCAGTTCAGTGCCTCAAGTTTCTCCTTATCGCCGTAGAGATCTGCGTGACCATACCAGTAATTTACCACTGCTGGATAAGATAAACCCGTGTTCACTTCGTTGGCAAGGAAAGACAGTGAAAGCAAAATGAGAAAGGCCGCTGGCATGACTCTCGCCGCGCTTCGGGTAGATCTGGTTATGGAGGTTCTTGAAAAAATTCCTGCCTCTCTCACTTTGTGAACCAGTGGTTCTAACAAGGCTAGGGATCCCATAACCATAACTAGACAGGGTTGAATTGCGTAGAAGAATACGCGTTTGTAGTCGATGGTTATTCCAAAGAGATAAGCCTGTGACATTAAGAGTGGAGCCAAGATCCATGAGATCATCGCAAGTATGTACGGCGTGTTTCCTCTGCCTCTAATGTTTTTCACCACGACAAACGAGACAACTGTAAGGAACATGAGGGACATGCTCACTACAGGGTTCTTCGCGATCCAAAAAAAGTCGTCCAGCGAGACCCTTCTCTTGTAGAATACTGCTTCATTGAAGAAATCGTATTGGGGAACTCTTGCAGCGAGAAGTACAATTCCTAAGATTGAGAATATAATGGCCAAGGCGTAGACTATGTTCACGAAATTCGGTTTCACATCAATCGATTTTGAAAAAATTCTCGTGACGATTACTAGAATCAACCAAATACCTAGAACTGCAAGGAAGACAAATGATGTTAAGTTGTGTGAGAAGGCTGTCACCGCAACGATCAAACCAGTTAATACAGCATTCCTCAGAGAAGCTTTCTCAATTGATTTCAGGATGAAGTAAAATGCTAAGGGTAGAATTGCATATCCCAGAAGATTGGGGTATCCGCCCCAGCCTAAGGTTTCGTAGAATAGAGGACTGACACCGGACAAAAGAGCTGCCGCCAACGCGGCCACTTCACTTCTGAAAATCTTTCGAGCTAAGACGAATGTGGTGGCTGGGCGGATTGCGAAAACCATTAGAGCAGAGACCTTCAAAGCCAAAATCTCATTCTTGAGAAGGAAGATTAGTGATGCCAACGACAAGAAATAGAGTTGGTCAAACTGAAGTGGTTTCTCATCCCACATCGGATAATCTCGTCCAAATATCGCATGTACCTGTTTCAGCCAATTGCCTCCGTCGACCCACCAGGGAAACACTCGACTGTAGAAGTAAACTGTGACCGGAATTATGGACGCAATGCACATCGCAAATAGTGCTAAGTATACAATGGTCTGGCGCTTCCGATCTAAAGACTGAAGCCAGTGCTTCAGAGTTGAGGTAGTATTCTTGTTCATGTTATCAGGTCTCAGAAGATTTTGGGAAACAAACGTTAGTTGTTCCTCATGACTGACCTAAAGTAATGTTCCACTCGATCAACAACTAGATTCCAATCGCATTGCCTCGCATAATCTAACGCTGCTTTGCTCATATTGTTCCATTCATTCTCATTTGAGAGAAGCTTCAACACAGCTGAAGCCACACTTGTACTGCTTGGAGGCACGATCACTCCGTTACCATATGTGCAGAAGTGCTTTGTTGCATTGTCTGGATGATTCAAAGTCAAAACTGGCGTACCCGCTGCCATAGCCTCCAAGAGGGCTATGGATGAGCCTTCTCGACTGCTCGGCATAATGAAGAGCCAAGAACTCTCTAGGAGTCTGATCTTCTCAGTCTCAGAGATGTGACCGAGAACATACACGCCTTCAAGTCGCTGTGTATTGTCTTTGATCGTTTGTAGATGTGCCCCTGATCCAGCGATATAGAGTTCAACTTCCGGAGCTTTCTTGTGAATTGTCTTAAACGCTTCAATCAGTAGGTCCAGACCTTTGTGTTGCACGACTCTTCCAACGTAGACGATTCGTCCCCTTTTCTTGTCAGATTTTTGATTGAACTTCTGAAGTTCCACTCCGTTTGGTATGACTGTTATGCGGTCAGGGGGCAAGTTAAGGAATTCCACCATTCTGCGTTTTGTAAATTCTGAGACTGCCACATGATTGTTCATTGTTCTGGCAAGGATTTTCTCTAAGGTAGCGATCTTCTTGTACCATACCTCGCACCATTCTTGGATGCATGGCGAGACAACTGGTTTTGTCAAAAGAGAGTGTAGAATCGGCCATTGCCCAAAATAGTAGATGTCGTAGTCAGTTCCAAGTGCTCTCAATACAGTTGACAGCGAGTACTTCAGAACGCCGCTCCACGATCTAAAGCCATCCGAAAATAGGTATCCAGAGGAATAGGCATACCTGTTCACATGGATGGCCTCAAGATCCTCTTCTTGGATAGCATGTGGCGAGTATTGAATTGTGAATACATTGACTTCATGTCCTCTTCTCACAAGTCTCTTTGAGATCTCGTAAAGCCTGACTTCCGTTCCACCAATATGTGGATGGAAAAGTTCGGTCAGAATCGCTATGCGCATCCGATTAGCCTCTAGTCGGTTTTTCCATATTTGCTGTGGAACAGCGTTATAGAACCATTTTGTGGTTGTTTTGTAAAGTAACTCAAATTCGACTTTGGATGTGATTTCCAATGCTCATATCTCTTTATCAGTATCGTCCAGACTATCTGAAAACCGTCTCTGAAACGGCGAAGTTTGGATCTTCCTGTTCGCCGTTTGTAACTTATTGAAACCTCGCCTACACGAAGTCCTGACATTACAAGTTTTGTCAATTGTTCTGTCACGTAGGCCATACCATAGTTTTGATACTCATAGTTGAGGAGCGGTGAGCGTAGAAGCCCCCTTAAACCGCATTGTGTGTCTCCCACACCGACGTGAAAAAGAAGGCCGAAGAGTCGGGACAGGATCCAATTTCCTACTCTGTTCTGAAATGGCATATTTGTTCGATTATGACGCTCCTCTAATCTGTTGCCAATCACTACATCGTACGCTCTCTCTTGGATAGGTTCGATTATCTTCGAAATCTCTGAAGGATCGTAGGTAGAGTCTCCATCAATGTACACAATGATGTCGCCATGGGAATTTTCAATGCCTGTCTGAAGTGCTCGTCCATATCCTTTCCTAGGTTCACGAACGACCGTGGCTCCAAATTCCTCGGCTATCTCTGGCGTCCTATCCGACGATTTGTCCACGACAAGTATTTCATCAACCAAATCGTAAGGGATTCTCGACAAAACTG
>CAYXJU010000009.1:0-3252 GCA_964464765.1 uncultured Candidatus Bathyarchaeia archaeon | reverse complement strand
ATGTAACCAGTTCTGGTTTAGGGCTTCTAGCAGGCTCGTTTCGGTCGGTTCGTCTATCCGAGTCAACTTGCAGCCTCCTCACTGCCAGTTAGAATGAGAGAGGCTCACACGTAGACTGGTCTTTGACAGTAGTGACAGTACCATTGTTGAAGACGTGAAACGAAGGCTAGGGGTTGACGGCAATACGGGCAACGTGGCGCTGGTGTAGGTATGGATTGAGTGACCTGTGGATATGTGTTCTGAGGAGGGGGTCCGGGATATTGGGGTGCAGGCTGAGGATACTGTTGGTATGTAGGCTGAGGATACATTGGCCCCTGCTGGGGATAAGTTTGAGCCTGTGGGGGAACGTGTCCAAGTGTTCCTCTACCCGTTATGATGTTGTTACAGATTGGGCATCTTGAACCTTTTAGCAAGTAGTGACCTGTGCCGATAACGCCGCCCAACCAGCCTCCCAGAGCGGCCCCTGCAAGTATATCGGTACTGCCTTTCGTCGGTTCAACCCATCTTTGACAGTAAGGACAATATTCCAACGATCACTCATCTATCGATGACGTGATCTTGCTAGCATTCTTAAGACTTTTGGACGAGTCACATCGAAGTTCAATTTCCACAAGGAAAATCCGAATGTTACAATAGATTGATGTTGCTCTGAATCAGACCTTTCGACACCAATGTTGAATACAACTTGCCTATGGATCTTTCCACATCAACTTCGCGATTTGCGCCTGTGCACACCAACTTACCGCTCGCGAAGATCAACACAACTACTTTCGGATCTTTGAGCCTGTACACAAGTCCAGGGAATTGATCGGGTTCGTATATGGTTCCTTCGAGCTTGTTCGCTGCATCCTCAAGATCAATCTTGTGACCTAGATCAGCTGAAGCGACAACGTTTGTAATCCTAGCATCTGGGCTTCCCAAGATGACAAGTCCGCCGGTCCTGAGTTCTTCAACGAGTTTCAAGACGGCTCGTTTTGCTCGTTTCTCAGACTTTGCTCCGGCAATTATCAATTTTCCAGTTCTAAATATCAACGTGGACACGCTTGGTTTCTTCAGTCGATAAACCAGTCCTGGAAATTGCTCAGGTTTATACTCAACTGTAGGAAATACTTTCGCAATCGATTCCAGATCTACGTTTTGATTGAGACTCGCCGAAGCCACAACATTCTCAATGTTAATGTTGAAATGATCTCTGAGCAACTCATCTACACACAACCAATTCGATCAATGAAATACCTCAATTGGCTATAGGTCACTGCTGTGACTGATGAGGCAAATCTCCAGTGACATGGAAATCTGTTCTTGGACTGGCTAGAATCTAATAAATTGAGTTTGTGTTTGCGAAATGGTTAGGCAATATTGCAGAGACAGATGATGTGGAGAGTCAACGACATCTCTCGACGAAGCACTCAGGAATGCAAAGTACAGCGAAGAACATGTGTAACTTATTGGCAAGAACTTATAGTTTAGACCTGATCAATCTGCAAGTTCAATTGCTCTCTCCAAGAACGGCTGATCAGGTTCCCTTGGAACTAACGTGACGTGGTTGGTACGTGTATGAAGGTATTCAATATTGGTGAAATTTTGTCCTAACTGTGGAAGTTATTTGCCTGGGGGGAAGAAGAAATGTCCGAGATGCAAGGTAGATGCATCGAGGATTCCAGCAAACAGATCCCTTCACGAGCTCAATGCAAATGATGTATTTGATAGCTTTCCAAGTCGTTCTTTTAGAGCGCATCAAAGAGAGATCATAGCCAAGGCTGTAGAAGCATTTCAAACTGGGAAGAAATGTGTTGTTCTTGCGGCTCCAACTGGATTTGGCAAATCATACGTGAACGCGGCTTTCGCTTCAGTAACTAGATCGTTCTATGCAACTCCACAACTCGCCCTGATTGACCAGATCATGAACGACAGTCATCTCCAATCTAGATTCGTAGAAATTAAGGGGCGACAAAACTATCGATGCTACCATCAATCGCATCGAAGTGTGCATGTTGGAAAATGTGTGACTGGAGACTATTCTTGTCCTGAACGCTTTCAACTATGCCCATACTGGGTACAGAAAGTGAAAGCCCTCAACGCACAGAGTGTGCTTCTGAGTTTCGCGTACCTTGCAGGGGAAAGTCAGACCGAAGGCTTAACCGACACATATCTTGGAACTCGAAACCTCCTCATCCTTGACGAGGCGCACAACATCGAGGAACAATGCCTAAACCAGATTTCATTACGCGTCTCACCATACACGATTCCCCTAAATATCTATAATCAATATCTTCCACAACTCCGTCAAATTGAGACAGAATCTCAGCTCAAAGAGCTCTTACACAACCTTGAACACCAACTGCGCAAGATTCTGGAAAGATCTAAGAGCATAGTTGAAACAACTGGGCTCTCAGTTGTGGAGGCTGCAGACAAAGAGAACATTGAACGATACCTCGCCAACTACCATCTTTATGAGACATCGAAAAACGAGTGGATATGGCAACTTCAAAACGACCATTTAATCCTGCAACCCGTCTTCGCAAGGGAATTCATGAGGGAACTCGTTTGGAAACGAGGAAAATACTACATCATCTCCTCAGCCACAATTCTTGATCCGAAGGAATATGCGGAGCTTAGTGGCCTTACTAATATATTACAAGAGGATGAAATCTGTTTCCTCCAAGTTCCAAGCACTTTCCCAGTTGAGAATCGTCCAATAATAGATGCAACTGTGGGTCCATTATCGAGAGATGAATGGGAAAACAACAAGCAGAATGCTCTTGAAGTTGTCGAGGAGATACTTAGAAAGGAAGAAGGAAATGTGGCTGTACACTGCCACAGTTATCACCATCAACAGTGGCTTGTCCAGAATCTCTCGGAGGACTTGAAGCCTAGACTCATTGTTCACACCAGTAGAAATCGTGAACAGAAGCTTGAGGAATGGAAACATTCTCGCGGAAAAGTATTCGTTTCAGTCGCATTCAATGAAGGTCAAGACTGGAAATATGACGTATGCAATGCTCAGATCCTGTTGAAGGTGCCATTTCCAGACCTCAGTGATAAACGGGTAAGGAGACGGCTTGAACTTGGATATCGTCAATGGTACAACAATCAAGCGATGCTGGAAGTGATTCAGGCATACGGTCGTGCAATTAGAGCCGAGGATGATGAGGCTCGATTCTATGTCGTTGATGGGAGCTTCACCAGACTAGTCAAGAATTGTTGGCGTTTCATACCCGAATGGTTTAAAGAAGCTTTGCCGAGAGAGTC
>CAYXJU010000008.1:33432-34537 GCA_964464765.1 uncultured Candidatus Bathyarchaeia archaeon | reverse complement strand
TGGTGATCTTGGTTCTTGTATTGCTTCAATGGATAGGTGCTGCCGCCCTTTGGTACTCTTTCATGCATATGCCACGGTTCTATGGGGTTGGATCAGGGCTTTTTGCGAGCTTTGGCCTATTCGTTGGTTTGATTTGTGGTGTCATTGCGATAGTAGGATCAAGGAATGCCGGGGCCTTCTATGGTCGATAATTCTGATCATAGTGGGCTTGATTGCTGGAGGATGGGGCGGAATAATCGTGGTCATCGGAGCTATAATTGCCCTGGTAGCGCATCACATCTGATTTGAAGGATGATTGAAAATGAAGTTCTACTGGTCTAGAGTTGTCGTTGTACTGGCACTAGTCACAGTGCAAATATCCGCCGCTTATGCTGCCGGAGATTTTTCCGTAAGTGCGAGCCCGCAATCGATTTCAATAGATCAGATGTCTTCAGGTTTATCAACGATTACCATAACTTCACAGAACGGATTCAGCGATACCGTGATCCTTTCATACTCATGGTTTGGAGAAGCTCCAAGCGGCGTGACAGTTGATCTACCCAGCCCCGTTACTCCTCCACCAGATCAAATCGCGTCAACGACTATTCAAATATCCACCAGCAGCTCAGCCACCAGCGGATCTTTTGTCTTGAGAATTACTGCAGCAAGCGGATCCATCACACATCAGACAGATGTAGCCGTTAACATATCTGTTCCAGCAACAACCACATCAACGGTAACGATTACGGAGGCCAAGGTCAATCTGGTGCTAAGAATACTTTCTGAAAACCTGACTCTTGTGATTATCATAGCCCTCGTCATACTTGTCTTGTCCTTGGTAGCTCATGTGCTTCTGCACCTGCCTCGTCCACAGTCAGGTTACTATCAATGAACGTAGTAAGTCCTTTGAAAGTGGAACCTATCGCCGTCGTAGGACCAGTTTCGTTTAGCGATCTTGGCTAACTGGCAGATCTCGTATGGTTGTTTCTAAAAGGGTTCACTCAACTAATTTGGTGGGCCGGGGGAGATTTGAACTCCCGACCTTGCGGCCACGAGGGTTTCCGCGTGTAAGGCGGACGTTCTAACCGAGCTGAACTATCGGCCCAATAGCGCGCACCATTATGTC
>CAYXJU010000008.1:28285-33332 GCA_964464765.1 uncultured Candidatus Bathyarchaeia archaeon | reverse complement strand
GTTCAATCATTGAGTTGTACGGAAACAGTTCATATGATCGGGCGGTCAATTCCAACCGGACTCCTAGGTGCAAGAAGCTTCGGAGTGTAGGCTCAGCGACGCGTTTTCAGAGTTGACAATCGTCCCTGGCGGCGTTTCACTTCACCTGGAATCAAGGTTATTGCTACAAATAAAATGCAAAAAAGAATCCAATTCTCGAAAATATTGATGAATTAGGCAGAAAAAAGGAAAAACAGAAAAATTTGGGGTTTTTAACGGTGAAGCAACCGTATACGTCTATGGATAGGATGGGCTCGCTGGTGGTGTAAATGGTTGTTCTGACGGAGGAGTCTCAACTGGTGGAGCCGGAGCTGGTGCTGGTGACGGTGCAGGAGCGGCTTTCTTCTTTGCTTTCCTGACAACTTTCTTCTTTGCTTTCTTCTTCGCTACTTTTTTCTTAGCTTTCTTTTTTGGCAAAGGTGAATCTCACCCTTACTGATAGAGTATTGTCTGTTGAAATCCTATAACGTTTTCGAAGATCCACTGTCTCCTCATTCAATGATTATCTGAGAAAAAGACAAAACTAAGCCTCAACAGGCGTCTATGATCCGATCCAACATGTCACAAGACAGGAGAAGACTCCTAACGTCCGCAAGGTATTCTCTTCTCACCAATGAAATCAACGATAGTGACCCTCCCGAATCCATATATATTGGGGGTGTAGGTAGTAGCTGAGCCTTTGGAGGACAGCGAATGTCAACTATTAGGAGAGATAGCGTTCTCCTCGAGCATATCGTGCAAAAGTAACAGTTTCTTCTGTGAAGTAACCCTTCTCAGGAAAGCAGTTCTGAAGAGCGCTAAGGAATCGACGTCTCATTCATTCTCAAGTCACTCTCCAGCTTCAATGTCACGTCTTTCCATGGCGATACGGTCCAGTAAGAATAAAGTTGTGGAGGATTTTCCGGTTTGGTTTGGAGTTCTCTTTTAAGCAAAGAATACCATCTACCCGATCGAGTTTTCTTCTACGATACGACCCTACGTGACGGAGAGCAGACACCTGGCGTGGCTCTGCTGCCCGAGGAGAAACTGGAGATAGCCAGACAACTCGAAGTTCTAGGCGTGGATTCTATTGAGGCTGGTTTTCCAGCTACATCAAAAGGCGAACAACAGGCTGTTAGACTCATTGCAGAGGCTGGATTGAAGGCTGAAACCTCTGCTCTTGCTAGATCTGCCCGGAAAGACATAGACTTGGCCATGTCATGCAACGTGGGTTGCATTCATACGTTCATAGCAACTTCAGACATTCACCTAAAGAAGAAGCTCGTCATGTCACGTGAGGAGGTTATCCGAAAGGCTGTTGAATCTGTCGAGTATGTCAAAGCGCATGGTTTGAAGTCTGAGTTTTCGGCGGAAGATGCGACAAGAACTGATCCCAACTTCCTCGTTAGTGTTTGTGAGGCGGTTGTGAACGCCGGAGCAGATCGCGTTGATATACCAGACACGGTTGGCGTCGCGGTGCCTAGAGGAATGTTCCACCTCGTGAAGAGAGTAACCGAGAGAATCAAGGTTCCTGTGGCGGTTCACTGTCACGATGACATGGGTCTGGCAGTTGCAAATTCGCTTGCTGGTGTCGAGGCAGGGGCTCAAGAGCTGCATGTGACGGTAAATGGAATTGGTGAGAGGGCTGGAAATGCAAGCCTTGAGGAACTTGCACTGACCCTGCACGCGTTCTACGGTGTCAAGACAGGAATCGAGTTGAAAGAAATCTACAAGACTTCACGCTTGGTCTCGAAGCTTACCGGAGTTATGATCGCTCCCAACAAGTCCGTCGTAGGTGACAACGCGTTTGCACATGAGAGTGGTATACACACAGCCGGCATAATTGCTGCACCAGACACCTACGAACCGCTTGCTCCTGAAGTTGTCGGACACGAGAGGAAACTGGTAGCTGGCAAGCATGCTGGAAAGCATGGTATAGATGCTATGCTCAAGGAGATGGGGCTGACTTTGACCAAATCTCAACTCGACGAGGTGGTTGAGAGAGTCAAAGAGTTAGGTGACAAGGGTCGAACGGTGACCGAGACTGATCTCTTCAACATCTTCGAGGTAGTCACTAGGAGCACCGCTCCAGAGAAACGACGTGTCGAACTTGGCGATCTGGTGGTTTTGACAGGGAACAGGACAACGCCAACTGCAACTCTGAAGCTTTTGATTGACGGAAAGGAGTATAAGTCGTCTGAATTCGGTGTAGGTCCAATAGACGCGACACTGAAGGCCATTCAGAACGTGGTTGGCGATGTCGTCAAGTTTAGGCTGGTAGATTTCAAGCTGGAGGCAATAACGGGTGGAAGCGACGCTCTGGCCAACGCGACCGCCAAGGTAATGGACAACAAAGGTAGAACAGTATCAGCAACAGGAGTACGGGAAGACATAGTGATGGCTGGTGTCGAAGCCGTAGTAAATGCTGCAAATCGCTTGCTTCTCCTGAATTCTCTATCAGAGAAATCTGTTGAATGAATCACGTGGGCGGGGGCTTCTGCATTCCGGACGAGTCAGAGGAGTTCTTTCGCAGAGGAATCAGTTATAGTCCTATTTCATGTTCGTTGTGCAGCATGGTTTAATGTATCATTTGAGAATCGGACGATTTTGTACAGAATCATTAGTGAAAGACAATATTTATTAATGGATCATGAAGGCCTATAGGAAACCTACATGGATAGTGAATGCTCAAAATTGGAGGTTACCGTGATCAAGAAAGTTAATTGTCCTGAATGTGGCGCGGAGATTCAAGCTCCTGATGACGTTATGTTGAAGGAGATACTGAGTTGTCCAGATTGCGGTCTGGAACTTGAGGTAGTGAAGATCGAGGGCGAAAAACTCGAGTTACAGAAAATCTTGATTGAGAAAGAGGACTGGGGTGAATAGTGACCGTACAGATCGGGATGCTATGCGACCGCATCAGACCAGACGAAAGAATGATAATAGACGCAGCAAAAAGAAAGGACGTTGATCTTAAGGTCCATAACGTGGATGAACTCGTCTTCGATGTGACCAAAGACCTAGGAACGAAATTTGAGAATGTTATTCTGCAGAGAGTGATGAGTTACTTCAAGAGCATGCACGTAACCGCTTTACTCGAGAACAGCGGAATTAAAGTCGTCAACTCTTTCAACGCCGCGTTCGTCTGTGGAAATAAACTCCTCACGTCAATAGCATTATCGAAAGCTGGTGTGCCCACGCCCAAGACGGTCGTTGCTTTCACAGATGACTCAGCCGTCAAGGCCCTGGACAAGGTTGGCTATCCAGCAATCCTGAAACCGGTCGTAGGAAGTTGGGGAAGGCTTATAGCTCCTTTGAAAGACCTCGACTCCGCCAGAGCCATTCTAGAGACAAGAGAGTACATGTTCCCTCTCTATCAGGTCTTCTACATTCAAGAGATGATACAAAACCTTCTGCGCGACATACGGTGTTTCGTCATAGGTGACCGCGCAGTGGCAGCTATCTACAGGTACTCTGCACCTGGCGAATGGAGAACGAATGTCGCCAGGGGAGGCAGAGCGGAGACTTGTCCGATAACGTCTGAGCTTGAAGAGTTGTGTGTAAAGGCAACGAAAGCCGTTGGAGGAGGAGCTTTCGGCGTAGACATGATGGAGACTCCCAATGGACTTGTTGTTCACGAAGTCAACTACACAACAGAATTCAAAGCCACCACAGAATCAACAGGTGTGGACATACCCAGTCTGATGCTAGACTACTTGATCGACATGGCGAGGCGGTAAGAGTGAAGGCTGGAATAATCGGGGGGTCAGGCTACATAGGGGGAGAACTGATACGCATACTGCTAGGTCATCCTCAGGTGGAATTGACAGCAGTAGTGTCACGTCAACATGTTGGGAAATACATTCACAAAATCCATTCAAACCTGAGAGGCTACACAACACTGAAGTTTTCTCCGCTTGACTTACCATACCTTGCGAAAACGTGCGAAGTTGTGTTTGCGGCTATGCCACATGGCTCATCCAAGGATCTTGTACCAAAACTCTTGGAGGCCAATCTAAAAGTAATAGACATGAGCGCAGATTTTCGTCTCAAGAATCCGCAAGACTATCCTCAATGGTACGGTTGGGAGCATACCAGCAGCAAATTGCTGGAGAAGGCTGTTTACGGGCTCCCGGAGTTGCACAGAGACGCAATCAGAAAATCCAGTTTGATAGCCGTACCAGGGTGCATGGCCACCTCGACTATCCTCGGACTAGCGCCTCTTGTGAAAGACGAATTGCTGGAAAAGGAAAGAATAGTTGTTGACTTGAAAGTTGGGTCATCAGGCTCCGGATCCAAACCCACAATCGCATCTCATCACGCGGAACGTTTTGGTGGCGTAAGACCATACAAAACAGTGGGGCATAGACACATAGCTGAGATCGAACAAGAGCTGAACCAATTCAGCAACCAATCCGTGAAAATCTCGTTCACACCTCACGCCGTCAATATGGTGCGCGGAATACTTGCCACCATTCATGCGTTTCCAACCAAGAAAATTGATGAGCCTACTGTCTGGAAAAGTTACCGTTCATTCTACAAGGATGAACCTTTCATTCGATACGCCAAAGATCGCGAGGGACTATACAGACTACCTGATCCCAAGATTGTGGTAGGATCCAACTTCTGCGATATTGGATTCGAGTTGGACGGGCATCTTAATCGCCTCGTAATCTTCACAGCCATAGACAACTTGGTCAAAGGCGCAGCTGGCCAAGCGGTACAGTGTTTAAACATAATGTGTGGAATCGATGAGAAAACTGGGATCCAAGTTCCTGCTCTTCATCCAGTGTGAACACTGATGCTGACTGTTGTGAAGATGGGTGGCACTGTTCTAGAAGAGGGCTTAACAGAAGCCTTCATTGAAGACATCAAACAAAGCCTCTCTAGAACAAGCATAATCCTGGTGCATGGTGGAGGCAAGAAGGTTACTGAGATCGCTTCAAAGATGGGAAAGGAACAACAGTTCATAACTTCACCAGAAGGTTTCAGAAGTCGTCACACAGACAAAGAGACTATGGAAATATTT
>CAYXJU010000008.1:0-28185 GCA_964464765.1 uncultured Candidatus Bathyarchaeia archaeon | reverse complement strand
GTTGAACGTTGACGGGGACCGCATGGCGGCGAATATCGCTGGAAACATGAAAGCTGATAGATTAATACTTTTAACCGACGTAAAGGGTCTTCTCCTTGACGGCGACCTCGTTCCCAGACTCACTTTGAAACAAGTAGAGTCAACGCTGTCAAAAATTGGAAAAGGAATGATAACGAAGATTCATGCGGCTTCTGAAGCCATCAAACTAGGCGTTGGGGAAGTCGTCGTGACCTCAGGATTGGAAGACAACCCAATATCGAAATCTCTCGATGGAACAGCCGGCACCGTGATAACACATGGATAGAGAACAAGTAATCCTCACTGAACAGAGTCTAATGGCAAATGTCTATGCAAAACGTGCAGTTGTCGTGGTGAAAGGAAAAGGAGACTTGGTTTGGGATCAAGATGGCAAAGAGTACATAGATTGCACTGGAAGTTACGGATCATGCGTAGTTGGATATTGTCACCCAAGAGTAGTTGAGGCAATCACGAATCAAAGCCAGAAACTCACTTCATGTCATGGTTTCATGTACAACGATTCTCGATCAGAACTCCTTGAAAGAATCTCTAGAATCGCCCCCAAAGATCTAGACAAAGTCTTCCTCTCAAACAGCGGCACGGAATCCGTTGAGTGCGCTCTCAAACTCGCGAGAAAATACACTCAGAAGAAGGAGATAATCGCAATGATGGGAGCCTACCACGGAAAGACTTTCGGCTCTCTCTCAGCAACTTGGGACAGAAAGTACAGAGATCCATTTCAACCCCTGGTTCCCGAAATAAAACATGTTCCTTATGGCAACATCGAGAAACTAAGGGAAAGCATCAGTTCCGAAACCGCCGCTGTCATAGCAGAACCAATTCAGGGCGAAAGCGGTGTCAAGGTTCCACCAGAAGGCTTCCTTAAGCTACTGAGGGAACTATGCGATGAAAAAAACATACTCTTGATCCTAGATGAGATTCAAACAGGCTTTGGAAGAACAGGAACCATTTTTGCGTTTCAACATTTTGGGATCGTTCCCGACATCACCTGTTTGGCTAAGGGAGTGGCGGGAGGGGTTCCTATAGGTTTGACTCTCTCAAGGAAAGAGATCATGTCAAGCTTGAAAGTGGGAGAGCACTCAGCCACTTACGGCGGCAACCCCCTTGCTTGCGCCGCAGCAGCCACAACAATAGACGTGCTTGAACAAGAGAGACTTCCCGACAGAGCACGTGTGGAAGGAGGGTACTTGACGTCCAGACTGAATCAACTGAAAGAAGCCCACAGAACCATTAGGGAGGTGAGGGGGCTGGGTCTCATGATCGGCGTGGAGGCGCGTTTTCAAGTCATAGACTTCATTCTCGGATCGATCGACAAGGGGGTTCTAATACTTGATGCCGGTAGGAACGTCCTGCGTTTCTTGCCACCACTAGTTATCACTCGCGCACACATAGACAGAACCATTGAAGTATTAGATCAAGTCATTGGAGAGAAAGAAAGTGGACAACTACCCAATCAATCTTCTAAAGACGATGCTTGAGACATACAGTCCTTCGGGCCAAGAAAAAGAACTCTCAATTTTCCTTCAAGCCGAGCTTAAGAAGCTACGCTTCAATTCACGTATAGACGACGTTGGTAACGTGATAGCGGAATCTGGAGAAGGCCCGCCCACCGTCATGTTGTGTGGACACATGGACACGGTTCCCGGGAACCTGACGATCAGAATTAACAAACAGAAGATGCGTGGCAGAGGTGCTGTCGATGCCAAGTCATCTCTCGCATCTATGATCATTGGGGCCTCAAGAGTGAAAGACGAATTTCCCGGAAAGATTCTCTTGTTGGCCGTGGTGGACGAAGAAGGCTCAGGAACAGGCATGAGACATTTCATTCAAACCAATTCAATTGAGATAGACTACGCTGTGCTCGGGGAACCAAGTAACACAGAAAATATTGTGATAGGTTACAAAGGTCTTTTGCATCTCAAGCTCGTGTGTAATACGAAGGCAGGGCACTCAGCGGTTCCATGGCGTTATGACAACGCTATAGACAAAGCGATGGAGATCTGGGGCCTCATAAAACGCGGATTTCCAGATTCGGGTCAGCATAAGTCTCGTTTTCATTCAGTGACTGGCTGTCTCACCGGAATAGTTGGTGGAGAAGCGATCAACACAGTTCCGTCCAAATGTACGCTTACCATTGACGTGCGAATTCCACCCGACCTAAGCTCCAATCAAGTGTTGAACGAAATCAGGAAAAAGGTGGAGTCTTATCTGAATGATAATCGAAGTGTGAAGATTGATCTAGAGCTTGTTGATCAGGTTGAAGCATGCCTAACGAATTCTGATTCTATACTCGCTCGGTCGTACTCGTGGGCAATAAGAAGAATCAGGAAGAAGAATCCGGTTTTCCTAAAGAAGACGGGAACCTCTGACATGAACTCTCTTGCGTTGAAAGTCAGGATTCCAATGATCGCTTACGGCCCGGGCGATTCTGGGTTAGACCACACCGACGACGAAGAAATCGTGGTTGAAGACTACTTAGCTGCTATCGAGATTCATGAAGAGGCTTTGAAGAGGCTGGCAGATCTCCACAAAAAGAGTCGTTGATGGCTCTCGCCATGAAAGGAGCTGGCTCAGCGAGCCTTGGCGTATAGAAGCTCTTCCGGCGGAGCTATCGCGTTCCAACTGTCGATATTGTTCACGCATCCCACGTCTGGTGCGTTGGGATCTTGGAAGTATCCCAGAGAACGCGCTCTGCAGCCTCCACAGATTTTGTTATAATCGCAGGTTCTACAGCTTCCTTTGAGGGTTGTTCGTACTTGAAATTCTTTGAAGATCTTTGTTGTGTGCCAGATTTCAGAGAAGCTCTTCTCTCTCAAGTTTCCAACAATTAATTGGGGTATGAAGACGCAAGGCGTCACGTCACCGTTAGGCTGTATGGCACAGTATAACCTTGCGGCTCCGCATCCTCCGATAAGTTCAGCAAGGGCTTTAAGACCCCAGTTTCGGTTCTGCCCCAAATAGAAATGAGTAGGCGCGATTGCACTGCCACGGGATTGTTGGAAGACCACACGTGCAAACTGGGGGGCCGTAGAAAGAACTTCAATGCCTGATGTTTGGGATTTTTCGAAAAGCATTTTGAGAAGTTCTTCTCTCTGTTGGGGAGATAGATCTAGGCTGGTGATCTCTTTTCCTCTCCCAGTCGGTATGAAGTTGAAGTGGGTGAACCTGCTCACGCCCAGCTTCTTCGAGAGATCTATCAGGGCAGGGACATCTTCATAGTTCAGACGCGTCACGGTTGTCGCCATCACAGTAACAATCCCCGCCTTCACACAGTTGGAAATTCCTTCTACGGTTCGCTTCCAAGCTCCAGGTAATCCTCTGAAACCGTCGTGAACTTCGGGTCTGATCGAATCAAGGCTAATCTCTGCGTACCCGACGCCAATTTCTTTCAGTCGATTCACCATTTCTGGAGTGAGTAGGATTCCGTTCGTTGCCACTGAAACGTAGAGGCCTCTTTCGTGTGCTCTACGTGCTGTAGCGAAGAAGTCTGGATGCATAATGGGTTCGCCGCCAGAGAACGCTATTGCCACGACCCCCGCAGAAGCTAGTTCATCCACCACCTTAAGCTTCTCATCCAGAGAAAGTTCATTCTTCAAGACACGTCCAGCCTGTTGATAGCAGTGTCTGCATCTTAGATTGCACATGTTCGTGAGATTCCAAACAACTAGGAAAGGCGAGTTTAAGAGCTGGGGTTTCGTGACGCCATAGGTTGCAATTCCCTTGAGCACACTTGAGACGCCGCGTCGAGTGATTGGATCTTGAAGATATCTTGCCAAATCTGAGGGTTTAACGGAGAACGTCCAGCAGATAGTGTCCAAGACTATGCGAAGGAGTTTTGTGTACGCACGGTCGCCCAAATTCTCTGGAGTCGTTTCGCATGCAAAAGCTTCAAGCGCCTTGTCGAGTCTAGTGACGCCTTCGGTGGAGCCTTCGATTCCGGTCTTGAGTATAGCTCGAGACAGCGGATTGCCCATACCATATCGTATGGCTTTCAACGTGTCAACCGTAATTCGAGCCATTTTCGAGACCTCTTAGACCCGCGAAATGTGTGGTATATTGCATTTGTAATTGTTGATTATATAATTGACGCTTTTCGAGCGCGGAGAAATCGATTCTCCCTCGACATTCACGTACATTGACTAGTTGATCGTCCTACCCAGTGCGTATAGTCGGTTCTCTCTTAGTTCCACACTACTGTTGGGACACAGTTCATGGCAGCAGTAGCATCTTATGCACTTCTTCCCGTCGATGCGCGCCTTTCCGTCAGCGATTTCTATGGCATGTACAGGGCAGTTCTCTTCACAGACACCGCATCCTGCACATGTTTCTTGGATAATCCAAGGCTTTACCGAGAACATCTCTTTGAAAAGCGGTGTAGCCAATCCATAGAGAAAACTAGATACACTGACTCTTCGATTCTGTTTCATGCTTTTCGGCATTACAAAGTCTGAGATTCGGATCGATTCAAGGGTCTCTCCAAGAATCTCAAAATCCTCTTGACTTCCAGAACAGAGCATTCGGTCAACAGCTGCCTTAATGTGTGGAATTGCCTTTGGATCCACATTGATGGCTTCTGCGAGAAGAATGTCCACCGCCAAAGCGTTCCCACTAGCTAGCAGAAGCCCCACTTCTCTGGGTCGTCCTGAGGTGGGGCCATCGCCATCCATACCTACCACAGAATCGACGATGGTCAAACAAGGATTAACATACGAACAAATATCGATCAACATCTCGGAGAAATCTCTGACATTTTTCAAGGTTGCATGGTATCCGGCCTTTGCCTTTCCCGGTACGACTCCGAAAAGGTTCTTCACGGCAGCGGTCAGGTAAGTGAACTCATGTGTCTTGAACTTGGGCAGATTAATTACTGCATCAGCCTCAAGGATTGGTTTGATGATCTCAAATCTTTTGATGAGCTTTCCATTCGGATTAGATACATGTTCAAAGCTAGTGTCATAGTTCAGTGTCGCTCCGCTAATCTCAGCCGCCTTGATCATGCCTGTTACATGATAGAGATCCTTGAGCGCGGTCGGTGTATACCTGGTTACGCCTCCTGGGCTATCAACTATCATAGCGTCAGCTCCAGCCTCTCTAACCATTTTCCCAACAGCAGCGACCACGGAAGGGTGTGTTGTAACAGCTTTGTCTGGAGTTGCTGCGGATAGCAGATTCACTTTCAACGCAACTCTGTATCCTGGATTCACAAATCTACGTATTCCGCCGATTCGATCGAGACATTTTGCCAGACATCTGTAGATTTCAGAGTAGTCATAACTGTGACATTTCATTGCGGATACAGAAACTCGCATATTTCAACTCAGTCCTAGAAAGACGGTACTGATACGGGAATGATGGCTTGGTTCGAGTCCATCATTACATGTTGTTATGAAGCTCTTGGCCGGGCCTCTAAAAATGTTTTCGTTACATCCCTGATTGTGTTCGTGTTCTGAGAGGAGTTTAAGTCAGCGTTTGTTCCTATTGTGTAATGAATCTAGTTTTGCTGAAACAGTTTCGTTTCCACGGGAGAGGCGGGCAAGGTGCGGTAATTGGAGCAGAGATGCTGGCGAAGGCCGCCTTTTTAGAGGGGAAATGGAGCCAAGCTTTTCCTTTCTTCGGAGCGGAACGCAGAGGAGCACCCGTGAAAGCTTTCATACGAATATCCGATCGTGAAATCCTTCTTCGCAGTCAAATCTACGATCCAGACTATGTAATAGTGCTTGACTCAGAACTACTAGAAACAGCAAATGCATCTGAAGGCCTCAAACCGGGTGGTATGCTAGTTATCAACACGCGGAAAAGCCCAGAAGATTTTGATCTTGACTTCAAAGTGGCTACTGTAGACGCGACTGACATCGCTTTGAAGTTTGGTCTACTTATTGCTGGTATGCCTGTCGTTAACACTGCAATGCTTGGAGCCCTAGCCAAGGCCACACGAGAGGTTTCTATCGACTCGATTTTCAAGGCGATCCTTGAGGAATGGCCTAGGAGAGCAGGCGAGGCTAACGTGGCATCAGCAAAGATGGCCTACGAAAACACTGTCGTGGGTAGTGCCGAGGTATTCTCAAAATGAGTGGCGAGAAACAGGAACCCAGAGTTAGATCCAGCTATCTTCCGGTTACGAAGCCTGCCAAAGGAGCAGCTGGAAAGACTGGGACATGGAGAGTCTTTCGACCGATCATTGATAAGAGTAAGTGCACACGTTGCCTGCTATGCTGGATTCTCTGTCCAGAAGGGGTTGTTGAACGCAGGTCAAATGACAACATCGAGTTGGATCTAGAATATTGCAAAGGATGTGGAATCTGTGCTCACGAATGTAGGTTGAAGGCGATAGCCATGCGGAGGGAAGAAGGCTAGATGTCGACTTATGTCCTCGACACTGGAAATCACATGGTTGGGTACGCAGTTCGTGCTGCGAGAGTTCAAGTCATAGCTGCTTATCCTATTACACCTCAGACGCCCATCGTAGAACAACTTGCGACAATGACTGAGACGGCGAAGTTAAAGGCTAAGTACATTCGGGTTGAGTCAGAACATAGTGCTCTAGCGGCATGTGTAGGTGCTGCATCCGTTGGAGCCAGAACCTTCACTGCAACTTCTTCTCAGGGTCTCGCTTACATGCATGAAATGCTTCACTGGACGAGTGGCTCTAGGTTACCCGTCGTGATGGCTGTTGTCAACAGAGCCTTAGGCCCACCATGGAACATTTGGGTCGATCACACCGATTCTCTGTCCCAGCGAGATACAGGCTGGATCCAGCTTTATTGCGCATCCAACCAAGAGATCTTCGACAGCATAGTCCAATGCTACCGAGTCTGCGAATCACAGGATATATCCCTACCAGCGATGGTATGCTTTGAGGGCGTTAACCTATCGCACACGTTGATGCCGGCTGTGCTTCCCGAGCAGCAGGAAGTGGATGCTTTCCTGCAGCCATATAGACCTGTTTGGACTCTCGACCCTGATGAACCTGGCTCGGCGGGAAACATATTCTCGCCACGGGAATACATGAGACTTCGAAAGGATCTACAATATGCTATGGACAAAGCCCGCGAGACGCTGCCGAAAGTCGCCAAGGAATACTCTCATCATTTCGGTCTCCCGCATCACGGAGGAATGGTTGAACGATACAGATGTGAGGATGCTGAGATTGTCGTGTTGGCGTTGGGTGCGCTTGCAAGCGAAGCGATGGTTGCTGTTGATACTCTTAGAGTGCAAGGTCACAAGGTCGGATTAGTTAGGGTGAGAGTCTTCCGACCTTTTCCGACTCACGAGATAAGAGAAGTCGCGAATACTGTGAGAACATTGGTTGTGCTCGACAGAGACCTAAGTGCTGGAATGGAAGGTATCCTTTTCACAGAGGTAAAAGCCGCATTGTTCGAGACGCCTGAAAAACCAAGGGTGACGGGCTTCATAGTTGGTCTCGGAGGAGTCGATGTTACAAACACTGAGATAGCTGGCGTAGTCCAGAAATGCGTGAAAGAGAAGATCGAAGGTGGATCAATCTGGATCGAGAGGTGAAATATTTGTCACTGAAAAGCTTGTCAAAAGAAGAGTCTGTCCTACCTGGCACTGCAGCATGTCCCGGGTGTAGTTCAATCTTAGCGCTAAGACTGATTCTGAAAGCTCTGGGCAGGAAGACTATTCTGGTTGTTCCCGCAGGATGCACCAGTGTTACACAGGGCATGGCGCCATATACGGCGGTCAAAGTGCCACTGCTAAATGTTGCATTCGCTGCAGCGGCAGCGGCTGCATCTGGAGTCGTAGAAGGTCTGGACGCTACAGAGGTTTCGGGGGTAACAGTTGCTGTGTGGGCCGGTGATGGAGGAACGGCTGACATTGGGATACAGGCTTTAAGCGGCGCGGCAGAACGTCAGACAGACTTCATTTACTTCTGCTGTGACAACGAGAGTTATATGAATACTGGAATTCAACGAAGTAGTTCAACTCCCTTTGGCGCTTGGACCACTACGACGCCCACAGGCAAGCGAGAACCCAAGAAGGATATGCCGTTCATTATGGCCGCGCACAGGATCCCATACGTCGCGACAACGTGTCCCTCTTATCCTGTAGACTTGATAGAGAAGGTTGAGGCAGCGAAGAAACTTAACGGAACCAGATATGTGCAGATTCTTGTACCGTGTCCTTCCGGTTGGAGATACCCGTCCGAAAAGAGTATTGAGATAGGCAGACTAGCTGTAGAGACAGGTGTCTGGCCGCTCTTCAGTATCCAAAACGGAAAATTCTCATTGTCGGTTGTAAGTGAAAGACTTTTGGATTCTTCGAGGAGACGACCAATAAAAGAGTATCTTGAGGTTCAGGGAAGGTTCAATCATCTCAGCGATACCGATATCGATGAAATACAGCATTTCGTATCCGCAATGTGGGATCATCTTGGCCAAATCAACAATAGAAACCCATTCTAGAAGTGAATGATCAGATGCCTAGTCATTCCAAACCCGAATTGAAGAAGCAACGTGAAGTATTGGTTGAAGAAGTAATGAACAGACACGTGCTTACCATTCCCGACTCGGCCTCGATTAGCGAGGCGGCGAGGACGATGAAAAGGAACGGAGTGGGTTGCGTGGTAGTTAAGAGAGACTCCACGCTGATCGGGATAGTTACAGAAAGAGATGTGGTAAGGATCCTTGCAAGTGGTCGGTCCGAGACTTCCACCGTGAACGAAGTAGCTTCTAAGCCAATAGTTGTCGTAGGACCCAAGGATTCCGTAAACGAAGCTGCGAAGATCTTGTCCAACAAAGGAATAAGGCGTCTTCCAGTCGTTGAAGATTCACAGCTTGTTGGTATATTGACTTCTACGGATCTAGTCAAGTTCTATGATAAGCTGTCAAAATATTTGATGAAAGGCGTAGGACCCTAAGTGTTCCCCAGTCTTACGCCATATATTCAAATCACGAAAACAGAAGATGTCTGTTTCTAATAACTGCAATCCTCTCTAAAGCAATCTAGACAGACTGGGCATGTTACAATGGTTGTGCCATCATCATATGTGACCATGACAGCCTCATGTCCCCTAGCACATTTAGTGTGCTTGACATCCGTTGTCTTCGATCCTAGTCTGGAAGCAGTCAAACTTAGACTTCTCCTGATTTATCTACGCCTTTCTTGCCTATGTATGCTTCGTTATCAACAATCCATCGACCAAAAGGAGAGTTGAGTGTATTTGTCCGTACTGGCAAATCAATGGGTCAGAGAGCCTCAAGTGTTATTTGAAAGAAATCGATTCAAAACATGCGTTTTCACAAGAAAAAGTTGGAAGACACACGATAGTGTCTATTCGATTTTGATCGTGTGTCCTTTAGTCTTAGGCTTGGTCTTTTTCAGGCTGACTTCGAGAACGCCATTGTTGTATGATGCTGTTGAGGTCTCCGGCTCAACATCCGATGGCAGGTCGACGGTTTTGTGATATTTGCGGTTTGGCGTATCAACGTTTATCGTCACGCTGTTTCCCGTTGTGTCTATCTGAATGTCTGATTTATTGACACCCGGCAATTCTGCGACGACTTTCACCGTGTCTTTCTCGTCTATCACATCGACGAGGGGTTCGCGTGTCTCCGTCGGTTCGAGTTTGGGAACTGGCATACCAAATGCCCCCATTCGTTTTGATGGCCTGACGTTCCCGAATTCACGCACCACTGGTTTGCCGTCAGGGCCCACGCTCATCGAGTATCCGTATACAAAGGGACCCCATTGTCGCGCGGTGCTTCCATCAGGGAGCCTTCGTTCGGATGTGAATTCCTTAGGCAGGTTCTTGGTCATCTCCGAGAACATTCTCTCAAACATAGTATCGAAGTCTTCGAAGAAGCTTGAGAAAAAGCCTGGAAACTTGCGTCTCCTTGGACCAAGCCATGGAAAATCTTCATCCCACCAAGACATCTTATTTTCACCTCCTATTCCGTTTCCAGCTCATCCATGACACGGCGAATTGCCACCATCGCCAGAAAGCTTCCGAATCCCAGTCTTGATGCGCTATAGTGTACTTCACGCGGGTTTTTTTCGCGTCGATTCACTAGGTGAAGATTCCTTAACCTTTCCAAGTTTTCGTTCACTATCTTCTGGTTGGCATCGAGCTGGTTCATGAACTCACTGAATCGAACGTCCATATTTCGAATTATGCTGCTCAGCATTCGAATACGCGTCTCGCTTGATAACATCTCATGGATTGCTCGCACTCTTCCAATCTCGCGCTCCAAGATCTCTAACTCCTCGTTTATTCGTGTTTTTGTAGAGTCGTTCATCTCGAGCGGCATCTCGTAGATGATCTTGTTATCTTTCACTAACTGAAACTTGAGGGTCATGGATGCGCACTTTGTTACTGTTTGGTAACAGTGGCATATAAACATTGTTACCAAGAAGTAACACAACAAAAGCTAGCGATTTCCACTCCGCCTTTCAAGGCCTCAGAACTGTCAAGGGATTATTTCACAGCTATTGTACTTTCCATAATCGAAATCTTCGATAGTGACTTTCCCTTCATCAAGAAGTTGTCTCAAATTGGATTCATAGTCTTTTAGAGATGTGATCATGTTGAAGACAGTGTTGCAGACTAACTCATATCCTTCGTCACCCCAGAGTCTGGTTGCGTTGGCATAAAGGCATCTTCCTCCGCAAAAAGAATAGATGTTACATTCTGTACAGGGTTCTCTGACGAACACTGAATCTCTGAGGTTGAGAGGATTCGAGTTCCATAGGTCTCCGACATAGAAGTCCTTCATGCCGGCCATCACCGGACAGGGAGTGATTTTTCCATTGGTTTGTATGTTGAATGTGTTCCATCCCGCCCCACATCGAAGCTTACTCTGTTCACGTAACAGAAGTGATCGCATGACCGCTACAAATGGGTAGAGCCTAAGAACTTCACCGAACCTCTCCATGTGCTCAATCCAGATCTTCACCAGTCTTTCTATTCCCGGATTGTAGATCCGATCGCACCAGTTTTCGAACTTGATTCTGTCGAAATCGTTCTGCCAGAACAGAGCGTCGATCTGCCAGTGGACAGACTTGAATTGGAATTGATCATTATGAATCAGCCAATTGACTTGCCGATCTATCTCGGTACCGATGGGAACTGTCATCCTAGCGATGATCTCGCCTTCGAAACCTTGAGATCTAAGGAATTTCAGATTTTCAATTATTTTTGCATGAACCCCCATTCCTCGGTTCTTGTCAGTAGTGACCTCGTCGCCGTCTATTGATACAAGGATTGTATCCAATCTATTCGTGTAGTCTTGGCTGAATTGATCAAGAAGAAGTCCGTTTGTCTGGATTATGTATCGATCGGCTTTCGTAGAATCCATAATCTGTTTGATCTTCTGGATTTCAAGGAGGGGTTCTCCTCCATAGAAGATTATTGTAGATGAAGGATCACGGTCTAGGAATGCAGTTAACTCTGATAGTCCATAATTGATTGATGTTGGAAGTGAGTAGTCAATCTCTAGAGTGCCAAAATCGCTTCCAAAATCATCACAGCATTTTCCATGGCAGTAACTACATTCAAGATTGCATTTCGTTGTGAGGGTTACGTAATAGTTCAATCCGTTCGCCGGACAGATTTCGTTGACGCTCTACAGTCGTACGTGACACGTCTAAACATGCTGGCACACATTACTTTTCTAACCGAGAATAGTTCGTGTGGTGACCATAGCTTGATTGACTCTGAGATATCAGTTATTCGGCATGCCTATTCCGGATAGAGCTCTACTCACTGTCTCCTTATCGAGCCTTCAAATTCTGCGACTATTTTCTTGTCTGGTACGCAACAGTATGCCGTTTCAAGTTTGAGATCGCTGACTCTATACTCGACCAACATCTCTGGCACTTCCGATATCCATTTGGTGGCTCCGTAAATATCACAAGGAAGATCGCTATGTACAACAGAGGTTGTCATTCGCATGCTCCTGAAACCTTCAATCTGGTCACTAAATACGTTGGTGTTTCTGATCTTAATGTCCATTCGGGTCACAGCAATTCTGTGTGCACAATGGAGTCCACACACTGCGAAATCAACTAGGCGCACTTCATTCGCAATGCTATTGTGATCACGCTTAGGGGGATTAGTGAATTGCTTAGCTATGTATCTGTTAGCGCGTTGCTGTTCGGGAATAGGATATTGAACTCTTGGACGATGTTAGCGGTAGTAATCAAGTCTCATCTTTCGAGACAATAGTTTGCAGAGAACAGCGAAGAGGACTACAGGCATCACAACCGCCAAAGAAAGAACTTCTAAGATTCCTTCGTACATTCCTCTTGGATCCAAATGGATACCACGATGCAGCAGATCTGTGTAGAAAGGATAAGAATTCATTCTAAAGGAGACCATTAACCTCTTGAAATGTCTAAACTACCTCACATCAACTTCTCCGATACTCTTCTCACGATACTCTGGTAGAAAGAGAATATGAAACAGTTTTGTCTTCAGCTGAATGTGATGTGGCAAGGCAGATATCGAGAGTCTCAACAGTCGTTCTTTTAATAATGGAATCCCTGCGATTATCAGGAGTCTTTGCGCGTCGTTGTCACCACACTGGTGCGGCCACCACAATTTTGGCCGTAGGTTTGTGGCATGATTGTCGTGTGCGAGGTCGTGATGGCGCCGGGGGTGGGATTTGAACCCACGAGACCCAGAGGGTCATCGGCTGTTAGCCAGATAGTTAGCAAGCCGACGCCTTACCGAGTTGCCCGATCTTTACGAGATCTCTAGGCAACCCCGGCACCGAGTGATTTCTTTTCGTCACTTCCAATAAAAGCTACCGCCTTGGAACAAAAGATCAAACGTGGAGCTTCTTTCAGGAAGGACTTGGGAGATACCTACTTGGTCAATAGATTCTCTTGGTCTCAAAGTTTGAAGAATTGATCCAAGTAGAGTATGAATAGAAACAATATTGATCCGATTGTGAGAGAGGATAGATTCAGTCTTCCGTTGCCTCTTATTCCTTTCCTAATGAGGAAGTACCTGATGTTGATCGTAACGTGGACCACGAAGAGTGCCATTATCGGAAGGTCGAGTTCTGTGTGGAGTAAGAGTCCGATGTAACGATCGAGGAAACCTTTGGTGATCATGTATCCGCTTATCATGAAGGCCAGAAAAAGTATCAGTAAAGCCCAGACAACCGCCCTATCGATTCTCTTTAGTAATATGTTGAGTCTCAACTTGTAGACCCGAGAATTTCTTTCTTGATGGAGCAGGTTAAGTATTGTATCGATCTTCAGTCCATGGATCTGCTGTGTTACTGTAGCCTCTCAACTCCCAGTACCCAAGTTCCTGTTGCTCAGTGAACTTGACTTTCCTAACCCATTTCGCACTTTTGTATGCATACTTTTTGGGCACAACCAACCTGAGTGGGCCACCGAATCGTGGCTCCAAATCTTTGTTATCCAATTTGTATGCGAAGAGCACATCATCATCAAGTAGTTCCAGTAGAGGCAGAGATGTGGTGTATCCTCCGTCACAGATTATCGTCGCATAGTGAGCGTTTGGTTCTGGCTGAACGATCTCCGATATCTTTCTGAACTGCACTCCACCCCATCTATTGTCCAGTTTGCTCCATCCAGTCACGCAGTGAAAATCCGAGAGACTCTCAGTTTCCGCAAGAGCCTTGAATTCCATCCAACTGAGAACTGTGGGGGTTCTCACTAAACCAAGAACTTCGAAATTCCATTTCGAAGGATCGAAGCTGGGAATGCCACCAACATGTAGAACTTGAAGCTGACTGATTTCACGTTGTCCCGGGGGTATTCGCATCTTCGTCATGGATTCGTTTCCCGAAGTTTTCTCATTTTTTTTGAACAGGCCATTCCATTTCTTCGTGTAAGCTAATGCTAGAAAGCTTCCAATAGAGATGGCAAACCCAGACAGATACATGAGATATCTTCTTCTACTTGTTTTTCTCATATTCAGATATCCCTTGCAGATCTTGCTACGCGGATATTAATCTCAATTGGTTCCCAAACGAAAACGATTCTCAAGGGAATTCCGAGAATAACTGAAATCGATTAAGATTAATTAACGTTGGAGCCCCGGGCGGGATTTGAACCCGCGACCTTCGGCTTTTCGTTTGACTGTGAGATACCAAGCCGACGCCCCGACCAGGCTAGGCTGTCCCGCTCCTTTTGGAGTACCGGGGCCAATCGGAGCTGGTTGTTGGAGCTGGTGTCTAACTATAATAAGTTTCGGTGAAGGTATCTGAGATGATGATCTTTGCATGACGCTGTCAGTATAGAACGATCTCGACGGTCGATGGTCGAAGAATTATTTCGATTATGTCTAAACGCACAGAATTCTTGCTTAGATCTCATGGGAAGTATTAGGAAAGGCTTAAGAATGGACTAAGAGACATATGATAACATCCTTTAAAAGAAATCAGGGAGGAAAAAAGAGAAAATTGGTAAGAAAATGTCCAACCTGTGGTGCAAACAATAGGGACGACGCGAGCTTCTGTTCCGCTTGTGGTACATCACTCGTCGCTCCACCCTCTGTGAAACCAGTTCCAAGTGTCAGAGTAGTCTCTCCTGTAATGCCGGCTGGCATGCCAATGAGGGTTCCGCCGCCAGGCATGTGCTTCTACCACCCGAACCTTCCAGCTATCTACGTCTGCAATAGGTGTGGACGACCGATCTGTAGAGACGATTCCAAAGCCTATCAAGACCTAGTAATGTGCCCGCAATGCTATCAGAGCGTTGTGCCGATAATAGCCGCTCCTGCATACCCACCGGCACCAGCCTATGCATATCCACCACCTCCAGCGCCTGAATATGGGCCTCCACCAGTAGGGTTTGGTCCACCTGGTCCTATGCCAGTTCCACCACCCCCCATGGCGATGTTTCCACCTGCACGATCAACTTGGGGATTCGTGATCTCGTTGATTGCGGGAATAATGATCATAATCAACGCGGCCGCGCTACTGTCTGCCAGCTTCTACGCAATGTGGGCAGGCATATTCCCGTGGATAACCTATTTCGGCCCATTCCCACCATGGATACTCGTCGCGATCGGGCTGATTCTCGGCATCGTAGTCGCTATTGGAAGCATTCTAATGGTGTTGGGCTACGGAACGATTGGAGCTGTCGTGGTCTTTCCAGCCGCAGTGATTAGTTTAGTCCTCGGCGGAGGATTCGTGGCAGGCTTCATCCTAGGAGTCGTCGGCGGAATCCTAGGAATGCTCGGAAAGTAAGGTATTCCCACCCTTACCCCTTTTTTCTAGGCTTTCAGAGGACTAGGGCGGCATGAAGTGTTCTACGTTAGTATGTCCAAAGAAGCAATGTCCAAGGTAATGGACCACATCAAGAGCACGCCCAAAGAAGAGGTAATAGGAGTTTTGATAGGAAGAATGGATGATGAGACACTTTTTGTTGAAGATGCCCTGAGTGGCAAGGCAATCAAAGACGAGAACAATGTTGTGATGCCTGGTGAAACCTTAGCGAAGATCGCTGATGACATAGTAAATAAGAAAGCTAAGGGAAACATTATTGGATGGTATCATTCCCATCCAGGAATTGGAGTGTTTATGTCTGAGGTTGACAAAGACACACAATCTAGACTTCAACAGTTCTCTCCATATGTTGTCG
The DNA here is from genome assembly GCA_964464765.1 of uncultured Candidatus Bathyarchaeia archaeon. Lineage (GTDB taxonomy): Archaea > Thermoproteota > Bathyarchaeia > 40CM-2-53-6 > CAVXDP01 > CAVXDP01. The sequence continues at coordinate 12,564 of CAYXJU010000008.1, read as the reverse complement.
CACTCGTATCCGATCCATCAACAGAAGAATTCAAATTCTTCTCGCAAGATGAGAAATCGAAGACTACTCAAACTCTTACAAACAACCAGATCCACTTCCACGAGCCTGGAGAAACATCCATGACAACCAGTCTCAAGAAGACATATGTTGCTCCACGACCGACGCCACCACCACAGCTGCCTCCACCTTCCACAGTTTCAGCTCCAAGACAACCACTGACGAGAAGACAAATCTACGCACTAATCTCCCTCGTCGTTATTATCGCAGCTGTCGTCACAGCAGTTCTGCTTGTAATAGGCTTCTCAGGTACTGGTTCTGCTCTGAAATTGGATCACACACCCGTGACCGGTGGAACAATTGGTAGTGATGTCAATCTAATAGCAAATGCCACGGGAGGAGCAGGCGGAGTCAAAGAAGTGAAAATCTACTATAAGCTTTCCACGGAGACCGTATGGAAGAACGACAATATGCTTCTAATCTCCAAAGAAGGCGATACATACTCCTATACAATCCGCGGTAACGACGTGTCCGGCAACCTAGACTACTACATAGTAGCGTCTGATGTCGCGGGGAACAAAGTCACAACAGCAACCGCCACAATTGTTATCGGAGACTTTGAAATTGACACGGCCGACAGTCAACTAACCGTTTATGTTGGTCAGTCCAAAACCACAACGGTTGTAATCAGATCTATAAACGGCTTTAACTCTGCTGTCTCTCTTGATTCTCCAGATAGACCTTCTGGAGTTGCGAGTGTTTCTTTCAGCCCTCAGCAGGTTGCGCCTCCTAAGAATGGTGAGGCCACATCCACGATGAGAGTTACTGTTATTACATCAGCTGACACTGGCGAATACAAAATGACGATTCAGGCCAAGTATGGCCAAGTGACAAGATCCATGACTTTAACAGTTCTCATTTCGGGATTTGACATATCAGTGTCTCCGGCAACTGCGACCGCACAAAAAGGAAAAACAGTCACATACACGGTTACTTTGGACGTTAAGAAAGGATTTACAGATGCAGTCACACTCGACATCACGGGACTACCATCAAGAGGAATTGATCAGACAAGGCTTCTCGTTGGAAACAGAAAAATAGCTATGCAGGGAACTACAACATTGACAGTGGAGATTGTGACGAAATCTGATGTACCTGCTGGAACCTACAATATCAACATCGTGGCAACCGGTGGGGGAATAACTAGGGAAGAAAGAGTTACTTTAATTATCCAATAATAAATTAACTAAGTTAAATGGAGGTTGATGAAAAAATGAAGCTCTTCATACAAGCACCGATAGGACCACAGACGGGACTAGCCGAGATAGAGGTCATACCGGACCATACTGTTGGCGAGGTAAAGCAGCAAGTCTGCACCTCATTTGGTGTTGACCCGTCAACTGTATCGCTGATGTACGGCGGGGTTGTTCTCGATGAAAATATGACTATCTCAAGAGCGGGCATACCGGAGAATGCTCAGATCGCGCTAATGCCTTACAATATCATCGGCGGCAGATAATGTGAATCTTCCCCTCCTATACGAAGAAAAGAGTTTTGTGAACCATCAATTTCCAATGGTTACCTCCCTCGCCGATCCCCCCACTCTTTATGAGGGCTTAGTCCGTTGTGAGAAAGGTGAGGTAAAGGACTTATCCGAGAAGAAAGTCTGGCCTTTCACGGAGTATGTCAATTGGCATCGTTTCAGACTTGAACTCCTGAACGAGTACCCTTTGAAACCTCCAGTTGTCACTTGGCTAACTGAAATCTCTCATCCCAACATCGTACCAAATATTCCTGGGGCCGTGTGCGTCTCGGTTCTGGGAGAGGCTTGGCGTCCAGACCTGAAGGTTGTCTCAGTGATAAATTCGCTTTACTATCTTCTATCAGACCCAAATCCAAACAACGTTTTCGACCATCCAAAGTGCATAGAATCTGCAAGAGTTTGCAGAAGCTACGGCTTTCCAAATAGAGGGACTCAGAAGAAACTTCCAGAACCTGAAGACATAATGAGGTTCAACATCATCCCAATTCCCGGCGCAGCTTTTGCTAAACCGGATGACGTTCTCACTTTCAGAATACCCGGTCGACCACGCCAAGAGGCAACTCGATGAAAGTCACGGCTGAAATTTCAAACTACAAAGTAATTGAAGTAGAAGCCTCGGGTTCAACCAAGATCAGAGACCTAAAGAAGACAATATGCAGGAAACTTGAGATTGACGAAAAACAAACTGCGCTGCTTCTCGATGGTCGGCTTCTACCAGAGAACAGTAAGCTAGACAAAGTCAATCCTAATTCGCGAAAACTAACCATAGACTACATGTGGGCACGACACCTGCTGCTATGGGGTGCCAGCGGCCAATCATCAATCGAGAACTCCCATGTCCTTCTTGCTGGTGCAGGCGCAATAGGAAACGAGGTTGCAAAGAATCTTGCCATGCTAGGAGTTCAAAATCTTGCCGTAGTCGATTATGATCTTATCGAAACCTCGAACCTAAGCCGAACCGTTTTCTTTGACAGGACTGATGTTGGAAAACCGAAAGCAGAAGTACTCTCACGAAAGCTTCAGAAGAACTATCCTTACCTTCATGCAACTATCCACCGCAGTCGAGTCGAGGACATTCCACTCAAAGTATACCTCAATTCAGATGTGATCATATCAGGACTCGACAATGTGCCATCAAGAATGCATCTTGCCTCAATCTCTCGCAGATACTCAATCCCCATGGTAGATGCAGGAACGATAGGCTACGAGACACGGGTCCAAGTCTATGTTCCACCCGACGACCCGTGTCCGATCTGCCCGCTCCCACCAGGAAATTATGGCCAGATGGCAGGTCTCAGGAACCCTTGTACCGCCCCCCTAGAGGAGATGAAGATTCCATCTCTTCCAACATCAATGTCACTGGTGTCATCAATACAGACTCAAGAAGCCACCAAAATAATCTTGGGATACAAGTCATTTCTCGAGGAGAAGAAATGGCCGTCACATGTGGGCGAACCGCTGAGAGGAGTACTACTGATAGACTTGAGATTCAACAGGTACTCCAAGATAGACCTCAGGAAGAACCCTAAATGCATGGTATGCGGAAAAGATGGCATCGCAAACAACATTGTCAGCCGATATGAAATTCCTCTTTCAAAAGTCCGAAACTCGACGTCAAAACTGCAGAAACTCCTCAGTGAAATATCAACTGTGAAATCAACAGAGATCCTGATGTTCAGGGAGAGGCAGAAGGAACTGATACCTGTTGAGGCGGGAAAAAAACTCAGCAAGTATGGTCTGAACAAAGGAGATTTTATTCACATCGTACTGAAAACTGCTGATGATAAGTATTCGGAAGCCATTACTAGACTCACGTGACCAGTTTCTTTTCTGGCCGATTTGTGCTCAGACGAGTTCAACTCGAAAACTATCCATCCGATGCTAGCCCAGTCTACCAGTTCGTTTCAACCTTTCAGCTGACTCCTTGACCTGCTCAGGTGGAAGACCCAAGTCGGTTGCGGCCTGTTTCAACGATATTACACCCGAATGTTCGACTATGTACGAGTAGACCTTCTCGTCCAATGTTGCATCTGCAGCAACTTCTCCTCTTCGCGAGCCACATGTTCTACAGAAAGTCTCCGATTCGGACATAGGTGAGCCACAGCTCGTGCAACGTCCAAGCTCTCCACTCAAAATCGGGCTAACAATGGGTTTAGTCTCTGGGGGCTGTAGTATGGGCCTTGCAGATCTCGCTCTTATCCACGCGAACGGGTCAAGTTTCATCTTGAATTTCAGTAGAACAAATACGCCTGCGATGGCCACTCCGATAATAGCCAAGATGACACCTCCCAGGAAAAGTGGACTAAACACCAACACGCTTGCAGTCGCTTGGCTATCGTTGTACCGCAGATCTCCAGGATAGACGGCCTCGACTTTTATGGAGTCAGCTGAAGCTGCTTTGAATGGAAGCGATGCTGAACCTTCGCTATCCGTTGTGAGTGTCTGATCAATTCTTGTTTTGCCAGCAACGACGGTGAAGCTCAAAGTTGCACTTTGGACGGGGGTTCCCGTGGTATCTTTGAGAGTAGCCTTGAACACAAGGTCGTCGCCTTGAATTGCGAAACCTTGCACGAAGAGCGTCAATGTTGTCTGAATGGCTTCGATCGAAAGGCTTCCGGACCATTCTGTACCAGCAAAGTTCCCCCTTCCCTCATACGTGATTCCAAGCTGAACTGGTCCCTTTCTTCCTGGAACGTACAGCGTGGAGGCCAGTCCGTTGTCGCTTGTGACAGAGCTACCAACTTTCTGGCTATCCGCATAGAACTCAATCACTTGTCCCGATATCGGATGGCCCATTTCGTCCGTAAGTTGTACTGTAATGTTCACGCTTTGCCCAACAATTGCCGAACTCGGAATGTTCGGTGAGAGTATAGTTGAGATAGGCAAAACCGTGATTGCTGAAGTCATTGTCGTGGAGTCGTGGGATGCAGAACCTTCGTAGAATGCTTTTACTTGATAATCGCCGACATCCAGAATTTCGGAATATGAAAGCGTCGCATAGCCAGACGAATCTGTCATGTTTGTGCCAACTTCTCTCTGTTCGGATCCAAGAAGGATATAGAACCTGATCGGTTGATCTGTTATGGGATCGCCGTTAGCGTCAACCAGTTTAGCCGCCACTTTGACTGGATATCCATACTTCACCTTCTGCGGAACATTCAGTTCCAAGCTTGCGCCAAGTTTGGTAACCGTGAGTGTTGCAGAAATCGTCTCTATTTGAGAGGTTCCTCTGAAGTCAGAGTAAGACACCTGAAACTTGAGTACATGCGATCCCATAGATGCGGCCGAAGGAGCAGATACCGAGAAATTTGCTCTGATCGTCTGATCCACTTGTATGTCACCGATACTCTGCGACTCTGGGGTCACCTGCAAACCGGAGGGGTCGACAAGTAAAATTGATGCTGAAAACATTTTGTCGTTACCCGCGTTACGAAATGAGACTGTGAGTGTGGATGGAACTCTTGCGCCAAGTTGAATGGTCGAGATTGACTGATACCAATCTGCAATATACAATTTCACGACGAGAATCCTAAACTCCCGTACATCCTCCAGAATGGCCGTAGTCTGATTCTTCCAGTACAGTTCCGCACGCATTACGTATTCATCTGGGCCCTTCAAATTCAATATCTCAATTCCATGCGAAATTCTGGAACCCTGTCTACACTCCCACGGCGAGGAGAATTCGTCAGAAACCACTGTGCTATCTGCGTAGATCCTGAAGAAGAACAATGCTCCCGACGGATCTCTTCTCTCCAAGTTCATCACGGTGAAGTTGAGGTTCTCTATGTCGCCATCATAGATTTTCGCAACATAAACGAAATCTAAGATCCGAGCTCCTTGTGCTCCTTGAGCTTTGATGGAAGGTGGACTGGAGACAAGAAGTGTTCCTAACATCAAAGCCAAATAGAGGCCGAATATGATGCGGATGCGCGTCTTCTTCGTAGACTCTTCCCTCTGTTTCATGGGTCAGCTTGTCGCAATATATTACTATCTGCTACAAGAATGATCTTGGTATCATTTTGTCGAATTCAGAGGAAAACATCCGTCAGGATTGAGAAGAACTATGTGAAATGCTTTTAGAGATACCCAGCATATCACATGGGCTGAGCTAGGGTTCCAAAGTCGAATGTGTGGTGGAGTCATGGTGGGTACCAATTACTACAAGGGTAGAGCGCGAGAATACCGTGTCCTGCAAACGCTCCGCCGTGATGGTTGGTTCTGTACTAGAAGCGCCGCATCTCACAGTCCAGTCGACATATTTGCTGGAAAGAATGGTAGAACTCTGATGATACAGGTAAAAAGTGGCAGAGGCAGACTTGCCGAATCAGAAAAGGAGATATTGATTACTTGGGCGAAGGCGTTCAATGGAAACGCTCAGGTGTGGCATTTCAAGAAAGGACGTTCACCAGAAATAACTACAATCGTCTAGGTGCTGATTGGTCAGCAGAAGTGAAAGAGGCAGGTTCCCCAGGTTCTGCCTTCGAGCTTCTTTACTTTCGCAACTCTCTGTTGCTTATGGTCATGGTCCTACATGATATTCCACACGGCATCATGCACGGTGGAATGCCCTATGCTGGAAGGTAAGACCAGAATCATCATGCCTCCCCGAGGTGGAAAGACAGGCATCCTGTACATTCCTGCTGACATCGTCAAAGACTCCTCCTTCCCGTTTGAAGCCAACGAAAAGGTTCTGGTTCGAATAGAAGGGCGCAAACTCATAGTGGAGAGCGATGGCGAGATATGAAGAGAATGAGGAGAGTCAGTGGGCAGATTACGTGGCAAATGAAAAGAGACAGAGACATCCAACAGGATTACTGGAAGCGATTCATATCCAGAATCAATGGACTAGCAACGTTTCGCAGGGAGAAATCTGGATATCACCTGTACTCGGGCGGCAGACTGTTTTCAGTGGGAAATCCAATCGAACAAAACAGCTACGCCAGACTAACTGCTGGATTCAGAGATTCCAAACCCTGCTTTGTGGACGTACTGTTCGGCACGTCAACAGAGGATTTTGAGACATGCAATATCTCATTCTTCTTGAGAGATGAAACTATAGATTTTGAAAGTCTAAAGAGAAATCTCAGATCGTGGCATCGTGATCTCAGAGAAGAAGTCAACGGAAACTTCAGCACACGAATACGAAAAGATGGTATGATGCTTCGATTATCAGGCTACCCCCAAATGCGAATGATCACACTATCAAGTTCATTCACAAGAGGAGGATTGAAACCCAGCCGATTTCTCGACCAATTTACAGAGATGAATCTTGATGGTAACTGAAACGAAGAGATCATCTTACAAACAGGAATTCACTTTCGGAATGGACTACGGAACGGGTGACTTCAAGTATGGATCGATTTCTTGCGGCGAAAAACCGGAGATAGTACAGAACCGCGGGTATTTCCCCGAAAAAGAATCAATCATGTACACCACTTTTGAAAACCCTAGAGAGATAATTGTTGGAAACGATGTCCCACTCTACCTCCAAGCAAACGAAGACCTCTCAACGAGACTAATCTATCCGATGAAGAACGGTGTTATCGAGAAGAGCGATCTGCAAGCGTGGAACGTTGTCCGCGAAATCTCTCGGTACGGAGCCGAAAGCTTCAAACCCGCAGACCCAGATTTCCAAGGCTTCTACTTGGTTTCGTCGCTCTCATCGGTCTCACCGAGATACATGTACGAGAAACTCTTCGACATCTACCGCGAAATAAACAGTGGACAGCGTTTGATTAAGGCGGCGACGGTGATACAGCAACCTCTTGCAGTCGCCATCGCCCACAAAACAACTACTTGCGTTGTTATAGAGTCAGGTCACGGTAACACCCAGGTCTGCCCAATTTCCAGATACCCCGTTCGGAACGCGATTGTTGCCATAAATCGAGGAGGCGGAGATGCAAACGCGCTAACAGCAGAGATCCTAAAGGATCAGGGTTACGGAGACCTTGCCAGAGAAGAAGCTATCGTCAGAAAGGTGAAGGAAAGCATTGGTCTTGTACCAATAGATCTGGATAAGGCAGTGGCATCTGCCAAAAAGAACCCGAAAAAGTTCAAAGCCAAATTCAAACTCCCCGGAACACGTGTCTCAATAGATCTTGAAGAAAACTCGTGGACACGGTTTCTAATTGGTGAGTACGTATTCAATCCAAACCACGAACTATTTCAAAGCTACTTCTCCAGAGGCATGGGAAAACCCAAGGACGTTAAGATTGGTGATACAACCTTCAAGGGCACCTTAGATTTTGGTGAAGCCGTCGTTGAAGCTGTCGAACGCTGCCCTATAGAGCTTCAGCAACATCTCTACAGACAGATTCTACTTTCAGGAGGCAACTTTAGCTGGAACCCAGCAGAAAACCTGAGAGATGTCGCCACCGACTCCACAAACAAGATGCGCATACTTCTCAGACAGAAAGGCGTTAGCAACGTCAAGAGCGTGATGACAGAGTCCCCTCAATTCTCAGTATGGCGTGGATGTGTAATCTACGGCTACGCGGTGCCCGAGGACTATGAATGGAACTGGGAGCGGATGGAAGGATGGAACGAAATTGGCGACTGACGCAGTTCTCACAGAGCAGCTCAAAGGTTTCTTTCAAGTTAGGGGTATGCGTGAAGCTGGACCGATAGGCAACGGTTGCCTCACGTTCACGGGGAACAGCAAAGTATCCGCCGTCAGAGTCCTTGTGGAAGATGAACTCTCATCCAGAAACTCTGTTCTAGAAGCGGTTCTCTCAACAGCTTCCCTAATCAATCGTGTAAACCATGTCTACCTAGCTTTACCAAAATTAGTTTCTGCAACCATTGAAAGCAACATAATCGAGGAACATGGAATCGGCCTCATAGTCTATGACGATACGACGGTTGAAGAGGCTGTGGCTCCAAAATACTTTCAGATAGCAAACGAACATCCCCCAGTTATCGTCGCAAATGAAGAGTCGCATCAAGAGTTGCTTCAAGAAATGACCACATTGAGAAGCAGACTGAAGTATCTGGAAGAAGTCATGGAATCATTGAGAACTGAAGTGGCCAACCTCAGATCTTCGAGACTCACAGCTCCGCAGGTACGCGCTAGCCCGTCGCTCTCAATGGCACCAGTGTTTGAAGGCGCTCCATCATTCATCAAAGACAATCCGTGGGTAGACGTCCTCTCAAGAAGAGGCCGGGATAGTGAAAACCTTGTCAGCTGAGAAAGTGGTCCACCTATCCCACATTGACATAAGATCATTCAAGATAGTAGTCGACTTGCAAGATTTGTTTACGCCAGAATCCACGATCGAACAGTTTGTGAGGCTTCACGGATTCACGCCAAAGCCACCACGTTACAGGGTTGTTAGCGTGGAGACTGTTACCTGCTCAGAAGATGGCCAACCAGTTCTCGTGACAGAATGCGGAAAATGCAGGAGGTTCATTAGAAGATACGAAGGAAGCATCTGCTGTCGCCGCGCACGATACATAGAAAAGTAGTAATCCAACATTTCACGTCATGTTGGATAGACGTCCACCAGTTCTTGCATCGTCAGCATCAACTCTGGTTGCATGATATGTAATAGCGAGATTGGAAGTGATCAATGTTGAAGGTTGGAGCGCACATGTCAATTGCAGGATCTATTGATCTTTCAGTGGATAGAGCAAAGGAAAGATCGTGCGACACGTTTCAAATCTTCACCAGAAATCCTCGGGGATGGAAGTTCAAGAAACTCCGATCAGAGGAGGCCCAGCTTTTCAAGGATAAACTATCAGCCTCCGGAATAGGCCCGGTTATTTCTCATATGCCGTATCTCCCCAACTTAGCCTCACCTTCCAAGGCCGTTCACAAGAGATCCGTAAGGACATTGGTGACAGAAGTGGGGAGATGCCAGTTGCTCGGGATTCCATATCTCGTAACACATTTGGGAAGTCACTTGGGAAGAGGGTTAGAGATTGGTCACGATAGAATAGTCGAAGCGATAGACACGGCGCTAGCCACGCCTGCTGAGAACGTTATGATACTCCTGGAGAATACTGCGGGAACTAAGAATAGTACAGGAACTTCTTTTGAAGAAATAGCAAGAATCCTCGATAGGATCCAAGTCCAGAATAGAGTTGGTGTCTGCTTCGATACAAGTCATGCTTTTGCCGCTGGTTACGAGCTAAGATCGGAGAAGGCATTGAACGAAACCTTCGAGCGTTTTGAAAATGTCTTAGGATTGGACCGGCTTAGAGTAATTCATCTCAACGATTCTAAAGGTGGATTGGGATCTCACATCGATAGACATGAACACATTGGACTGGGATACATCGGTGAGAAGGGATTCAAGATTATTCTCAAGCATCACTTGTTCCAAGAAGTTCCATTGATACTTGAGACGCCGATAGATAGTCGGCGCGACGATTTTGGTAATATCGCTAAAGTTAGGGAACTGGCTTCTTGAAAAACCCAGGGCCGCGCTTAAGCCAGTTTTTAGATCAATTCTATCTCGATGAAGACATCGTCCGGAGTTTTGATCCTCATAAGTCTCTTGAGGAACCTTTCGTTCGGATCCACATCGATTAACCGTTTGTGGATTCTCATCTCCCACCTATCCCATGTATGGGTTCCTTCTCCACATGGGCTCTTCCTAGTTGGGACAACAAGCCTCTTTGTTGGAAGCGGAACGGGGCCGTGAAGCCTTACGCCGGCTTTTTCAGCTATTTTTGTAATCTCATCGCAGATTGAGTTCAAGTCCTTGGGATCTATGCTAGAGAGCTTTATGCGTGCTTTGTTGACCATTCTGGTTCATTCTCCAATGTAAGGCGACGAGGCATCCAGTAGAAAGAGAAGGGGTTTAAAAATCTTGGGATAGGAAAGAAAGGGAACTATCCTTTCTCTGTTATTTGCTTGACGACACCCACGGCCACTGTCATGCCCATGTCTCTTATGGCGAATCTGCCGAGTTGAGGAATCTCTGAGAAAGGTTCGACCACTAGTGGAGCCACAGGTCGAATCTTCACTACTGCACTGTCTCCGGTCTTTAGGAACGCAGGTTTCTCCTCTATGATCTGTCCCGATCTAGGCTCAATCTTCTGCACAAGCTCCGTGAATGTTGCCGCCATTGTTGCCGTGTGGGCGTGCATGACTGGGGTGTAGCCTTGTGCGATAGCGGTTGGATGGTATATTACGATTACTTGGCCCACAAACTCCTTTGCAACTGTTGGTGGCGTATCTGGGTGTCCCAAAACGTCACCTCGGTGAATGTCAGTCTTGTTCACTCCTCTCACGTTGAATCCAACATTGTCTCCGGGCTCTGCCTTTGGAATTCTCACATGGTGGGTTTCAATTGTCTTGCATTCTCCTTGCACATTTGAAGGCATGAAGACAATTTTGTCACCCTCTTTGAGTATTCCAGTCTCAACTCTTCCCACCGGAACTGTTCCAACACCTGTTATGGAGTATACGTCTTGGACTGGAAGTCTCAATGGTTTGTCAACGGGTTTTGGTGGAGGAACGAAACTGTCAAGAGCCTCGTAGATTGTGGGACCTTTATACCACGGCATCTTCTCGCTACGCTTGAATAGGTTATCTCCTGTCCATCCTGACACTGGGATGAAATTGATCTTTGTCGGATCGTAACCAACGACCTTCAACAGTTCTGAAAGTTCTTTCTTGCATTCCTCATATCTTTCTTGAGTGAAGTTGACTGACGCGTCATCCATCTTGCTTATAGCGACTGTGATCTGTGCAACTCCAAGAGTTCTTGCGAGGTATGCGTGTTCTCTACCTTGTCCACCAGGTCCAACTGCTACCTCAAACTCTCCCTTCTTTGCCGACACAACAAGAATGGCACAGTCCGCTTGGCTTGTGCCTGTAATCATGTTCTTGATGAAGTCTTTGTGACCGGGAGCATCAATTATGGTGTAGAAGATCTTTGGCGTCTCAAACTTCTGGAAGGATAAGTCTATGGTGACGCCTCTTTCTCTCTCTTCTTTCAGGCTGTCGAGGACATATGCGAACTTGAAGGTGTCTCCAACACCGCTTTTCTCAGACTCTTTGGCATAGTCATCGATTGTCTTTTTGTCTATGAAACCTGCATCGAACATTAGGTGGCCTGTCATCGTGCTCTTTCCATGGTCGACGTGACCGATCACTATGAGGTTTAGATGGGGTTTCTGTGAACTCATAGCTTTTTCATTCCTAATTTGATGGTTCGTAGTTGTAGAAGACAAGCCCATATTTAAGCTGAACGATGAGATACTAAGTGAATTTGGCTAGAACGACTTGATTCAATGAATGCTGAGGGAATTTCTGAGCCGATGTCTTCTCGAGAAAAGAAAACTCTAGCGAGAAGCCAGAGCGACCCTTTCCATTTCATCCTTCTTTCTTATCGCAAAACCTCTACTATCTCTCGCTGCGCAGAACATTATTTCATCAGCGAGGGCTTCGTCAATTGTCTTTGGACTATTGATTGAAGCCTGTCTAGCCCCATCACTTATGAATCTCAAGGTCATGTCCAACCTACGCTGAGGTGCCATATCCACGGAGATCGGGTACACAACTCCACCGTAAGCTATTCTCGTTACTTCCTCGCAGGGAGCCGAATTCTCTATTGCCTTCACAAGGACTTCGAGAGGATTCTTTCCAGTCTTTAGATTAACTATCTCAAGGGCGTTCCTAACGATGCCAATTGCCCTTGCCTTCTTACCTCCCACCCTTCCGTGCCGCATCATGTTGTTTGCCAATCGTTCAGCCACGTTCACAGTTGATTTCTTGAATCTCTGATGTTCATGTCTTCCTCCGCTGTGTGGAATCAGAGTGGGTTTGACGGAAAGGTATCGCTTCAGTCCAGCATCTTGGACAATGATTCCATCACAACGCCATTTCCCGAAGAGTCTTACATCGATCGGTTTCTTAGACTCCTTGCTCAAACAGGCTCTGCCTCTTTTCTAAGTATAGACCTGTAGGGTAGAACACGGTTTTAATATATGTTTTGAATTGGGATCAGAATTCCCAACCAGTAGCGGTGGCGACATCCCCAGACGATTGACATCCCTCTCGGTCGCGGTGTCTC
>CAYXJU010000007.1:6366-35224 GCA_964464765.1 uncultured Candidatus Bathyarchaeia archaeon | reverse complement strand
CTCTAGTATCGCAAAGAACGATTTCACTTGCTCCAGCCTTGTCGGCGGCTTCAATGACGCTCATGGCGTAGCTTGGGTTCTCTTTGTAACCATCGAAGAAATGTTCAGCATCAAAGATCACCTTGCATCCTTTTCCGCACAAATATCCGATGGAATCTGATACCATCTGCAAGTTTTTGTTCAAAGTCGTTCCAAGAACTTTCTCGACGTGAAGAGTCCAAACTTTCCCCATGAGGGTCACATAGTCAGCTTCCACCGACAATAAGACCTTCAGGTTTCGATCATCCTCAGGTTTAATCTAGGTTTTCTGGTAATCCCAAAAGCCGCGATCGAAGAGGAAATCTGCTCCTTCTCTATCCTCTTGAAGAATTCGATCTCGACGGGACTTGCGGTGTTGGGCCATCCACCCTCGATATAGTCCATACCGAAATCGCTCAGCTTCCTTGCGATCTTGATCTTGTCATCGACAGAAAAGTTCACGTCGATAGCTTGGTTTCCATCACGTAATGTTGTGTCATAGAACCTAGGCCTAAAGCCTAGCTTCGAGAATTCTGGAGTCAACGTTGAGTCAGATCGGAAAGAACGTGTTGATGTTTCTATGCTTGAAGAAGACGTTGAACAGCATTCAAGATCAGTCGGCGAAACCGTTTTCGGTTTGAATTTCTCGGTCACCCATTTGTACTACTCCTCTTAGAAACAGGGTCTGGCGTACTATGCTGGAGAGCCAGAAAAACCTTTCCCCATCACGCTTATAGCGTTCTTAGGTATTGATTCGGAAACCAAGGTGCTACTGCGATGCCTATCAAACCCGTTGATTATGTCTGGATGGATGGAAAATTCGTTAATTGGAATGAGGCTAAGGTCCATGTTATGGCTCACTGCCTCCAATATGGAACAGGCGTTTTTGAAGGCATAAGGGCTTACCCAACCCATGGCAACCTAAGCGTATTCAGAATCAAAGAACACTATCAGAGATTGTTGAACTCAGCGAAGATTCACATGATGGATGTGGGCTACGGAGTGGACCAACTCTGCAATGCTACACTTGAACTTCTGAAAAAGAACAACCTGCATGAAACCAGTTACGTCCGACCCGTAATCTTCCGGGGATTTGGAGATTTCGGCCTAAACCCATTCAATTCTCCAGTTCAGATCGCGATAGTCACGTTTCCAACGGGCGCCTACCTGAGCAAAGAAGGGGTCAAGGTCTGCGTATCATCTTGGAGGAGAATACCTGATTCATGTCTTCCCACAGCGGCAAAGTCCTGCGGTGCCTACGTCAACTCATGTCTGGCAAAGATAGAGGCGATAAAGAATGGCTTGGACGAAGCGATAGTGCTGGACCTTAACGGCAATCTTGGAGAAGGAACGGGGGAGAATGTCTTTCTAGTCAAGAATGGAGAATTGTTGACACCACACGTTTCTGCCTCAATACTGGAAGGCATAACCAGAGCATCAGTCATTCAGATAGCGAAAGATCAAGGATACTCGGTGGGTGAACCGCATATTGCGAAATCGCAGCTCTATACATGCGATGAACTCTTCTTCACGGGAACCGCGGCAGAGATAACGCCCATACTCGAAGTTGATAGAAGAAGGGTTGGAGATGGAAAGATAGGCCCAGTCACAAGCAGGCTCAGGGAAGTCTTCACCGAAATCGTTTCCGGGAACTCTACAAAGTACAAGTCATGGCTAACACAAGTATACTGATCGGTCACATCCCAAACAAGCTTAAGGATTCACTATCTTACCAATATCACACAAATCGTGGACTACATAGTCTGGACGCATATGTGGATTCGAGGTCTTGCGTGAATCACAGCCTGCATTACGGTCAATGAGAACCGTTGTTATGCCGACCTTCGAAGCACCTGTGATGTCATTCTCGATAGAGTCACCAACCATGATAGCTTTGTTTGCGGTACAATGTGCTAAAGCCAGAGCTTTCAAGAATATTGTTCTCAAAGGTTTGTAGGATCTAGCTTCGTACGAAGTAATACTGCGCTTGAAGAATGAAGAAAGTCTCATTCTATCCAATTGTTTGTACAGGTCTAGGTCAGCGTTGGATATGACGCGAAGGTCATGTCCCTGATCTCTTAGCAGCTCCAAGGCAGGTTGACTGTCATCGAAAGGTTTTCCATTGTTAATGAATGAATTTCTAGTCATCATAACGTACTTGTTCAGTCTTCTCTCGTCAATCATTATCTTATACTCTTTCAGAGCCATTCTCAAACATCTTGTCATTATGTGACTTATGGGTAAGAACCGATGCGCTCTCTCAACGTGGCTGTGAAAAGGGAACATCTTGCTATCCCACTGTCTATGGAATTTTCTTGGGTCGACATCATCTCTGTCAAGATCTTTGAGCATAGCTTTAACCGCGCTAACATGGGCTTCGAAGTTGTCGAATAGCGTTCCATCTGCGTCGAAGAAGATGACTTTGGAAAAAGCAGATTCCTCCTCCACTATGAGTTAGATACTATGTTGATCCTCACTTTTCTAGGAATTGCAGAACCTCATTGTCCAACAGATCGTGCCAATTCTGATAGGCATCAGCCACAGCGTACAACCTTTCATCTCTAATGTTGAGACAGACTATTTGCTCTGCGTATGCACTGATTCATCACGCGATACCTAACTTCCAGCGGGCACCCTCTGGGCTGTCCTCGACAACTATTCCTATCTGCTTCAGCCTGTCGCGTATTCGATCTGACGATGTCCAGTCGCCCTTCTTTCTTAGTTCTTCGCGAACTTGAAGAAGTAGATTCAGCAGATCTGGGACAATATCCGGTTCTCTCTTTGGCTCCTTTTTCTCAAGAATGCCCAAGATCGCACTAAACTCGGTGAATACCGCAAGGACTTTTTCGAGATCTTCGTAGCTCGTTTTCTCGCTAACAAGTCCCTCGACATCGTGCGCCAAAGCGATGAGAGATGAGACAGCAACAGGTGTGTTAAAGTCATCTTCCATTGCGCTGTGGAATTCTTTCTTGCGCATTTCCAAGATTGACTGGATGTCTCGGCTACTTTCAGCATTCTTTGAAGCTGACTTCATCAAGTCTTGCATTCGGTTTAGGGTTGCGTGGAGGCTTTCGACCGTCTGAACTGCTCTTTTTGTGTTCTCGTCGTCGAAGTCTATCTGGCTTCTGTAGTGGCTTGACGCAAAATAGAATCTTATTGCTTCCGGAGGATACTTTTTCACCGCCTCTCTAATTGAGATGAAATTCTTGAGGGATTTAGCCATCTTCTCGCCTTTTATCCTCAGGATTCCCGTGTGGACCCAATAGTTGACCATTGGATGTTCTCCAGAAGCTGACTCAGCCTGTGCGATTTCAGCCTCATGATGAGGAAACACAAGTTCAACCGCCCCTCCGTGGATGTCGTATCGCGGTCCGAAATAGAATCCTGTGATGGCCGTATCCTCGATATGCCATCCGGGCCTGCCCATTCCCCAAGGGCTGTCCCAACCCAACTCCCCGGGCTTTTGTGACTTCCATAAAGCAAAGTCCGCCGGATTTCTTTTTCTGGGATCTGGATCTATACGATGCTTCGTCAATTCCTCTGGTTTCTGATGTGACAGCTTTCCATAGTCAGGGAATTTTGATATGCTGAAGAAAACGTCGCCGTCAACTTGATATCCGTAACCGCGGTCAATGAGCTGTTTGATCTGGGAGATTATCTCAGGGATGTGTTCTGATGCTTTCGCAAACAGGTTAACGCCATGAATCTTGAGAACACTCAAATCTTTGTAGAATTCTTCAGTCATTCTTTTCGAGAGTGCGAGAGGTTCTTCACCAGTCTCCTTTGCTCGATTTATGATTTTGTCGTCGACATCGGTTAGGTTCATGAGGAAAAAGAGGGAGTATCCTCTGGCTCGAAGGTATCGTGCAATTATGTCGTAGGCGATGTAGGTTCGAGCGTGTCCTATGTGGCAAAGGTCATAGACGGTTGGGCCGCAAACGAACATGTTGACTCTGTTGCTTTTTAGTGGCTTGAGTTCAAGTTCCTGTCTAGTCATTGTATCGTATATTCTTATGACCATCTCTCTCACTCATCAAATGGACGTAAGCCGATCAAACGTGTTTTCAGCTATCTTAAGTTATTTGTAAGTTAGTAACCAAGGTCGTTCAGCACGTGGAACGCCAAAGGTTTCCAGTCCGATTTAGAGCTTGTAACCTATCTTTCTCAGAAACTCTTTCCTCTCTCGAACGTCACTCTCGTCCTCCGCACCTTTCGACTTGAATCCATCCACAACCCCCAATATACCATTGCCCTGTTCCGTCTCAGCCAATACCACTTCAACTGGATTAGAGGTGGCGCAGTGAATTGTGCACACCTCAGGAACCGCCTTTATAGCATTTAGAACATTGACGGGGAAGGCGTTTCTCATGAAGACTATGAAGCTATGGCCAGCAGAGAGTTGCAACGCGTTCTTAACAGCCATATCTTCAAGTTCAGAGTCGTTTCCCACATGCCGAACCAGACATGGACCTGAGGCTTCGCAGAACGCCAAGCCAAACTTGATTCCTGGAACTCCACCAATCAGAACCTCGTATAGATCCTCCACTGTCTTGATGAAGTGAGAAGTGCCGAGTATCAAATTGCTGTTCTCGGGAAGTTGGAGTCTAACAACTTTTGTAATCAACTTATTCACCAAGTCTATCTTTTGTTCGAGTTCTAATAAAAGTTGAACTCGGCCAGATCCTCTCCATTTAAGTGTATGAGCGACGACGTACAGGTCTACGGATGACTACCGATGACCAGGCATACGGTCGCCATCGCTGATTTACCATCAGAATTCAAATCATTGTTCGACAAACGTATTGAACCCGTCAGAAGAGAAGCCGAAGGACTGTGCAGTAAAGTCCAAGACTGGTTGACCGACATCAAGGACACTGGAAGCAAGTTGCTGAGAGAAAACGTAGAGGAAGACGCAGAAGAAGCATCAAAGTCTTCCATCTCATCAGCTGACAAGTTTGGGCAGAAAATCATCGATTTGGTCGAAGGCGTGAAACCACCTAACGAAATGACTTACGATGATCTTGTTGATTATACTAACGCTTTGAGAAACCTGCAATCACAAATCGTGCACGCAGCCTCCATATGGATTCCGAAACTTCCGCTTCAGTTGAAACGGACTATCAGAGAATTGGAGGCTAAGATGAAGCTGCTGGGTTTCAGCGTAAACTCCCTTGAAAATCATGTAGGTGGAAAGCATAGGCAAGTGGACAAACTTGAGAAGATCATAGAAGATTCGAAACAACTTGTTGTTCTGCATCAAGACCTAAAAGATCTAGATGGGGCCATAAAGACTCATGAGGAGAATATTGGAAAACTGCTAGTTGAAACAAGAGACGTTAATCAAGCAATTGAACAACTCGACCTATCGGATATTTCAAGAAGAATGACAGAACAAGAAAAACGGCTTCAGAGTCTACGCACTCAGATCTCAGAAATCTTTCAGCCACTCGAAAAACCCGTTGAAAAACTTCTAAAGACCACCGACTCCAAGAATGGATTAATCACCTCGACCGCACTTGAGACCCTCCGACATTATCTAAACGACCCCGCAGACGCAATCGAGGTTCAGAAAAATTCGAGCCAGTTACGATCGGCATTGCAGGCTCTTCAAAATGTGTTGATAGCAGGCTCAATCGAGTTGAAGGAAAGTAGAGTCAGAAACGCTCTAAAGAGCATCTCTGAGATCTGTACGACTGATAGGATTGAGACTCTGCGCCAATCCTATCATCAACTTCGACTAGAACATGATGCGACACTATCTTCAAAGGAAGCTGTCGAAACCACAGAGAAGAAACGCGAACTTGAAAATCGCAAGCAACTGGCAGCCAAAGAAAAATCCAGACTGAATTCGGATCTGCAAACCCTTCAGTCTCGCAGAGACGAACTAGCACTAAGAATCTCACGCCTTAAAGCTGATTTGGAAGAGCGAAGCAGATCGACTGCTGGAGAAGATATTGAAATACTTGATGACAACGAAAAACATGCCTAAGACAATATGCGAGCGCGTGCTTAGCTTCCATCAATCCCTTGATATTTGTGGATTAGCTCATGAAGCGATTTGATGATTTGATCTAGCTGTTCTGGATGCTTCTCCATTCTCTGCGCCAATCTTCTTCTCAACGAGTAGAACGGAACTCTCTCGTCAACATACATTCTCTTTGGATCGGCGATTATGTCGAGAATACGTTTCATTCTCTTTCCCGCAGACAATTCAACCCACCCGACTCCACATGAGAGCCCAACGCATTCTACGAATCCAAGACGGAAACAAAAAGGGTGGCTTGGTAGTGGCCTGAAACAATAATTGAATATTCCAGGCTGCAGCCATTTCTACGCTGACTTTCCAGCCAAATCCCGCTGAAGCTCATCGATTCTATGTTCGAGACTGCGAACTCTAGTCTGCAAGAGCTTGACTCGATTACGCTCAGAATTGAATCTGGCCATAGCAATGCGATACCTGGCTGTCGCGGACTGAAGTTGCGTCATAGAAACGGATCCTTTTAGTCTACTCTCTAGGTCTCGCACCTTTGTCATCAGCAGCTTGGTCTTAGCAGCAGTTGGAGTAATCCTCACAATCCTGCGGGCCGCCTTCTTTGCCCTTTTCTTCTTCACCAATATTGATCACCAAGTTGATGCTCATTTCTCTACGTTGAATGAATATAAGATACTTCTGTCGCAGAGCTTTCCAACAAATTCCAATTGAATTGATTTAATACTCATTTCAAGCAACCTGTAGAATCCAGATAACTTCACATGCTCGACTAGTCTGAGCACCAGAAGATGCATATTAGATTTCTTTCGCCTAAAGGCCGGCTCGGAAAGACGAAATGAAACATTGGTAGCGGGGGGATGATTCGAACATCCGTTTGAGGGCTCTGAAAGGAGCCTATCTCAGGGTCGCCCAGACTCATTCATATGAGCCCTGCGGGTTGTTCGGGCAAAAAGCCCCTTAAACCTGGCTACCCCACCCGTACAGGAGCAACATAAGCTCTCGCTACGGTATTTCCCCGCTAACACCTGAACTCTTTTGAGCATCTTAAAAAGGTTGTCTAGCTTTTCCACACTTTCTTTTTTGTCTAGACATGTTTGAATGTCTGGATGAAGATCAGTGAAGTCCGTATCCACTCAGAATCTACAACACATGATCTGACTTCTCCACTCTTGAACCTGAAGAGCCCACGACCATATCATGGTGACGACTCTTCTATATGAGCGACTTTCGACGCTCTAGTACACGCACGCATTTCTTGCACGATTTTCCTTTTACCGGTATCAGTGCACCACAATAGTCACAATACTCACCTGAATAGTACTTATCAAACAAACCGCCTTTAGCCTGACCGACAATGCCGCTCTGAAGGAATTCTGTTACCCTGCTGATCTCCTCTTCAAATTCTATCATTAACGTCCTTCTTCTCAAGACTTCCAGATCTTTGAGATAAATTTCGCACGCACTTCTGACGATCGAAGCCAGTTCCAAAGCGTTCTCTTTCAGATTCTCGGGAACCTCGTCTCGACGAGTTCTTAGAAGATTCACTTTGTCGTCGACCTTTCTTATCTCACGATCCCGTTCTGTCTCCAAGTTCTGTTGTTCCCTGCACGCAGTTTCAATATGATATTGATAGTAATCATGGAGTCTAGCCTTGGCGAACTCAAGACCGCGAACACCAACATGATTGTCTTTGAATCCTGACATTCCGACAGAGTTGCCTGAGCGCATTTCAACCATCAGCTTTCACGACATCAGAACGTACACCGACTTTTTCTGTTGATCTATTTAAACTGCCCTTCGCTGATGCGTCTTACCATTGAAACAACTCCGGTCCAGATGGGTTCGAATCTCCTTTTCTCATCCTAGGAATTAATCTCTTTATGCAACCATCGCCTGTCTTGGATATTGGGAAAATGATTTGGAGAAGGTTATCATAGAATCGAAACCAGACGTTGAGTCACCAGTCTTTGCGGTCGCTCTTCCCGGAGTCGGAAATGTGGGGTTGATAGCCCTAGGTTTTTTCTCAAAGTTCTCCGGTGCGAAGAAATTTGGACATTACTACAGCAAGAATTTTCCTGATCATGTCATGATCCAAGGCAACGGAGTGTGCGCCCTTCCCGGATTTGATTTCTTCGCAAGCAAATCCATCAACCCGAATATGGTCATCGCAATTTCGAACACTCCGATCACATCAGAAGATTCCAAGAGCTACTATGATGTCTTCGATGAAATAGTCGGGTTTGCGGTCGAAGTTCATTCAAGAATGCTTATCGCTTTGGATGCGGTTGCAGTGGCAAGCAAGTCAGACGAAATCTATGTTGCGGCCACAACGCCGAGACTTCTGAAAGACTTCAGTGCGTTTGGAGCAAAACCGTACGAGGCCAAGAGACTTCCAGGCCCAGTTGGACTCCTTCTGGGACTTTCCGAGTATCACCAATTGAAGGGCGTTGGAATACTGGGGTCCGCCGCGTCATTTCAACCCGACAATGAATCTGGAAGACGTGTCTACGATTTTCTGGCCAAGGCGCTCGATCTCAGAAGAATCGACACGCCTGCATGATCGAAGATTAAGGATAGTGCCACATTGAAGAAGGTGGTTGAGGATCAACATTTTTCTCAAACCCATATCTTGAGTAAGGTTTAGTTAGATGACGATGTGCCCGAGGCGGCGGAATATACAGTCGCTCTTCCAAGTTGCGTTGCTCAAGTTCTGAAATTCTGGTGTTGATTGGAAAGGTTTTAGAGCATTTGGGGCATCTGAATCCCTGATTTCTACCTGAAGACTCGGTTCTCTTGCCGCAGATGTTGCAGAGTGGATTAAGATATCTGAATTTACTGGTCAGTTTCACAATCTTGATCTTCTCAAGGTTTATGGTAACTGGATTCTTGGGTGACGCTTCTCTTACTCCCCCAAACGCTTCTATCGCATCGCCTGGAATCAAGCGTCGAACGATTTCCCTGAAGTCGCCTGTAGGTTCGTATGCAGCGCAATCAACGAAACCCGATTGATCCTCCAATTTGAAGACTATGTGTCCTCCAGGAATCGTTTTGGGAAATGATGAAACAACTCCCGACACGATGACTGGGCTGTGAGGTCTGATTTTGCGTATTTGATCTATCTTCCTAAGATGCGCATCCGTGCCGTGATTGCATCGAAAGACGACCCATCGTTCGATCTCTTCATCCGAGACGACAATTTGATGCGCTTTTTTCAGAATCTCCGGAGTCTCTCCCCTTATCCCGTACAAGATTGGGTCAGGGCCGCGTGGAGTAATCAGTATGCGTCTCTTTCTTGGATCATAATTGTTGAATGTTAACGGAGCAGTTTCCTTGTCCATCTTCAATATGGATTCTCGACGCACCATTCTCGGAGTTGCTCTGTTTTCAGGCATCCTATATGCGATAATCTCGTACGTGAAATCATCTCGAAGAGTCTCCCCAACCGCTGCAAGAGCACCTATCATTCCCCTCTGTCCTTTGATCAAGCAGATTTCAGCATGAGATTTACCCGCAGCTGCCTTTGCTTCTTCGATTGTAACGATATCTTGCAGAACCCTCTTCGAAAACTCTGTAAGTTCGTCCGGGACTGGACCCTTGAGAAAGACCACGGCAGGATCCGTCTTCGCATACTCAAGATCAGAATTTCTAGTAACCATCTCCAGAACTGTTTCCTTTATCCTATCGATGAGATCATTCTCACAAGTTACTCGAAGACATACGGCGCCGTTACCTCTGGTCTTCCAAGGAACATTTGGATTCAGCCTTATCAGATTCGGGTAATCTATGAATTCACAGTCCAGTGCAACAAGTTTCTCAACAAGCAGGGCTCCAATATATGTGGTGCAGCCCATTCTTGGAGAGTCAGTGTCGTCCAAGCCTATGTGAAATGCAATCCTCGTCAATTCCTGATCCATTCAAGATAGATATTCTCAGGTAAGAACTGGAAACAGTACGAAACAACGCCGAGAAAACGGGGAGACTCATTCTCCCTCGATGACTATCATCGTCAGTGTTGAACGGACCTTGTCGAGGCGCCGAATTTTCCACGTGACTATATCCTTGAGCTTCTCCATAGTCTCTCCCTCAACTCTGGCTACTATGTCGTAGACGCCGTAGACTACGTATCCTTCTTTCACGTTCGGAATCGTCTTCAGAGCCTTTAGAACATCGTCCTCTGAACCTATCTCAGCATTGATTAACACAAAAGCAGACGGCAATTTGTTTGCCTCGATCAGCAAACAATCGCTCCACGCTGATAAAAAGGTTTTCAGACAGAAAAACCTCCCTACGAAGCTTCGAGATTGCCATACCTAAAACTGCTGCGAAAGGTTCAAGAGGACTACGAATTGAATTTGAGTTGTGGAGAACTCGATGTCAGCGGCTGCTGTTACATCAAGAGAGATGCGGGCAATTGAACTGAACTGCGAATACTTGGGAGTATCGACTCTACAACTTATGGAGAACGCGGGAAGAAACGTTGCTCAAGAGGTCGCATCAAGAATTCCACCTGCATCCCAAGTCACCATCTACGGTGGAACGGGAAGAAACGGTGGAGATGGAATGGTTGCCGCGAGACACCTAGCATCCCAAGGCTTTCAAGTTGTCTTCCAACTAATAGGCCGTGAAACAGACATTAAAGAAGAAATCGCTATTCAAAACTGGAAGACGCTGAAGAGAATGCCGTCTTCAATAAGGTTGAAGATCGTTTCTGACTCTTCTTTCGTTGAACCCTGCGAAAGCAACGTTGTCATCGATGCGTTGCTTGGAACCGGTGCGAGAGGAAGCCTCCGTCCGCCAATTCTTCAAGCAGTGAAAGCTGTGAATGAATCCAAAGGATTTCGGCTGGCGGTGGACGTTCCATCAGGCGTGGATTCTGATACGGGAAAGACTTTTGGGGATGCTGTGAAAGCCGATTTGACCTTGACTTTCCACAGAATGAAAGCTGGCTTCGCGAACGCCAAAGAATACCTTGGCGAGGTTAAGGTTGTGAACATAGGGGTTCCTCCTGAAGCTGAACTCTACGCTGGACCAGGAGATGTGGAAATCACAAAGAAGACCAGATTTCCGGTTTCTCACAAGGGAGATTTTGGAAGATTGCTGATCGTTGGAGGCAGCGAAACGTACGCGGGAGCGCCATCATATGTTGCGCTTGCGGCTCTCCGAACTGGCGTGGATTTAGCAGTCATAGCAGCTCCGGAAAAAACTGCTCATACAATCTCTTCATTCTCACCTAACTTGATAACATTGAAACTTAGCGGTGACCATTTGACCCCCTCCAACATATCTCAAATAAAGAGCGCACTGGAAAAGTCATCTGCCATCGTGATAGGACCCGGTCTAGGCGACCATAGAGAAACCGTCAACGCTCTTGAGAAACTGTTCGACATAGTCAATGAACTTAAGAAACCTGCTTTGATCGACGCTGATGCGATAGGTGTCTATGGAACTTCGAAGACGCGGTTCGACACACCGCTTGTGCTAACACCTCATCCAGGCGAGTTCGAGGAGCTTGTTGGAAAGAGACCGCGAACGGCACTAGAGGAGAAGATTGATGACGTTAAGAAAGCAGCCAAAGAGAAACGGGCCACGATATTGCTCAAAGGAACGGTGGATGTAATCTCTGACGGAAACCGAGTAAAGCTGAACTCCACTGGAAATCCAGGTATGACTGTTGGTGGAACCGGCGATGTACTAGCAGGAATTGTGGGAGCTCTAGTCTCTCAGGGCTATGATCCCATGGAAGCGTCTGCGTCTGGAGCCTTCGTCAACGGCGCTGCGGGAGACGTCGTTCGCCAAGAAAAGGGATTTCACATGGTCGCCTCCGACTTGATTGAACATCTCCCTAAGGTCTTTGAGAATCCGATGATGCATAAGGATTTCAGAATCGACTAGCTGTGACCGAGTCGTGACTGAAGGACCAAGACTGTATGTCTACATAATGAGGCAAGACGACCCCAAGAAATGCACATCAGCGAAGCTAGTTAGGTTCCATTTTGCGTCGCCGATCTATCGTGCATCGATGTTACCAAAGTCGTCAGTGGTTCTCAACCCTTTCTCACAAGACGTGTTAACTCCCATGGATAGAGATAGAGCTGAAAGATTTGGGTTGGTAGCTATCGACTGTTCTTGGGAGAAAGTTGATGGAGTTTTCACGCGAGGTTTTCCAGGACTCCATAGACGGCTACCGCTTGTGCTTGCTGCGAACCCCACGAGCTACGCGCAAATTTCGAAGCTTAGTTCTCTTGAAGCGTTGGCAGCCTCCCTTTTCATACTTGGATTTAGGAAGAGGGCTGAACAGGCCCTGTCATTGTTCAAGTGGGGACCAACATTCTACACTCTGAACAAAGATCCTTTGGGAGACTATCAGAAGGCTACCAGCAGCGAAGACATTAACAGAATCGAACACGAGTATTTCACGGCCTGATTAGCTGGTTTTCGTTCGCGCAAAGAACGTCTTCGCATGATCCGTGAGTTGATTGCTTATGGCAGCAAATTCTTTAGGTCGCGTTCCATAGCTACTGGCTGAACCTATCGGACGATGAAGACAGATGAAAATAGTTGACCTCAGGAGCGATACGGTTACGCTTCCCACTCATGAAATGATGAAAGCAATAATGAACGCTCATTTGGGAGACGATCAATATCGCGAAGACCCAACCGTAAGCGAACTCCAAGAGAAGACGGCTGTGAAACTAGGAAAAGAGGATGCTTTGCTAGTAATAAGTGGAACTCAGGCAAATCTTGTTTCAATAATGTCTCAAACCTCCCGTGGAGACAAGGTCATCCTAGAAGCAGAGTCGCACACATACTACTACGAAGCTGGAGGTATGTCTGCGATAGCAGGTGTGATCCCTCATGCAGTAAAAGGGGATCTTGGCGTTCCGGATCCAGCAGACGTGGAACGAATCGCCCAGATTGAGCATAGATATCATCAACCGAAACCAACGCTTCTTTGCTTGGAGAACACTCACAACAGAGCTGGGGGAACCTGCGTTACACCCAATCAAACCAACGAACTTGCTTCAGTGGCAAAGTCACATGGAATGAAGGTACACGTGGACGGTGCCAGAATATTCAACGCTGCTGTTGCACTAGGAGTGGATGTGAGAGATCTGACACGCGAAGTTGACTCAGTTACGTTCTGTTTGTCTAAAGGACTGAGTTGCCCTCTGGGGTCGATAGTGGCGGGAAGCAGAGAATTCATAGAAAGAGCGAGAAGAAACCGACAGATGCTGGGTGGTGCAATGCGCCAAGCAGGAATAATAGCGGCTCCAGGCTTGGTAGCACTTGAGAAAATGATCGACCGACTTCGAGACGATCATGAAAACGCGAAGAGACTAGCTGTGGGACTTCAAAAAATGGGAATCAAGATAGATATGGAACGCGTGCAAACGAATATGGTAATAATTGAAGTAGAACAGTTGAAGACGAGCTCAGCTGAATTCATAGCTGAGATGGAGAAGAACGGCGTTAAAACAAGCAACTATGGTCCAACCACAGTGAGAATAGTAACACACAATGGAATAGAAAGAGAAGATATCGACTATGCACTGAACGTTGCTAACGAAGTGGCCGAACGCATAAGAAAGAAACGAAATTGAAAGACTTCTGCAAGTTTCGTTAATGGAGCGTGCTTACGACAACAATTTCTTCAGGCACTGTGTGCAACCTACTAGTTCAACCGGTCCGAATCTAGTGTAATACCATACTGGCAGCTTGGTCAAAGGGCTGTTGCATTTCGGGCAACGATCTACTTCTGTCATTCACCTCGACCTCCAATTCATGGTGTTCAGCTGTTTTCGATTTCGCGATGAAAGATTGTCAAACCTTCTGTTTCGCATCACTTAAAGTCTTGTCGGTACTCCTCTTTGCCTTCAACATCTGAAAACACGATTCACTGGTTGAAGGACAAGATGTGGTTGGCGTGCCGGCAATAACCCACCTTCTGTTTTAGGTAGCATCTATCTAATCGGGGTACCCGCGTCTCCCGCGGATCTCATAGACGCCTATTATCCCTTTCACTGCGTGGCCAGGCATATTTCACCCTCAACCGGCTTGCTCAACGTTTCCGCATCAACGCCGATTGTCGGTCAAGGTAGCTTTTCTGCGCCCAGGCTCGGATTCTCATCCGACCCTCACGAGTCACGCCTCCGCGTAGTGGGTGGAGTTTCCTCAAGCTCTTCGCTCGAAAGCTACCCACCGGCTCGCCAGCCAAGGAAGAACACGTGGACCTGACTATCAAACGTTACGTAGAGAACTGATGAATAATCACGTTGCAGGTCAGTTGGCAGTCTGTTTACTTTGGGAAGGGTTGAATCATTCCGTTCTTAAGCATCAGGTTTGCTTGTTCTCTGGCTCTTCTTATGTGTGAGAATGCGATCTCATACAATTCTTTCTTTCCAAGTTTCGTATGAGTTAGACCTTGTTCGATCGCTTTCACCCCCACAGCCGCCGCTTCTCTAGGATAGACTTCCCAGTCATCCATCGTTGGAACAATCCGATCTTCTTTCAGGCCTCGTTCCTCTGCAAGATCTGCCAACTCATATGCAGCCGCTAGGCACATTTCGTCCGTTATCGTCCTAGCTCCAGCGTCTAGCACTCCTCGGAAGATTCCTGGGAATCCGAGCGAATTGTTTAACTGATTCGAAAAGTCCGAACGACCAGTTGCCACGATTCGAGCTCCCGCCTCTTTCGCTTCCCAAGGCCAGATCTCTGGAATCGGGTTCGCGCAGGCGAACACTATCGAGTCTTTAGCCATAGTTCCAATCATGTTTTTCGTGATGACGCCTGGACCGGATTTGGCCATGGAAATGCAGACATCTGCACCTGAGATTGCTTGAGCCATTCCGCCACTTCTGTTGTCCGAGTTCGTCTTCAGACACCATTTCCACTTCTCTTCATTACCCTGCTGTTGGAGGTCACTTCGACCGCGGTGAAGTATGCCTTTGCTATCTACAATTATGATATTTCCGGCGGATACGCCTGCTGAGACGAGAAGACGCACAGTCGATAGTCCCGCCGCTCCGGCACCTATAACCGTTATTTCGGCATCTTTCATTCCTTTGTCAACGATCTTAAGGGCGTTTATCAGACCCGCCAGGATGACCGTGGCTGTTCCCTGCTGGTCATCATGCCAGACGGGTATCTGAGCTTCAGCTCGCAGAGTGTTGAGTATCTGGAAACATTTTGGCTGCTCAATATCTTCAAGGTTGATTCCGCCAAATGAAGGCTGAAGCCACTTCACAGCCGTGATGATCTCTTCAGGATCCTTCGTTGCGAGACATATTGGAAAAGCATCAACTCCACCAAGGTACTTGAAAAGAAGAGCTTTCCCCTCCATGACTGGGTATCCGGCCTCTGGCCCGATGTCTCCCAGACCAAGGACTCTTGTACCATCAGTCACGACAGCAACCGTATTCCACTTGTTGGTGTAATCGTACACAAGCTCCCTATCATTTTCAATTGCTTTGCATGGCGCAGCCACACCTGGAGTATACCAAACTGCAAAGTCTTCAAAACTGGTTACCGGGCACTTCGAAACTACTTCTATCTTACCTCTGTAGAAAGGGTGATATTTCATCGCGAGTTCAGCAGGCTTATTGGCTTTCTTCACAAGTTCCGAGTCGTCCAATAGTGTTCGAACCTCTCGATGCAAACGAATGCACGATTGTCATCGTGATCAAACTTATATGTCTTCGATTTTGGAGCGCTGAAGCAAGATTTATCAAGACCAGCAAGTCATGACTACCGAAGCTTCAACTGACAACGTTATCTCGAATAGTATTGGAAGATGTTGGAAATGTGCGGTTACAAGTACATGTCAAAGGCTTGGAGAAACCCTGGAAAATCGTATGTTAGAGAAATGATGAGACACGCCGCTGAGGATTGGAGGAAAGAACCTGCGATAGTGAGGGTGCAGGTTCCAACGCGACTCGATAGAGCTAGACGCTATGGATACAAGGCGAAGCAGGGGTTCGCAGTTGTCCGTGTTAGATTGAGAAAAGGGGGAGCTAGAAAGATCAGACCTGTTTCTGGGAGAAGACAGAAGTCGCTTGGTGTAACCAAATTTACTCGCGGCAAAAGTTTGAAACAGATCGCTCAAGAACGAGCGGCCAAGAAGTTTCCAAACATGCTCCCATTGAATTCATATTGGACTTGGGATGATGGCAAACACAAGTGGTTTGAGGTCGTTATGGTCGACCCAACTCATCCAAGCGTGAGGAATGATAGAAGTCTTACTTTACCCGCAAAACTGTAGAAAGTTCTCAAAGCTTTTGAACTCGGAAAAAGCCCGGTCACGTATCTCAGGTGATCCTTATGCAGTCTTCTGGAATCTGAACTAGGCCCTGATGGAGCTCGTAACTAAAGATCCCGAACTCCTTAGCCACAGTATCTATGACTAGAGCTACCACGTGGGGAGAGAACTGCTGGAGTCTCAGTTGTGTTTGGACATCAGTCTCCGACATGAACACACCTGCACCGATATGAGAGTGGTACCATCCAACTATCTTGCCGTCTATTCTTCCGTTAAGAATGTCGTCAGCTATTCTTGCTAGAGAAGTTGTCGATATGGCAGAACAAGAACCGTTTGCGTCTCCCTCGCCGCTGATTGCGTTTCTTATCATTAGGCCTTGATCCGTTAGTTCTCCTACGAGAAAACCTATCTGCTCGTATGGTTTGTTCGTATGTTCCTCAATCTTGCGAAGTGCATAACTAGATATCGTTACGTTAAACACTTTTTTCATGCTCTACTAATTCTTGAAATAGCTGTTGCAAGGCTCCGTTCTCATAAGCTTTTGTGCGTAGAACATGTATTTCCGACTCGGCGTGTATACATCGAACGTCCATGCTAGGCGATAGGAATATCTACTGAGATCTAATGGACTTATCTGTTGTGAGCTCTGAATGGGATACATGGTTGGTGTCGTTGGAAAACCGAACACGGGTAAATCCACTTTCTTCTCAGCCGCAACGCTAGTGTCCGTACCCATAGCGAATTATCCTTTCACAACAATAAAACCTAACCGAGGCGTCGGATACGTCAGAAAACCCTGTGTGTGCACACAGTTCGGTGTAAAGGATCAACCAGCCAATTCCGCGTGTGTAAACGGAATACGTTTGATACCAGTCGAGATGATTGATGTCGCTGGACTTGTGCCAGGCGCATGGTGTGGAAAAGGACTGGGTAATCAGTTTCTGGATGAAATCCGTACAGCTGACGCTCTTATTCATGTACTAGATGCGTCTGGCGGAACAGATTGTGATGGAAAACTGTGCAATCCAGGAACACATGACCCAGCCGAGGACGTGAAGTTTCTGGAAGAAGAAATTGACATGTGGCTTATTCAAATAATCAGCAAAGACTGGGAGAAGATTGCTAGGAAAATAGAAGCTTCTGGAGAAGATCTCGTAGATGCCTTGGAGAAGAGATTGAGCGGCCTCGCCATAAAGAGAAGACATCTGCTAGAAGCCTTCAAACGGTCAGGCGTGAACGAGGATGAACCATCGAAGTGGAAGCAAGAAGACCTACGCCATTTCATTCACGAAGTAAGATCAGTATCGAAACCTATGATACTGGCAGCGAACAAAATTGACCTGCCGGCCGCTGAAGCAAATGTTGAGCGATTGAAGAAGCTTGGCTACAACGTGGTTCCGTGCTGCGCCGAGGCTGAACTTGCGCTTCGAAGATCAAGCGAGAAGAATCTGACAGACTACGCACCAGGAGCCTCAAAATTCAATATTCTGAAACCAAACGAATTAAAAGAAGAACAGAAACGGGCTCTTGAGACAATTGGAGAGAAGATACTCTCAAAGTGGTCGTCTACAGGCGTTCAGAACACAATAAACGCAGCTTACCTTGAGCTTCTCGGAATGGTTGCAGTCTATCCTGTTGAAGACTCGGAGAAGCTCACGGATCATAGAGGACGCATTCTGCCAGATGCGTATCTTGTGCCAGACGGCACCACCGCAAAAGAGTTCGCCTCAATAATCCATTCAGACCTAGGCGAAGGCTTCATCTACGCCGTTGAGGCCAAGTCAAAGATGAGGGTGGGAGAAGACTACAAAGTCAAAGACGGAGATGTCCTCTCAATAGTCAGCGCTAAGAAGAGAGGTTGACTGTAACATAGCATCAGGAAAAAACCTGACTTCTTTCAGCCGCTGGGTTTCTGGAGTTTCGCTCGTCTTTCAGCCCCTAAGAGCTCGATCCAAATTCCATCTGGATCCTTAACGAAAGCTAACCTATACCCATCTTCAGAGAATGGTTCCACCGCCTTCTTGGCGCCTCTTCTGATCAAATCCCCGTACCTTTTGTCCACATCTTTCTCCCAGAAAGCAAGATGATCCAGTTCGCAGCCAGATTGATACTTCTCATGAAACTTTGTACCTGGCGGGTAATAGTTCAGTTCCAGTCTCTGCCCAGACTGTGGGTTCTTGAGTTGAACGTAGATTCCGCCTGCCACCATTCTTCCTTTAAGAATCTGCTTCATTCCCATGACTCGTTGGTAGAACTGAAGTGATCGCCGCAGATTCCTGACTCTTATTCCCGTGTAGATGAATGGCATGCCTCATCAAAGAGACATGCGTTACTCAATTGTTTAAACAGTTGCTGTTTGAAAACTACACAGCCAACCTCTTATCCGTAACCAGCTCTCTTAAGGTAGTAATCGTGCTCTTTCTTAGGGCCGAAACTTCTGAGGCCCTTCTCTTTTAGAGTCTTTCTTAATTGATCGGCGTACTCGCTACTTATCTCCCCTTTCTTTTCCAAGTAGTTGATGGTCTCTTCGGCTTGCTTATCATTGTCACATCTTCGAAGATAATCTGTGGCAGTTGGAACATACCCTTCCAACGATTCTTCACTCGCTCTCTCAACAACGTTTTCGCCATCAACATTTGTAATCTCAAAGCTTCCATTTCGTGACTCTATCTCTTTGGCGAGGTTTGGATATTTTCGTTTGAATTCTTGTCTGCTAATGTCAACCAATATTGCTCAAACACCGAGATTTCTAGGCTTACTCTAGACTCTTCGCCTTTTTCTTATGTTTCTTTAGTTTGATAACATGCTTACAGAGAACAATGGTGTCTGCTGGCACATCTTTCTCCAACACAATTCCTGGTCCAATCCAGCTTCGGGAACCCACCTTCACGCCAGGCATGAGACTCGCATTGATTCCAGTCCTCACATCATCTCCCAATACTACACCAAACTTCCTCCTTCCACTATCAACGATTTTGCCTCGTATCGGTGTCTTGACTGTTGCATCGTCAAGTCTGAGGTTGGCGATGTTGGTGCCTGCTCCGAAGTTGCATCTCTCTCCGATTACGCTGTCTCCCACGTAAGTCAGATGCGGCACCTTGGTCTCGTCCATGATTATGCTATTCTTTATGTCGCAGGAGGGTCCTATTTTCACATCTTTTCCGATACTCGTGTAGGGCCTGATCCTACAGTTAGGCCCAAGTTCTGAACCTTCTCCAATAAAGATTGGTCCAATCACCGTAGATCCAGTCTTGACTCTGGCACATTTAGATATGGTCACGGGTGGAACCACTTTGGCGCCTTCTTCAACGACGCCATCTACTTTGTGTTCAGCCAGTTTGAGAACCCTCTCATTCGCCTCGAAAAGATCCCAAGGTCTACCAACGTCAACCCAAGTTTCGGGGTCGATCATTGCTGCTTTAACCCCTGATCCACGTCGAATAAGTGACTGGAGCGAATCTGTGATCTCAAATTCGTCTCGTTTTGATTTTCGCGTCTGATGTATTGCTGAGAAAATCTTGGGCGAGAACACGTACAATCCGGCATTTACAAGGTTCCCCGCAATGCCACTCTTCTGAGGCTTCTCCACGATGTCTTTCACATTGTTACCTTCAACTGACACAACACCATAGTACTCGGGTTTATCGACTGGAACTACTCCCATTACAACATCATTTGGATGGGTCTCATGCATGGCCAGAACCTTCTCCAGCGATTTTGGAGATATGAACTGGTCACCGGAGACAGCCAAGAATGGTTCGCTAGTAACGTGACCTTCCGCAAGTCTGATCGCGTCAGCAGTTCCAGCTACCTTCGGTTGGACCGCATATTCGACATGTACATTGAATCTTCCTCCATCTCCAATGTAGTCTTCTATCGCTTCCTTCTTGTAGCCGACTATGATGAGAACGTCGGATATCCCGTTCTTGCCTAAAGATTCGATAACGTGGGATATTATTGGTCTCCCACCGATTGGGATCATGTGTTTCGGCCTGTTCTCAGTTAGAGGCCAAAGCCTAACCCCTTGACCAGCCGCCAATATCACAGCCTTCAAGGAACCACCTCCCTCACAGCGTTCGAAACCTCATTCACCCCCAGTTCCAACAAAGTCTTTGCCAGCTTCTCAGTTCTGGCTTCCGCGGTAATCCTGATAGTTGGCTCGGTTCCGCTAGGTCTAATTAGAACCCACCAATCGTTGGTGGAGATTCTAATCCCATCAATAGTTGTAATCTGAATGTGCTCTTGAAATCGTGCAGGCAACTTTTCCTTCAATCTGTTCATAGTGGACTCTTTCGCCTTCGATGCGCAGTTAACCTTCGCTCTCATGATCGCGTACACGGGAACTCTAGATATGAATGACGAGGCTGAAACATTCTCGGTTTCCAGAGCCTTAAGAAACATAGCACTTGAAAGAACTCCGTCGGGACACATGTGAACTTCTGGAATTATCCAAGCTCCGCAAGGTTCCCCGCCGAAAACCGCATTTCTCTCTTTGATGGCTCGCGCAACCTCCACATCTCCCACTGCTGTTCTTACAACCTCCCCATGCTCTCTGGCAGCCACCTCATCTATGCTCATAGAAGCGTCAATCGGAGTTGCGATGATCCCGCCCCCCTTCTGTCTCAGAAAATATCCGGCTATTGCTGCGAGAGATTGGTCGAATGGCATGAACACTCCATGTTCATCAACAAACGAAACCCTATCCGCATCCCCATCATAAGCGATTCCAAGGTCAACCCCAGTCTCCCTGACAAGTAGTGATAGTGGTTTCAATGATTCAGGGGAAGGTTCAGGCGTCCTTCCTGGAAAGAAGCCGTCAGGCTGAGAGTTCACCGACGTTACTTTGCACCCAAGAAGTCTCAGCAACTGAGGTGCCAAAGAATGAGCTGCTCCACAGCCTGCATCAACAATGATTTGCCACTTTTTCTCAAGGTGAACTGCTCTGCGAACCATCTCCACATAACGATCAGCTTCGTTGATCGAATCTAGAGTACCCACGCAATTCCATGGAACGAACCTTGACTTTTTAGTTTCAATAATCTTCTCGATCTCCAACTGTTCAAGAGAACCATAGGCTACGCCTGCGTTATCAAAGAATTTTATTCCATTGTACTCAGGTGGATTGTGGCTTGCAGTAATCATCGCGCCAACGTCAAAATGCAGAGTGTGCGTCAGATACGCTAGTACAGGGGTGGGCACTATTCCCAAATTGACTGCATCAGAACCCGCGGCTATGACGCCGGAGACGAATGCTGAGAGAAGCATTTGACCGGACCGCCTCGTATCGCATGCCACCGCGATTCTCTTGCCTTGGATATGTGTGGAAACAGCAGAGCCAAGTTCGAATGCCAGTCTCGGAGTTACCTCAACATTGATGATTCCTCTAACTCCAGATGTCCCGAAGAGTTTCGACAAATTCGCTCTCTCAGAAGATTTTCTCGGTTTAGAGATGAGTTATTGCGAGCACAAAGTATCAATACCTTGCGGTCAGATGAAGGGCTGATGAAAAGTGAGCCTGCTAAGCAATCGAACGTGCTAAGAAATACGATGTTGGCTAAATGCGAGAAATGTCAGATACCTGACTGAGTAAACATGTAAAGGGCGTTTGGTTCAGATCGATCGATATAGATATGAGCGGGGTTACTTCGCCGCAATTGGCTCTTCCGGTTTCGGGGTTTCTTCCTTCTCTGGGGTTTTGCTCATTACGCCTGCAGGCATGACTAGGAGCTTCGATTTTCTGACCCCCACATGCCTCAGAGGCACTATCTTCTTCGCCATATTGTAGATGTCCGATCCGATCTTTCCAAGAACCATCTCATGTGATAGCTGGTCGTACGTGAGGCTCTTGGCCTTTTCTTCTACAATCTTACTCATAAGGTCCCTGATCATATGTTCTTG
Source organism: uncultured Candidatus Bathyarchaeia archaeon (assembly GCA_964464765.1). Classification (GTDB taxonomy): domain Archaea; phylum Thermoproteota; class Bathyarchaeia; order 40CM-2-53-6; family CAVXDP01; genus CAVXDP01. The sequence continues at coordinate 13,061 of CAYXJU010000007.1, read as the reverse complement.
AGAGGCTTTGACCCTTCCTCTAGCGAAAGCAACCACCGATACTCTGGTTGTGTAACCGTCTTTGGAGGTCGCGTTGAATATGCCGTCCATTCTACTACTGCCCCTCCTCACTAAGCTTCTGAGGTAATCAGCTGAATACTCATGTCCCTTTAGTATCGTATCGGCTCTGTCGCTTTTCACATTGACTACGAGAAAGCTGAGTTTGGTTGATTGATGAGAAAAATCTCCAGTTACATCGTAAAGCGTGTTCTCAATCACTCTACCCAAGATCCTAGATGGGTCTGAGGATGGAACATTCGCAACGTTCAACTCGCCAAAATATGATGGCGTGTATATGGAATACCAATCTTTGGCTCTCCATTTATCGCGTACTTTCTTGGTCGCCTTTGACATTTACACTCTACCACATCAATTGTCTAGTCCCAATCAGACTAATCCTGTTCGGATTGATTACCGAACTCGAATTCGATTCTTAACCAGACGGTACGCAAAACAGACATTCATGTCTCTTATATCTATTGCTTGCAGAATCGACTCATTTGACGCGCGACTGGTCAGTCCGTTCCCGCTGAGGCAGGCAGTTTTCCCAGAGTTCTCTTCGTGATAATCTTTTCCCAGTCAATCATTATTATGATCAAAGTCAGAACGATTACTACAACAATCGAGGCGACCCAGATCATAGAGTTCTCAGGTCCGATAAGCCAAACTATAGTTTGACGTGAGAACCTTGCAGACCAGACAATTGCGAAAGTTAGAATGAACTTTCCGGCTGCGCAAGCTATGAATGTCTTGAGTGGGCTGTACTGAATCATTCCGAGGGGAATGAATATCAAGTCATCAGGTAGGGGTGTCGCGGCGAAGATAAATGCGGCAACAAATGGGCTACCACCCAGTGCTATTCGCAGTGCATTGAATCGACGCTTGTACTTGTCTCCCAATGTGAGCCTGCCTCCATATCCAATTCCGTAACTCACGAATTTGCCGATCGTGGCTCCAAGAGCGCCAAGCAAACTAAGGAGAAAAATGTCTATCTTTCCCATCTCTATGGCTATCGTGAATATTGCTATGAGATACGGGATAGGGAAGAAAACCGCCAGATTTCCAACCAAACTGATTAGAAAGACCCCGAAGTAAGGGTTTCCGACTGTTCTCATGAAACCAAGAAGCCAGCCAGCAAAATCAGCCATGGCCTACACTAATCATAATACATTGATTATAAGGTTGGGCATTCTTCCGTTTCCAAGCCTAGTATAACAGTATTTAAGACCAAGCGAATAAGGAAGGAGACTGCTGAGAGACATGAAACTCTCAGAGATCACTTTACCTTTCGCACAGATAACTTGCTGGAGACCCGTAGAAAATGCTTGACATCAGAATCGTTAGAGAAAATCCCGAAATTGTGAAGAACGATCTCGCAAAAAGAGGAGATCAGGAGAAACTGCGCTGGATAGACGACATACTTGACTACGACCGCAAGAGAAGAGAATTGATAGTTCAAGTCGACAAGCTGAGACATCAGAGAAACATTGTGACAGATGAGATAGCTACTCTTCAAAGAAGTCGCGAAGATGCGTCGGCTAAGCTTGCGGAAGCCAAGGCCATTCCAGGAAAGATCAAGGAACTTGAAACCCAGATGACAGCCAATGAAGAAAAGGTCAACTGGATCCTGCACCGATTGCCGAACCTAATGCATGAATCTGTGCCGATTGGAAAAGACGAGAACGACAATGTTTTAGTGAGAACTTGGAACGAAAAGCCGACATTTGATTTCAACCCAAGCGATCACATAGACGTAGGATTGCGCCTAGGCCTGATTGATATTGAAAGAGCGGCAAAAGTGTCTGGTGCAAGGTTCTATTATCTTAAGAATGATGCGGTCACGCTTGAGTTTGCTCTTGTTCGAATGGTCTTAGATCTCCTGAGATCCGAGGGATTCACGCTTGTCGTTACACCGGTTCTTGTGAAAGAAAAAGCGATGTTTGGCGCAGGATTCCTTCCCCTCGGTGAAGAGGACATTTACAGGATAAAGGGTGAGGACGCTTGCCTTGTAGGAACATCTGAAGTTCCTCTCGCCGCTATGCACATGAATGAAATCCTCGACGAATCCAATCTACCGCTTTACTATGCAGGTTTCTCAACGTGTTTCAGAACGGAAGCTGGCGCACATGGTAGGGATACGAAGGGGATATTCAGGGTTCACCAGTTCGAGAAGATTGAGATGTTCAAGTTCACGATACCAGAAGACTCTTGGAGTGAACATGAAAAGATGATACAGACCGCTGAACGACTTTACCAGAAACTCAATCTGCACTACAGAATCGTGAATATCTGCTCCGGAGAACTAGGCGTAACGGCAGCCAAGAAATACGATATTGAAGTCTGGCTGCCTGGACAAGGCAAATACCGAGAGATGGTTTCGTGTAGCAACTGTACTGATTATCAAGCCAGACGATTAAATATTAAATGTAGAAAGGCCCCGAACGATAAGCCTAGATTTGTTCACACTCTGAACAGTACGGCCATGGCGATTGAGAGGACACTCGTCGCTATAATGGAGAACTACCAGACAAAGGATGGGTCAATTATTGTGCCTGAAGCACTAGTTCCATACGCTGGAATAACTCATATCGGTCCCGCAAAATAGTTGGTCTCTGTGCGCTAAAGTTTTGCAATGGCGAACTTATTTTCTAACGACAACCATAGATTTCTCAGTCGCTTGAATGCATGAAAGTAAGTCGTCGATAGTAGCGACAAGAGTGTCTAATCTTGGAGTCTCAATGCTGAATTTTACCAGTCTACCACGAACAAGAGATTTCACGCGAAGATATTTGGGAGTATTAACGTTATCGGGAATTGTGGCAAGGACCAGGGATCGAGCTTTCTTTGCATCTTCAGCTTCAAACTTGATTACAGACTTCAACTTTTGCTCGAACTCATCTGACTTTGAATTGTTTCATCAACTTCTTTGAGAAAGGTGTCGAGTTCATCCTCAGGTATTTGGGCTCCAGCAGCCACGTCGTGACCCCCGCCAATCCCTGAGACTTTCTCGGCTGACGCTCGCATCGCCAAATCCAAGTTGACATTCTTCTCAATGAGTGCTCTGGGCGCCCTAGCTGATACTCTGATCTTTCCATTTGATGTCCTTGCAAGCACTATCAACGCTTTTTCAGTTCCAAGAATACCCGCTGAAGAGACCATTGATGATATGGCTCCTGTCATGTTCTCATCTATTGTTCCTTCACCGTGAACCACATATGCAGTCTTCAACTCAACTATTCTATCACGTGTCTGAGAGAGCCATTCAACATACTTCGCCAATGTCTGTCGATACTCAGCAACGAGCTCTTGAACTTCATCCAGAATTGATCCTCTCTCTCCAAAGCAGATTGTGACTGCTATTCCAGGTTTACGCATTCGCCCACAAGCGTTGAGAAGAGATGAAAACTCTCTCGCGTCTCTCAACTGAGTCCACTTCTGTTCACGTAGTAGAGTGTAGCTGGTTCCGATAAGGTTCAACGCCACATTTCCCGGAAAACCGAGCGAGGCTATGTGCTGAATGATGTTTGTAAGAAGGTTCTGTTTCTCTTCCAGAGAAAGATCAGAGACAGTTCTCATTCTGCCTTCACTCTCCACAGGAATCTTGGCTGAAGACAAGAGCTCAAGACATTTGTCTTCTTTGCCTGAGAGTCCTGGCAGAAATGGATTGGTGGTGTAGGCGAGAGCTTTGTGTATAGGTCGTGTCTCTCTTCCGTAGAGGACCAGGTCTGTATCAGTTCTCATCAATTCGTTCTTAACAGCATCTTCAACAATCAGTTCATTTAATCCTCGAAGCGTCCGTTTGTCGTTCTTATCTTGCATGTCGCCGAGGGCTCCGACAACTGCGAGAGGTGAAAGATCCACATTCGAATCCTGAACAGCCTTGGCTGCGAGGTATACAACTCCTGAACCGCCGACATCTCTCGCGCCATCTATCCCATACTCGTGGGGGTTGATGTGCACTATGTTTGATGGGGGTTCCCCCAATGGCTTATGATGATCTAGAACCAAACCTCTCTGTTTTTTCAAACCGTTTCTTATGACTTCGAGATATCCGCTACCAATTTCAGAGAAGATTATGGCGTCGGGATCGACCCCAAGCGCCTGTGAGAGAGTTTCTTCATCTAATTGTTTGACAATTCTCAGCTGAAATCTCGATCCAATTCTCGTCAGTGCTTTTCCAATTATTCCAGCCGCAGCCAATCCGTCAGCGTCGAAGTGTGAGAGAACTAGGAATCTAGAATTCTTCTTGGTCTCATCTAGGATGAAGTCCCTTGCTTCCAGTATTTTCTCGAGAAATGGCCGATAGGCAGAGTCTGACATATCTATCTGACAGATGCGACAACCGACTTATAATTCCAGTCAGGTGGAATAAGCCCTCGAGACTTGTAATACTTCGACAGTCTGTGTACTTTTGACTCGATTAGGTTGAGGGCACGCTTGGTAGAGTAGTCTTTCTTGTTCTTCTCGTGGTGTTTCTTCATTGCTTCAGCTGTCTTGATTAGTGCATCGAGATCCTCGGGAATTTTCAGTTTGTAGTCCGACGAATTAAGAACTTGAGTGATTTTCTTTCCAAGCAACGGTCGAGCGAGTGGAACACTGTATCGATCTCTAAGAATCATTCCAATCATGCTTGGCTTGTTGTCCTCTTTAGCGAGTTTCGCAACTAGGGCCTCGATCTCTTCAGACTGGTATTTGCACCATACGGGCGTTTTTTTGCTGATCGGTCTCGTGGAACCCGATTGACCTCGTTTACTTGCGTAAAGTCTCGCCAACGATTGACACCTAACATCAAGCATGCATCAATTACATTTGCGCGGACTCTATCAGAACGGAGTGCGTTATTTAAGGCTTCTTCGATACTCTTGAAACCATTCACCAAACTCTCTGAAAGCTCTGGACCTATGAGAGTACATGTTCTTCTCTTTCAGAGTCATTTCAGCAAATGTTCGTCCATCACCCTCTGATGGAACGAATATTGGATCAAAACCAAATCCATTATTTCCCTTGGTCTCCCTAGAGAGATTTCCTTCAACGACCCCAGCAAAACACCTTGGCGACTGAGTTGATTCACAGTAAGCCACGACTGCCATGAACCTCGCCTTCCTATCTGCCTGATCTCTCATCAGGTCGAGGATTCCTTTGCAGCCTATCGTTTTGAAGACGTAGGCGGAGTAGGGCCCGGGAAAGTCTTTCAACGTTTGAATGAATAGGCCAGAATCCTCGGTGACCACTTTAACCTTGAGTTCCTCAGCTATCTCTTTCGCCGAAATCTCGGCGATCTCCTCAAGTTTGTCCGATTGAATTTCTCGTTTTTTCTCAGGCAGCATTTCTAGATCGATGTCGTAGTCTTTGAGCATTTTGTTTGCTTCTTCTAGTTTGTTCTTGTTTGTAGTTGCGAAATATATTTTCAAATTCAGTGCACTCCTGAGCTTTGCTCAGCGTTCTACGAAGTATCTCCCTCTTCTTTCTATCTCGCTGACTTTCTGGATCACATCACTGGCCTTCTTTGCACCGGCGAATTTTTTGTATCCAGCGACAACTTGTTCGAAGCACTTGTCTGCATGGAGGAAGTGTGTACTGTTTAGAGCTCTCTTCATAAGGTGCAGGTCAACGCCAAGATCTTCCAGTTCGATAGAGTAGTAGCTTAGACCGAAATCTATGAAGAAAATCTTCTCCTCATCCGTTAGAATCATGTTCGAGGTTGTCAGATCTCCGTGGATAATGTGGTTTTGGTGGAGCATAGCTATCTGAGATCCAGCTAGCTTACAGAGATTGTCTCGATATTCGCCTGAAGTCTCTTCAAGTGCTTCCTTCAATCTTCTTCCAACGATGTATTCCATAACGATCGTGTATTCTTTGGGATCAACCATGTAGATTGTTGGAGTTGGAACGCCGGAACGTTTGGCTTCATGCATTATCTGAGCTTCATGAATAGTTCTGAAGCTCCTCAGCTTTGTATCTAAGGCTTCAAGTCGATAAGTCTTGCAGACACGTCTTTTGACGACAACTCTGTAGCCGTGCCAGTCCTCAAGGTACAGGTTCGCCTCTGCCCCTTTTCTGAGCAATGGCACGAATTATCATGTCCTCCATGGAACCTGAACCTCGTCCAAGCGCCATCTTGGTTTCACAAAACTCTTCTCCACTTCGATCTGCACTCCTGATTGATAGGCCAAGATTCCTGCCCAAGCGATCTGGGCTCCACAGTCTCCACTGTACTTTGGATCCACAACGCTGAACTTGGTGTTGTGTTCATTAGCGATTGTCCGCATCATGTCTTGAAGTCGTATATTCGCAGCGACGCCGCCTGTTAAGAGCAACTCCTTCTTCTCTGTGTGAGCTAGGCTTCTCTCGGTGGCTTCGGTCAACATTGAGAATGACACTTCTTGAAGTGAGAAGCATATGTCTTCGATGGGAATCTGCTCCTCCAACTTTCTTGTCGAGGCTGTGAGAAGTCCCGAGTAGGATACGTCGTTGCCCTTGACCGTGTATGGGAGTTCGATGTAGTGGGAGCCTTTCTGTGCCAGTTTTTCTACACTGACTCCTCCAGGTGGGGGAAGTTTGGCTGCTCTGGAAAACATGTCAAATAGGTTTCCAATGGTTATGTCTTCGGTTTCGCCGAAGATCCGCCATTTTTCCTTTGCACATGCAGCTATTGC